>CAYTPS010000434.1:0-1427 GCA_964439245.1 uncultured Pirellulaceae bacterium | reverse complement strand
CCGTCGAGGTCTTGTGAATTCCAACAGAGTGGTCAGGTAGTGCATGAGGCCTTACTCGGTGGTCGAAAAAATCGGCAGGGCTAAACAGGTTCAGAGTCAACAGAACTGTAGAGCGTCTAAGCGGTGGAAATCGCTGAAGAGGTGTGACAAACTTCAAACTAGCCCAAGCCGAATAGAGTTTCGGCGAGCGGCTATAGTATATCCAAATAAACTAGCTGTTGCGGTTGCAATTGCAAACACCGCAATTTGATAACAATTGTCGCTGCACTGGACGGAGGCTGCACTGTTGCAACAAGAAACTTTTTTGACAATCGGTTTCAAGCAACAGATAGCCAGATCAATAGCCTGATCCCGATGCCGATATCTGCTCTATCGGATGCCAAGTCGTTTTTAGTTCGCAAAAACTTTCAATCAGATAAGGCGACTGCGATTGCTCAAGATCGTACCAATCTTCTGACATGCGGATGACGCGCTTGAGGTTACCCGAGGAGTCCGACTCAACCGTCTTACGTTGATCATCAGTCAAACCGTCCACTGCGATAGAGTTGATATCCATGTGGTTCGCCGCGTGCGAGAGCAGTTCATCTGGATCTCCTGTCAGAAGATTGACAACTCCGCCGGGCACGTCCGAAGTCTGTAGAACTTCACCAAATGTAACCGCCGTGAGCGGTGAAGCTTGTGATGCAAGTACAACACATGTGTTTCCTGAGGCAATGATCGGCGCGACCATTGACACTAGCCCCAACAATGGTGAATCAGCCGATGCAAAGCCGAACACGACGCCGACAGGCTCAAGCACTGAGAAATTGAAATGCGATGATGCGACAGGATTGACTGTGCTGAACACCTGCTGGAACTTATCACACCAACCAGCGTAGTAGATTAATCGGTCAATGCCGGCCTGCACTTCTTTCTTCGAAGCGGCAGCGGTTAGACCTTGCAGCGTCAATTCTTCGACAAACTGAGCCGCGCGTCCTTGGAGCATTTCAGCGACTCGATACAGAATCTGACTCCGGTTGTAGGCTGTTCGCCCTTGCCACGCGGGTTGTGCACCTCTGGCAGCAACCACCGCGTTGCGGAGATCCTTGCGAGACGCCAAACAAACGTTGGCAGATGCCGCGATATAGTATCTGCCAGATTCAGTGCGAGGAAACTTTCCCCCAATGTACATCTTGTAGGTCTTCGCAACATCAAGCGCTGCCGCTGACTTCGTTTCCCGTTTTTCCTTGGCCATTTTGTAGATTCTTATAAAGTGATAATTTTGTTTCAAATTCAAACGAAGCTTGGATTTCTACATCTCCAAATAGGCAGCCAGACCTTGCAGTCCACCCTCGCGGCCAAAACCTGATTCCTTAAAACCACCGAAGGGAGACGTGGGATCGAACTGGTTGTAAGAATTCGCCCATACAACACCCGCTTTCATTTGC
>CAYTPS010000433.1:0-4098 GCA_964439245.1 uncultured Pirellulaceae bacterium | reverse complement strand
GCCTTAAAGGTCTTTAATTCTCAAACTCTGGATAACATTCTGTAACCTGAGACAATTTGTCTGATTTGTACGCATGTTTTTTGCGGTTTCGGGTGAAACTATACTTGAGATCGATTTGGTACCTCAATCTAAGGACTCTCCATTGCAACTGTCACGATTTCATCTTTTCCTAGCTCTCGCCGCGATCCTCGTGCTTCGAGTCACTGTTGGATACCACTTTTTTAAAGAGGGCACCAACAAACTGAAGTATGGTTTCGATGCATCTGGATTTTTGTCATCTGCAAAGGGGCCACTGGCTAATCAGTTCAAGTCGATGTTGGATGATCACGACGGCAAGAAACGGCTGGGCGTTACCGTGGATCAGTCTTCATCTGGAATCCGGTCGATCACCGTAAGTCCGGAACTCACTTTAGCTTTGTGGAAAGACTTTCGCGACCAAGCTGCCGGTCAGTATCGCTTCGGGGATCCTGAACTGGTCGAGCAACTAAAGAAACAACGTAGCGAGATGGCCGAAGCGATCAAAACGGCCCGTGCCTCCGGCAAAGAAGCTGAAGCTCTTAAGTTGGAAGAGAACCGTAAACTGGCAGAGCAGAAAATTATTAAGATTCGATCTCAACTTCCACGTTCAGAAGAAATTTTGAGCGACGCGACGAAAGAACTAGAAGATTGGCTTTCTCAAAACGAGGCCGAGATTGTTGCTCATTACGGAACAGAGGATCGCGAGCAGGGATTCGACCGCGATGGAGATAACAAAGCTGATGCCGCCCTATACGTGGATTCACTACGCTACCAAGTCGACACGATCACCAGCGATCGCAAAAAGAAACTCTACAGTTGGTACGCCAGTATCGAAAACATTTGGGACGCCTACGAGGGACGCATTAACGCGTTGGCAACAGAAGACCAAATCAAAGCAGCCGGCAGCGCCGCTCCTGTTGTTGCAGCCCGTCATTTTGACCAACCGTTCAGCCCGCTGAAGATCATCAATCGCGTGATTCCTTGGTTTGACACCATCGTTGGCGCCCTACTGATTCTGGGGCTATTCACGCGTTGTGCCTCTCTGGCGGCGGCCGCCTTTCTGTTGTCAGTTATTTTAACGCAGCCACCGTGGATCCCGGGCACCACACCGACTTACTTGTACGCGATCGAGCTGGCGGCATTGTTGGTTTTGTTTGCGACATGTGCCGGTCGAATCGCAGGGCTGGATTTCTTTTTCGCTGCGTCCTCCGCAAATAAAAACAGCAAAGCGTCTTCTCAGCCCGCCCCTGATACCGTCCAGCCCGCGTCCGTCTAGACAAGACACTCGAGCCAAAACATCAACTTATAACGATTGAATCTTCGAAGGAACCTCCAATGAACACGCTCACTCCCGAAGAACGAGCCAACGGATCCGAGAACTATTACTCGGCGATGACCTCGTACAACAAAACTTTCTCGCGCCGTCAATTTTTAGGTGGAGCGGCTGCCGCGGGTATCGCTGCCTCGGCCGGCGCCGGAGCGATGTATTTCGGTTACCAAAAGCCGACCGAACCGGTACGAGTTTGCGTGATAGGCACCGGTGATGAAGGCAACGTCCTGATGTCGGCAATCAACCCTGACTACGTCACCGTAACCTCGATTTGCGATATTCGTCCTTCGAGTATCCATCGCGCCTTTCACGGCGACTGGTCATCTCCTAACGCCAAAAAAGTCCGCCGCGGGTTGATGGATGTTTACGGTTGGAAGACAGAGTCAGAGGCCTTGGAGAATGTAAAAATCTACCAAGACTGGAAAGAAGCCGTCCAAGACAAAAACATCGACGCAGTCATCATCGCCACACCTCTGTTTTTACATGCTCCGATCGCAGTGGCCGCCATGCAGAACGGCAAACACGTCCTCTGCGAAAAACTGATGGCGCACAACGTGGCACAGTGCAAGTTGATGACTCGAGTCGCTGAGGAAACAAACAGTTTCATGTCGATCGGCCACCAGCGTCACTACAGCGTGCTGTATGACAACGCGGTCAATTTGATTCGCTGGGGTCTACTGGGTGAACTTCATCACATCCGGGCTCAGTGGCACCGCAATAACCTTCCCGGAAAAGATTCTTGGGCGATACCAATTCCCGGTGGTGAGATGACTGCCGACGGGAAAAAGGTCGATAAGATCATGGGCCAATTGAACAAGCTACGAGCCGCCTATGATTCAACCGGGATTTCGGCCGAGGACCGCTTAGACCTGCAACGCAAAATTGCTCAATGGACTCAGATGGACGCCGACAAATCAGTTGATGCGGCGGCCTATGGCTATATCGAGCGCGACGACGTCTACGCCGGCGGTGGTCGAACCCGATCCGCTCTTGAAGAACTGATCCGCTGGCGCCTGTGGGATCGCACCGGTGGCGGACTGATGGCTGAATTGGGAAGCCACCAGCTTGACGCGGCAAGTATCTTTATCTCGGCTCTGGCCAAAGAAAAAGGGAAACACGTACATCCGTTGACCGTGCATGCGACCGGCGGCAGACATATCTTCCCACGCGACCGCGATGCGGCAGACCACGTCTACTGCACATTTGAATTTCCTGGCCAAGGCTACGATTACGACTTCAATGTCGGTTACAAAGACGTCATCAACGCATACGGAGATGGCTTTAAAACTCCAATTCCTTCATACGAAGAGGCTGACAACAAGAAAGTCGTCGTGACCTATTCCTCGATCAACGGAAACGGCTTCGGCGGATATGGTGAAGTCGTGATGGGATCCAAAGGGACTTTGGTTCTAGACAAAGAAAAAGACGTTCTGCTGTATTCAAACAGCGGACCGGCGTGGAAAGCAGGCGTTAAGAAGAAGGGTAAGGTTGCCGTACTGGACACGACAACCAGCACCGACGCTGCACCAGCCAAAGCGGCTCAATCGGGCCCCGTCAGTCGTGGTTACAAAGAAGAAATCGAGCACTGGGCATGGTGTATCAGCACCGGCGATCTTGGCAACCAACCGCGCTGCAATGGCCCAGTCGCCTTGGCTGATGCGACCATTGCGTTGACCGCGCGGCAGGCAATCAAGAATTCCCAAAAGCCAGGCGGCCACGGATTTATTCAGTTCGAGCACGATTGGTTCGATTTCAAAACCGATGCTGTTCCCGAAGCCACTGGAGCCGAGGAAACCAAAGCGATGTGGGCTCAAGAGAAGAAAAAACTTGGCTTGGCGTAGTCTATTTGCGGATCGCACGAAACCGAGACTTGCTTTTTTTTCACGCGTCATTTGCCGTTGGGGCAATGACGCGTCTCGCCGTGTGCATTAAGCTGATTGAAACTTCAGTTGCCAGCCCCGACCTCGTCTCGCCCGATGCCTGTAACCGTTTCATCACCAAGCCGCCTGCATTTCGGTCTGTTTTCGATCGGACAATTGACTGGCCGTGAGTTTGGCGGCATCGGGTTGATGGTACAGGACCCTCGAACAACGATCATGTCCCAACCTTCGGAGCGATTCTCCTTGGTGGATCAATCAGCCGATGCGGTTGGCTCGGACAGAGAGTCGGCAACTATCGGTGCAGTCCAAAAGTGGCTCAATCACTTCGGCGACCTGCTGCCGGCGCCCCTTGATTCAACGACTCCGTTGGAACATTTCCCTATCACCATTACGATTATTCAAGCCTGTCCCCGGCACAACGGATTGGGCTCAGGGACACAACTGGCAATCACAGTAGCGCTTGCGCTGGAGCATCATTTCGGTCTGCCGCCGGCCAACCCAGACGAAATGGCAATCGCAACCGGCAGGGCAGGGCGTTCGGCTATCGGCACATTCGGCTGTTTTGAGGGCGGTTTCTTGGTCGATCGGGGAAAGACTCCTGCCGAAAACGTGGCTCCAATCGATTTAAGAGTCGATTTTCCCGAACATTGGCCTATCGCACTTGTCTATCCAGAGCAAGTGCCAGAGATGAAATTTCCAACAGCCGCTGGTTTGCATGGTGTTGCGGAGATCGATGCGTTCAAGAGAATTCAACCCACAACCGAATCTCAGCTACAAAAGATGAGATCATTGGTCAAAGACCAAATCGTTCCGTCTTTAATCAAAGAAGACTATGACTCGTTTGGCAGTGCTTTACAAAGTTTTGGCCGC
>CAYTPS010000432.1:3740-4099 GCA_964439245.1 uncultured Pirellulaceae bacterium | reverse complement strand
GTCCTGGATCATGGGCCACGTAAAATTCGATTAACTAGAAATTAGTATTCCTAGAAAACGCATAAAAAAGTCTGGGGAATAGCCCGTTTGTGAAATATCTATATCGTAGAGAATGAAAATTAAATACAAGTTGGCGCAGCGATTGCTACTCTCCTCGTCATAACAACTGCGTTTGGCCAACGACTTCGACAGCATGGATGCATGTGGAAGCCAAAATACCTTGTTCGCAGCTCTTACTTTTCTTCGCCTTCAAGGAATTGGATTATGGATAACCCGACCGAAAATTTAACCGTTCAACAGCCAGTTGCCGAATTTGAGTTTCCGATTGGAGGAGAGTCGGAGAGCTCGTTGCCAAGACT
>CAYTPS010000432.1:0-3730 GCA_964439245.1 uncultured Pirellulaceae bacterium | reverse complement strand
CCTGAGAGATGTGCGCTGCAGATGCAAAGATGGCCGCGCAATCCTCACTGGGAGAACAAAAACCTTCTACCAGAAACAAGTGGCCCAAGTCATCGCCAGCAAAGTCGCCGGAGTGACACGCGTCGAAAACTTGATCGAAGTCGATCCCTAAACCACACCGCCCGAAAAAAGACACGCATCGTGCGAGGGCAAATGCTTCATGTGTCGCCGAAGAACTCTCGAGATCTGCCGCCGAATCAAACAGCAGCGGATTGGCCTTTTTTAGATCGCCTTAAACGCCGCCAACGCACGTTCGCGGCCCTCCTTGTAGTCAACCACATAGGGAGGGTACTCCGCTCCCGTCTCGGCAATCGCCTTGGTCAATTTTGACAAATCATGCAGAGCTTTAGCAGGGATAGCATCGAGTTCGGGGCACATTCGTTTAATGAAGTGGCCCTCAGTATCAAACCGTTTACTCTGACTGAACGGATTGAAAATTCGAAAATAGGGGACCGAATCGGTGCCAGTCGATGCTGACCACTGCCAACCGCCGTTGTTGGCCGCCAGATCACCGTCGATCAACTTTTGCATAAAGTACCGCTCACCCAAACGCCAATCGATCAGCAGATGCTTGGTCAGAAACATTGCAGTCACCATCCGCAGGCGATTGTGCATCCACCCCGTTTGATTCAGTTGCCGCATTCCTGCATCCACAATCGGATATCCCGTTCGTCCTTCCTGCCACGCTTCAAGGTCGTCCTGGTTGTCTCGCCAATTGATCGCTTCGGTTTTGGCTTTGAAGGGCCGATGCTTCGACACGCGCGGAAAACCAACCATGACGTGCGTGTAAAAGTCACGCCACGCCAACTCGGAAACCCAGACTCGCGCCCCCTCGTCTTCTTCGTTGATGGTCCCACCACTGGCTGCCAACGCCATCGCCGCACATTGCCTTGGCGAGATAACACCGGCAGCCAAATAAGCTGACAGCGTGCTGGTTCCGTCTAGGGCTGGTAGATCACGTCCCATTGAGTAATCGGCGATACGGCCGGCGAATGCACTTAGCCTGCCCTGAGCCTCTTGTTCTCCTGCCGGCCAAAGTCCATCGACGTCAGATGACGATTTGAATCCTTTTACGCTAGTGGGAACAACCGAAGCTGATATGTCCAGAGATTTCTGTTTCTTGGGACGCGCCAGCACAGTGACGTGCTCCATCAGTTTCGTATCCCAAACTTTTCGATAGGGCGTGAAAACACCGTAGAACCGACCTTCCTTCGTCGAAATCTCTTTCGGTGGAATAATCACACGATCGTGAAAACGCTGCACGGCAATCCCAGCAGCCTCACAAGCAGTTGCAACCTGATCGTCTCTCCGTAGCTCGTTGACTTCGTACTCGCGATTAAAAAACAGGCTGCCGCAATCATGCTTGGTCGCAAGTGCGACGATCTTTTTAGGCAGGTCGGCAAATGTGTCACCTTTCAAAATCAGCAGCGGAATGTTCAACTTCGCCAGTGACTGAGAAAGCGCCTCGACATTGGCCAACCAAAATTGAACCTTGCATGCTGCATCGTCGTGCTGCTTCCACTGTCCTGGAGTTATCGCGAAAACGGCAATCACTCCATCCTTGGAACTCCGAGCAGCTTCGAACAGTGCTGAATTGTCCTCCACTCGCAAATCACGGCGAAACCAAACAAGATTCTTCATTTTTGGCCAGATACTTAAGGAGTTGTGGTTACGCCGTTAAACTGACGGCGGAAGTAGGAGGAAGGTACACGGAGTCCGGTTGCGCGAGAGACAGTGACCGGATATTGTACTGCAAGCGCGTTGTTCTTTTTAACACATCGGAACGCATCATGCCTGAAGTAGCAGTAACAAACCTGTGGTTGGCCGCAGCGGTGGTGACAACACTCGTTTACACCGTGTGGTTCATTCATCTGCGTATCGACGACGCCAGCATCATTGATTTGATCTGGGGAGCGGGATTTGGTCTGGTCGCGCTAACGCTGATCCTACACGTTCCCAAAACACCGTTTAAGATCTTGCTCGCGGCCATGCCGATGATCTGGTCGGTACGGTACACGACGTTTATCTTTCACCGCAATTTGGGGCACGGCGAAGACGATCGCTACACGCGGCTTCGGAAAAAGATTGCAGAAAAGGGTTGGTGGTGGCCGGCGTATTCATTCGTCGGTGTTTACGGTTTCCAAGCGGCCGCGATGCTGTTGGTCTGCAGCCCACTGATCATCGGACTGGCAGCTGATGCCTCGGTCTCTGTAGGGCCACTCGCGTGGGCAGGTGCGGCGTTGTGGGTATTTGGCTTCTTTTTCGAGGCAATCGGCGACCTCCAACTGGAGTTGTTCAAGAAACAGCATCGAGACTATGACGGGCCGTATGAGGACAAGCCCGTGCTGGATTCGGGGCTCTGGCGATACACACGCCATCCGAACTACTTCGGCAACGCCTGCATGTGGTGGGGAATTGGGCTAGTCGCGTGTTGCGCTCCAATGGGCTGGCTGGGATTGATCGGACCGGCCTTCATGAATTTTGCGCTGGTATTCTTGACCGGGAAAGCCAACAACGAATCGAAGATGAACGTCCGGCCGGCGTATCGTCAGTATATGGAGCGCACATCCGGCTTCATTCCGCTGCCGCCAAAGCGCGTGTGAGAAGGTTGAGGGTCGATCGAGCTGTGCGGCCCCCATTAGCCCATATTTTGTTGAAATTCGGGGGAAATGCTCAATAACAGCATTGACGGAGGCGGCACTGGCGATTCAAATCTCCCAATTCTGCACAGACCTCGTTTTCGCGCGGTCTGATGGGGTTTCGTTCTACACTTACATATGCGAAAATCCTTGAAAAAGCGACCGAAACAGGCTTATGCGTTAGCGGACTGCCGGCAATCGGTCGATTAAACGTCAAAATCATTGTGAAAATCTATTTTTGAGGCAAAACAGTGGCTGTTAAAATCCGCCTGAAGAAACTTGGAAGGACCCATCGTCCGTTCTTCAGAGTTTGTGCGATGGACGCACGTTCTCCGCGTAATGGTCGCGTGATCGAAGAACTTGGAACCTACGATCCGATGGTGCCCCACACAGACGCGCGAGCCATCCTCAATGGCGAACGGATCGCTCACTGGATTAGCGTTGGTGCTCAACCAACCCCCAAGGTCGGAACGCTGATCAAGAAGTACGGCAAAGACGGCACGCATTTGGAGGCTCAAGCGGAGGCCATCGCTCAGCTTTCAGAGCGTCGTCAAAAATCAATCGAAAGTGCCAAAAAGGCGGCCGCTGCGGTAGAGATGCCGAAGCCCGAGCCAACTCCAGAACCTGCCGCCGAAGGTGCAGAGGCACCTGCTGAAGGCACAGAAGACGTAAAAGTGGAAGCTGCCGAAGGCGCCGAAGCAACTGCAGACGCTCCTGCAAAAGAGGAAGCTCCTGCTGAAGAAGAAAAGAAAGAAGAAGCCAAGGAGTAATTTTGCTCAGCGGTTAACCAGCCCGAAGGTTGTGGTTGAAATCTAATGCGATTTGATGTGCTGACCTTGTTTCCGGAGATCTTTCCGGGATATATGAGTCAGAGCATCTTGAATAAAGCAATTCAAAAAGGGATTGTTGATATTCACGTCCATAACATGAGAGACTGGACGACGGACAAGCACAACAAGATCGACGATCGCCCCTTCGGTGGTGGTCCCGGAATGATTCTTGCCGTCGAACCTGTTGTCCGCTGTGTGCGCGAAGTTCGAGCCATGGATGAC
>CAYTPS010000431.1:0-4101 GCA_964439245.1 uncultured Pirellulaceae bacterium | reverse complement strand
CGTCTCAACTCCGAAAAAACCGCTTGGTCGGCGGGCGTCAGAGGTACCGGGTATCAGCGCCATCCTTGGCAAACGCTCGTCTACGGTCGTGGAGACTATGTCGATCGCGCTAAAGTGCTCCTCATGTTGCTGCGTGAGGCCGGTCTAGATGCGGCGATGCTGTGCGTTGGCGATGAAGGGACATCAAAACCTTGGGCGGTCGGCGTTGCCATCGGCGACGATTACTATCTGTTTGACACAAAACTGGGGCTTCCCATTCCGGGAGCTACTCCTGGCTCAGTTGCGACCCTTAAGGCCGTACGTGAGGATGCGAACCTTCTCAGCTCACTCGATTTAACGATTAAAGAATCTTTGGAAGATGACTCGAAGTACTGGGTGGCTCAGGAGCAATTGAAATCACTTGTCGCCAAGACCTACGTAGCACCCGAATCGCTCTCCAAGCGGATGGCTGCCTTAGAACCCAATCAGGTCGGTGACGAACAATTGAATTTGGCTTCTTATCCCGCCAAAGAGATTGGTCGCCTTCCAGAAATTGAAGGAGTCGAAAATTCGTTATGGGACATCTCTTTGCAGACCCACCGATTCCGAAAAGCCGTCAATGAAGCGATCCCAAAATCGGCCAGCGATGACGACTTGGCCGACCGCCTTCGGTGGTACTCCACCGAAGAGAGGTATGTCGATCAGTTTCACATCTATCGAACCAATCGCGTCCGATTCTTCAAAGGTAAGTTTGAAACAGAATTGGAGCATGGTCGCCGCAACGCGGTGGAGAGCTGTCAGGTTCTACTTTATTCCGATGATGAAATCGACTCCTTGGCGACCAATGAAAATACAATGGCAATGGTTGGCTTGTCCCAAGAACAGAATCCACTCGCCTTCGAGAGCCAACTGAAATCTATCCAAGGACAAATGAGACTCGTTCGCCGCGATGTTGGGCTATTTCTCTCTCAATGCCTGTTTGACAATGGTAACCCCGGCACCTCTGCCAACTGGCTTGACGGTATCGTCCGCAAAACTGATGTTGAACGTTGGCGTTCAGGAATCCAATACTTGCTTGGCCGTTCGTTCGAGTCACGTAGAGAATACGACTTGGCAATCGAGCAGTATCAACAGGAAGGGTCGAACCAGATGCACGGCAATTTGATCCGAGCCCGACTTTTGAAGGCAGCGGTCCAAAAGGCCTACCCAGAGGCATCGCTTGACGACGCGGCCGATGTTTCTGGCGAAGAAAACGAAGCTGAAAAAGACGAAGCCAAGCGAAAGGTCGTTGAAGAGACGGAGACCGAGAAGCAAACACCAGAGACGAGCGGATCTCAATAGATTTCCCCAGCTGCTTCTTCTGCGTTAGACGACCAAAAGCCTGCGATACTTTTGGTTTGCGGCCCAGTTCCAGATAGCGTTGATTAAACGTAAAGGGCAGGGCCCCAGCAGCTAATTCGTACGGCGCCTAGCCAATTATCGCTCAAGCGTTTTACTCACCCCGATCCAGCAAGAGATTGGAGGAGCTATTGAGAACTTTTCGCCAAGTGTGGGCGAATGGAATCTCCTGCTAGCACCATTTTATAGGAAGTTGCCATAACGTCCCTCCGGCGATTCTACGTTTGGCACCAAATTTAAATTATCGGTCACTTCCATTGAAAAGTGGAATCCGTCAAACGCTCAAACGCCTCGATGTACTTGGCACGCGTTTTATCGACCACTTCTTGCGGCAGTTCAGGCGGCTCGCTGTTCTTGTCCCAAGAGGTTGAATTCAAATACTCGCGTACAAACTGCTTGTCAAATGACAGCTGATCTTGCCCCTCGACATAGGAATCGGCCGGCCAAAATCTTGAGCTGTCGGGAGTCAGTACTTCATCAATCAGAATCAACTCCCCGTCGTGCCAGCCCCATTCGAGTTTGGTGTCGGCGAGGATGATTCCCTTTTGCGCGGCAAAGTCTCGGGCTCCGTGGTAGATGTCCAAACTGCGCCGTTTCAGTTCTTCAGAAGTGTCTTGACCGACAGCCTCCGCCATTGCCTCGAAAGAAATATTCTCATCATGCCCTGCTTCGGCTTTTGTCGCAGGTGTGAACAACGCTTCTGGAAACTTGGCACAATTTTTCAATCCCGCTGGCAAGCTGATTCCACAAACCGAACCGGTGCTCTGATAGTCTTTCCATCCAGAACCGACGAGGTACCCACGCACCACACACTCTATCGGAACCACTTCACATTTCTTGACGATCATCGCACGGCCATCTAGCTCATCTGCAACAAGACCATCAGGCAACTCGATGGAATGCACATCGGTCGAAACTAGATGATTGGGAACATCAAAACGCTCGAACCAGAATTTACTGATCTCGGTTAGCACGCGCCCCTTGTCCGGAATCATGTTCGGGAGCACCCAATCAAAAGCACTGATCCGATCACTGGCCACCATCAAATAGTGCTCGCCCAGATCGTAAACGTCACGTACTTTTCCCTGTCTCACAAGTGGTGTCACGAAGCACTCCAGATCTATTTTCTGCGTTGTTGGGTCCTGTTTGATGGCAACCTGAGAGTTGGAGGAAATCCGCCTCCAGCTAACCCCCGAAACCTCCCGAGAATATACCAATTGTGATCCTCCGCGGTATCCCCGAACGGTTGCCATGAAATGGATGTTGCGAAAAAATAGGCTCATGGTGAGTGCAGCCGCGGATGATCAATTACCGTGATTGAAAATGCTCTTGATAGCAGGTGTATTGACAATAGGCCAGAAATTACCAAGCTAGTAACAGCAAAACGGCGCCGCGCGTGTACGCCGACGCCAATCTCTCAAAATCGAGAACCTCTTCATGGGCGAATTTAAGTTCCGGCTTCCGGAATCGTGGACACTAGACCGCCGACAGGCTGCCGCGATCCATACAGTCGGAATCGACGGAATCCCATGGCCGTGTAAAGTCGCCACCGAAGATAACATTTTAGCGGTCCGCCGCAATCGAAACGAATCGGGAAAAACCTACATCCCCTGGCGGTCTGAAACGCGCGGCGAAATGCTGATTTCCACCGCCACACTGCCGGAGCAGTCGACTCCCTATCCGCTGCTGACCGAACTCGCACGTGGCACGCTCAATCGCTTGCGAAATCAAATTTCAATCTGGGAGGAAGGTGGACTGGTCATTCCTGCAGCAGTCCACACTGCCGTATCTGAATCAGCCACGCTGCTTGGCAGTTCCATTTTGAATTCAAATCCTGTCGAACAAGATGGCCTAGCCAAATTGTCTTTGGACTGTTCGATTGATGCGATCTTCGATGTGAGCGATGAATTTGGGAAGCAGGTCACCCAATTTCGCAGATCATCTGATGAGATTCATCCTGTTTGGCTGGCTCAAACAATCAGTCCGAATCGAGCAGTCCGGCAAGGTGTTGACGAAGAGGGATTTGAATTGGTTCGGATGACCTTTGACCAATTGGCCTCAACGAGCGACAAAGATCTCAAAAGGCGCGTTATCGCTGGGCCGTTTATTGATGCCAGTGTCAACGGAATGTCAGAGGAATTGGTTAACGCGGGTGACTTTGCCGCCAAAAAAAAACTACTTGTTGCCAGTTGCCGATCTCACATGAAACAACTGTCGTCGGCGGCGTCACTGTTACATGTCATCAGCGGACTTAACGGGATGGGGCACCGCCATCTGAGCTATCCAAATCAGCTTGATTTGGCGACGACTCTTCTGAATGAGGTCTCTGATTCCCACGTTGAAGTTCCAACGATGGTAAGTTTTGACTTTCCTTGGGCGGAGCGTCTGGCGTCGGCCGTCGGCGGTTCTCACCCACTCCAGATTGCCGATTCCCTGCTGCGGCAGGGAGCGCAGATTTCTTTTCTCGGGATCGAAGTGAATCTTGGCTACTGGCCTAACGGAAGTATGATGCGCGACCCCCTCCAGTGGATCGACATGCTGGACCTGTGGGCGCAGTTGGGGATACCACTGATCATCTTACTGCGAACGCCTACTTGGGCACCTGCTGGCAGTGAAGATGGCGGCGAACTGCCGACGCCCACTCATTCTGATAAACGGATTAACTCTTTCGATGGTGAATCTGACGCCACTCGAATCAGGTATCTCAAGACTGTTCTACCGATG
>CAYTPS010000430.1:0-4109 GCA_964439245.1 uncultured Pirellulaceae bacterium | reverse complement strand
GTACGTCCCCGGCTTCCGCGCGTCTTCCCCGTACAGCTCAAATGTCTCATCGGGCTCACCAGAAACATCCGTCACCTCGGGTACACTGGTTTGCATTCTGTAAGCCATTTCGTACTGAGCTATTCGAGATTCGATCTCTGGGTCGAGTTCCTTTTCAAATTGATGCTGGTTCATCGTTTTGATTTTTTCCAGTTGAGCACGTCGGCGAGAGCTACAGACCCCATCTGGATTGGAAAGGTAGAAAACGGCGTCTTTGCCAGAGCGGAACCGCACGCCTTGGTAGCGTGAATCAAGGAATCCTGGTCCCCACAGGCGTGAATACAATGGCTGACCACCTTTACCTGCGGTCGCGAGCACGACAAATGCCGGAAGATTCTCATTTTCTGATCCCAGCCCGTAAGACAGCCAAGAACCAAATGATGGTCGGCCAGCGATCTGCGATCCGGTCTGAAACATCGTGATCGCAGGATCATGATTGATCGCTTCGGTATGCAGCGATCGAAGAAAACAAACATCATCGACGATATCTCGGTGGTAGGGCAGCAATTCACTCAACCACGCTTGACTCTCACCGTACTGCTTGAATTTGAACTTTGAACCAGCCAGTGGCAAACCGGTTTGGTTCGACGACATGCCGGTCAGCCGTTGGTCGCCACGCACCGAAGGCGGCAACTCTTCTCCATGCCGCTCATTTAACAGCGGTTTGTAATCGAACAGATCGTGCTGAGCTGGTCCACCGGACTGAAACAGGTAGATTACACGTTTGGCTTTGGCTGAAAAATGCGGCACTCCATCAAGCCCGCCAAACCGGTGCGGAGTCTGCGGCGAGGCATCTGATGATGGAGCGTCAGCACTGGACGATGCACCTAACAGCGAAGATAGCGCCATCGCTCCGACGCCTGCAACGCTGGTTTTGAAAAAGTGCCGTCGATTGGTACGGAGCAAAGCACTCAATTGAGCCTGCGATGGCCTGTTATGATTAAAAATGTTCATCTGATTCTCCCAGCCACCAGCCCCCGTTTGGAGCGGCGACTCAGTTGCGAGCCGGTTATCGTTTGGTAAAGGTGGCATCTAAGTTCATGATGGCTTGAATTGTCGTCGTCATAGCGGCAAGTTGAGATGCATCCTCGTTCTCGTCGACCGGTGAATCGCCAAGTTTGACGAACGCGGACGCTTCGTCCGGATGATCTTCATAGTACGCTTGCTCTTCGTTCAATAGTTCAAGCAGCGTGCTGGTCTCTAGTTCGTCCGGCTGGCGCCCCGCAAGACGAACGAACGCCGTTTGAATCCTTTGCTGGTTGTCTTTGTCTTTGATCGACAATACATGCTGCGCTAGGTATCGGGCCGCTTCGACGAATTGCACATCGTTGAGCAGCACCAATGCTTGAAGCGGAGTATTGGTTCGTGAACGAGCAATCGTGCATACTTCCCTGCTCGAGGTGTCAAACGCCATCATGTTTGGCAGCGGCGCCGTGCGTTTCCAGACACTGTACAAAGAACGGCGATACAGGGATTCGCCAACGGATTGCTTATACGCCGGCGACATAGAGTTCGACTCTTTCCACAGATCTCCACCCGGCTGATAGGGCGAGACGGGGGGGCCTCCGGCCTGATCGTTCATCAATCCCGAGGCAGCCAGCATAAGGTCGCGAATCTGTTCTGCACCCAATCTAAACGCGGGGCCACGTCCCAAGAGTCGGTTCTCGGGGTCTTTCTGGAGCGCCTCTTTTGATGCAACTGAATCTTGGCGATAGGCTGCCGAAAGAACAATGTTCTTGCAAAACCGCTTGATGTCCCAACCATTATCAATGAAATCTACGGCAAGAAAGTCGAGCAACTGGGGATGAGTCGGTAGTTCGCCTTGCAGGCCAAAATTCTCAGGGGTTCTAACCAGACCTGCTCCGAAGAAGTTTGCCCACAAGCGATTAACGATCACCCGGCCGGTAAGTGGGTTCTTTCGGTCGACCGTCCATTTTGCCAGAGCAACACGATCGGCTTTATCTCCGGTTTTACTCATCGGTGGGCCAATGTTCCCTGGCACGGTGCGCTCAACAAGGGTCTCGTCCGACGTTTCTGCGTCATACGCACCGCGCGCCAAAATGTGCGCCGGTCTTGGCGTTTCCGTTTCATCCATAACGGGAATCTCATCCATGGATTCTTCTGCTGCAACAAATACCTCTTGCGCGGCGAGCAAATCCTTCAATGCTTGCTTCGATGCATCGTCAACCACCGCAGCAATGTATTGCGCGTCAATTTCAAGCGGCTCTCCCGTTGTCAAAAATTGGATTTCGGATTTGGTTAGCTCCCGCGCAAACAGCTGGACGTCAGCGATCTGACCATCGGCAAGACCTCGATCCCGGAACCTCTGCCCGACAACAAACTGCCCACCATGATCCACTTTGACATTCGTGCTTTTGACTTTCTTGTCACGCAGAACCTCTGTCGCTAGCTCCTTGCCGTCAAGGAACAATTTTAGCCCCGAGGCTTTGGACATTCCGTCCCAGGTTGCGACCAGTAGATGCCACTGATTCTCTGGAATCGGTTCAACAGTGCGGACGCCCATGGCATTTCCCGGCCAGACTCTGTACATCCGCGATTCTAGATGACCGTCAACAATTGTCAGATCCCAGCCGTTGTAACCAGCATCTGTTCCGCGCGTGTGATGTGCGATAACACTGCGCGCGGCGATTCGTTGGGTCTCGCGAAAGTTGATGACAACCGAAAACGGTGTCCAACGATCAAATGGCGTGATGTTTTTCGTGGTTACACCAACCTCGCCGTCAAGCGTCATTGCTTTCCGATCACCGTCGAAAGGTTCGGGACGAGGAAATGGATTGTCCGCCGCATCGACAAGTGGCAAAGACTTAGCCCAATTGCGATCGCCGGCAGACGGGTGATAAATTTCTTTGTTCTTGTTGTCGAACGGTTTGTCAAAGTCGAGCATCAAAAGTTGACCGGACACAGTCTTCCGCTTACGTTCTTCCTCGATCGCTTCTTTGAACTGGCCAGTTGAAAAATCGGATTCGACACGCTGAACTGCCACGCGCCATTTTTTCTCGGCCGTGGCAATATCAGCTTTTGCCTTTTCCAGCGCGGCTAACTGGTCAGGCGTCGGCAACAGCAACGTGGGAGACGGGACTTTCTCGGTACGATCGTAAAGACCGTTTTCGTCGATCGAATTGAAGAACGCAGATAACGAATAGTAATCACGCATGCTGATGGGATCATATTTGTGGTCGTGGCAGCGGCAGCATTCGAACGTTAGCCCGAGCACCGCCGAACCGTAGGTGTGAACACGATCGGCAACATTCTCCAGACGCCACTCCTCAAAAATCGCGCCGCCTTCATTGTTTAGGCGATGGATTCGATTAAACGCCGTCGCAAGTTTTTGCTCGGTGGTCGAATTCTCCAGCAAGTCGCCAGCCAGTTGCCATGTGAGAAAATCGTCATATGGCAAGTTGTCATTGAATGCTTTGACCACCCAATCACGATAGGGCCACTGCGTGTTGAGTTTGTCTGACTGGTAACCATAAGAGTCCGCATATCGCGCGGCATCTAACCATGAAACAGCCATGTGCTGCCCCCACGAATCCGTCGCCAACAGGCGGTCAACCACAGATGAATAGACGGCGTCTCGTTGAGCATCAGTGTTTGCGTTAGAGATTCGTTTTTGAAATTTCTCAATTGCCGACTCCGTCGGCGGCAAACCGGTTAGATCAAACGACACGCGGCGGAGCCACCGTAAGGGGGAAGCCTCTGCCGTGGGCTTCATCGACTCTTTGTCCAAGCCCGCTTGGATGAATCGATCAAGCGGTTTCCTAGGCCACTTCGAATCGCTGACATCAGGCACGGCAACTGAATCGGGCAGTGATACAAACGCCCAATGCCGATCGTAGTGAGCGCCATCTTCGACCCATTGCTTCAGCAGTTCTTTCTCGTCATTGGTCAGACTTAGATGCGATTCAGGCTTGGGCATCACGTAGTCGGGGTCGTCACTCTCAATGCGGTCCACGAATTCACCCGATTCGATTGAGTCGCGTGCTTCTTCCTAGCCCTCAAAACGTATATCCGCCGCGCGGTTTTGCTAGTCTGGTCCGTGACACAAATAA
>CAYTPS010000429.1:0-4145 GCA_964439245.1 uncultured Pirellulaceae bacterium | reverse complement strand
CCCGCCGCGGTCGTTTGCTGAGTATGCGAGGCGAGGGCTTCAGCGGCGGCAGCACTGGCAGTTGCTTCTGTCGACTGGTCATGGTCGTTAAGCGTTGGCCATTCCGCACCGAATCCGGCAATTGCTCGCCTCGCCGATCGAGAATCTCCGGTTTGTAGTCAAACAAATCAATGTGCGATGGACCACCACTCATCATCAAATAGATCACACGTTTAGCGGTGGCCGGAAAATGAAGACCTTGGCCGCTGCCCTTAGTTGCTGATGCCGAATCATCGCCAGCCATCAAATCTTTTGACAGCAACGACCCAAGCGCCGCAGTACCTATACCGGTCGCAGTACGAGAAAAAAATTGTCGGCGAGTATTGTGCTGATGATTTTGATCGAGTGGATTCACGCCTACTCCCTAGTCATAAATTCGTCGGTGTTCATTACAACTTGCATTACGCAGGTTAAGGCCGCTAATTCCACCATTTCGTCGTTGTCTTCCGGAACTTTTCCTGTATCTCCAACGGTCAGTAGTTGCCGCGCGTCCTCGTGATGTTTGGAAAAATGTGTTCTGCTATCCTCGAGTGCCGAAGTAAGAGAACTCATCTCCTTCTTAGTCGGATGTCGCCCGATCGCGATCGAAAATCCTTTCTTAAGATTCTCTTGATCATTACCGGCATCTTTCTGCACGACCTTTTGGGCTAAAGCTCGACTAGCCTCGACAAAGGTTGGATCATTCAGCATCACCAGCGCGTGCAGAGGCGTATTGGTCAGTGACGATTTGACAATGCAAGTTTGTCGGTTGGCCGCATCAAAGAGATTTGGTGGCGCTACCGTTCTCCTCCAAAAAGTGTACAAACTGCGTCGATACAGGTCTTCGCCGGTTGATGGTTTGTAAGAGAAACGTTCTAGACTGAACTCTTTCCACAAGCCAACGGGCTGATAAGGATAAACAGGCTTGCCACCGATACTGTCATTCAACAGCCCGGAAACGCTCAATGCCGCATCACGAATCAACATCGATGGTAAACGGAAACGCGGACTGCGAGCAATCAATCGGTTCTCTGGATCGATTTCAATCAAGTCTTCACGATGACGCGCACTTTGCAAGTAAGCTTCCGAGGTCACCAACATTCGGTGTATGCGTTTTACATCCCAACCGTGTTCGACAAAATCAACGGCCAACCAATCCAGTAGCTCTGGATGGCTGGGCAGTTCGCCCTGAACACCAAAATCCTCTGATGTCTTCACAAGGCCCGTGCCGAAAAACGTCTGCCAATAACGATTCACCGTTACGCGACTGGTAAGTGGATTGCCTGGGTCGACCAACCAGCGAGCCAGCGTCAGACGATCCTTGTGCTTGTCGACGCCCAATTTTGGTAAAAACGCGGGCACTCCCGGAAAAACTCTTTCCCCTTTTTGGTCGTACTCACCGCGATGAAACAGGTTTGTGGCCCGCTTTTTCTTGCGTTCGCGCATTACCATCACAGTGGTTATCTGCGATTGAATTTTCTTTCGTTGGTCCTCGAATCCCTTAAGTTCTTTCCTGGGCTCCTTCCAATCATCGGCGGCGAAATTGAGCAGAAAGTAGTCCTTCAGTTTATTGATCTCACCATTGTTGCGCTCATCGAACGGAAGTTTCAGAATTCGAAAGAGATCTCGATTCAATTTCTCGGGAGGATCTTTCAGGGCGACAACTTCCCACTCCTTCATCGCTTCAATGATCTTGTCATTCTCAGCGTCGAGTGACTCTCGAATGGGTTTAATCTTCTTGTCAACTTCTTCAATCTTTGCAGTTTGCTCATCTGTAGGTAGCTTCAACAGAGGAGTTCCGCATTGCAATCTTCCCGCACGGAAGTTGACCCCTCCGTTTTCTTCAATGTTGTTGAAGTAGGCGAAAAATCGATAGTAATCTTTCTGAGCAATCGGGTCATATTTGTGATCATGGCACTGAGCGCACGCCATCGTCATTCCCAACCAAGTCGTTGCCGTGGTATCGACCCGGTCAAATACGTAGTTGTTGCGCTGCTCCTCTGCAATCGCACCTCCCTCTCCATTAATCATGTGATTGCGATTGAACGCGGTCGCAATTAACTGATCTTCCGTTGGCGATTCCAACAAGTCACCGGCTAATTGTTCGATCGTGAACTGATCAAATGGCATGTTGTCGTTCATGGCTTTGACCACCCAGTCTCGCCAAGGCCATTGGTGACGGTCGCCATCCTGCTGGAAACCGTTAGAATCCGAATACCGAGCTGAGTCTAACCACGGCAGCGACATGCGTTCGCCGTAGTGAGCGCTGGCCAAAAGTTGATCCACCAGTCCCTCGATCGCCATATCGGCATCACCTTGATAACTGGCCAAAAACGATTCCACTTGCTCGACGCTTGGTGGCAACCCGATCAAATCCAAGTACAGACGACGCACCAAGACACTTGGCTCAGCTCGCGGCGATGGCTTAATTCCCTCTTTCTCAAGACGAGCGAGGATAAAGCGGTCTACTTCGTTCCTTCCCCATCCCCGATCGTCAGTTTCCGGTAACGCAGTTTTCCGTGGGGCAATGAACGCCCAATGTGGTTCATAATTGGCGCCTTGCGCAATCCACTTTTTCAGTATTTGCTTCTCATAGTCCGACACGACACGACCTGATTCCGGTGGCGGCATCAAGTCTTCGGCGTCTTCAGAGTGAATACGCAGCATAAGTTCGCTGTCTTCTGGATTATCAAGGTCGATGACATATTCGGCCCCCTCAGCGGTATCCAATCTCAAATCGGCTTTGCGATGGTTCGGGTCGGGACCATGGCAGTAATAGCAGTTTTCAGAAAGAATCGAACGCACATGTTGGTTGAAAGAAATCGTCTCAGGAATCGCCAGATCATCACTATCAGCGACCCCGCCAACCAACCGCATACTGTTTCCCGGATGGGCCAGATTGTTACTGGCAAGAGCGTTGTTTAGCACGCGTTTTTCCGGCAGCGTTTCGCCGGAATTTGAATTCGCAACAGCTTGTTTTGAACCGGCATAGAAGGAACTACTCGATTCAATCGTATCTGCGACCGCAATAGGCGTTGAATCGTGTAGCCTTCCCAGTGGCCAGGCAATGAGAATCGTCATGCACAACGCGGCAGCCACTGCCGTTCCAATTGACCACACTGACCACAGCTGAAGTTCCTCATCCTCAGTCGGCAGACCTACCGCCAAAGCCGCAGCTGGGATTCGATCATCAATCTCATTTGACAACACAGCAGAAGACCTCATTTGCACCTGCATCCAAATGTGCTGGAGATAAATCTCTTTTGCCGCCTCGTTGTGTGCGACCAACTGGTCTAGTTCGTTGATCGCGGACAAATCCTGTTCATCAGCAGACACACGTTCAACCAACTCGCCGACTTGGGCAATTAACTCAGATCGATTTAAGTCAGACATTTCCTTTTTCCGTTGCCAGTACCTTCATAGACAATAGGCAAGAATAATTGTCAATCAAACTTGGTCACACTAATCAGCGTGCCAGTTTTCCCTCGATACAGTTCAGTAGTTTTACCTTAAGTCTCGAGAAAAACTTATACATCGCTTCGCAAGAGTCTTGTGTCTGCCCACCAGAGACAATTTGCTGGACCGACTGACCATCCACATAACGCAACGCCAGAAGCATCCGATCACGTTGAGGTAAAACGCTTAGGCACTCCTCCAACGCATCGACGCGTTCGGAGCTTCGAAATGGAATGTTGTTGGCTACGATGGCATCGTACATCATGTCCATGCTCTCCGACGAAAGCGCTAGACGATCACGCTTTTGCTTCTTCAGCCAAGCAAGAGTTTGCATCCGCACGTAACCACATGCCCAAGGCGCAAACGGGTGTTGTGGATTGTATTGATCAATCTTCTTCCACATCGCTGAGCAAGACTCTTGCAAAATGTCGTCCACGTCTCGACAACCCGGCACCATTGCCAATACTACTGCTCGCAATTGACGTTCTGTTCTCAGAATAGCCTGCGAAAATTTCGCGCCATCAAAATCTGTTGCTTCGGTTCCCATCGAACAGAAAAATCCCAAATAACTCGAATCAGCGAAAACAACTCAAACCCTGTACGTCGGGTTCCTGTTAACAATTAGCCAGTAGAGCCGCCGATTGGACAAAAATAACTAGAAATATCTGGGA
>CAYTPS010000428.1:549-4179 GCA_964439245.1 uncultured Pirellulaceae bacterium | reverse complement strand
GGCCTGGCCTGTGGCGGAGACTGGGAAAACGATCGACCATCGATATTTTTGGCGATGTCGGCCGCAAAAAGTGATTGGCTGGGGAGCCAAGATTCACTCTGCATGGAGCAAATCCGGTACATACCGTTTTAGCTCAACCGCCTCGCAGCAAGTACCGCCTTTTGCTGCCTTTCTTTGATTCAACTTGCAACAGTCTCCTGCCGATACCTCAGGTAGTTTCATTCGATAAAAGACGGGTGCAACGCTGATTCCGCTACCGCTTCTCGATATTTTTAGGATCTAGTGACCTTTGGTCGTGCAGGTTCGATTCCTGTCACCCCCACTCGACAAAAATTAGGGACTTATGACGATTTGGTCATAAGTCCCTTTTTTTGTGGAATGTGCCTTGGGAGCAATTTTGAGTTTGCCTTCTTGTTTGACTCGCTGTTTCTTACCCACAGCAGAAAATCTGTTTCGGCTTTACTGAAACAAAGCGACACAATTTATCGAATCGTCTATCGATACGCGGAGCAGAAATTCTGCCAATCTTTGGTGACAGACAAGGAAGCACGCTCAAAACCCCAACAGATCTGCCACAGAGGGCCAAAAAGGCCAAGGATTACAAAGTCTCCAGCAAAGGCTAAACTACGACCCCGCAGTTTCAAAAAGAATGTGATGTTTCTCGCTCAAATCATCAATTTTCCTAATTCTGATGCCCTTGAAAAAGATCTCCGCAGCCTCTGACTGTAGCTGAATTTTTCCTTTGGTCAGTGGGACGCTTTGGCCTTTTTCGTCGATGAATCGAGAGTTTTTCAGCACCATGACGACCTTGCCATTAACAATGTGCAAACTTTTACCCTCGAAACAAATCAGATCCAGCGTGTTCCATTGGTCAGCAGGCTTTTCGTAGTTGCCCTTGCGCGAGCAGTAGTTTTTGTAAGGACTTCCCATTCCAATGGGAAGAAAGTCCTGAGACTCATGCGCCATCGGGTCCATGACAGATTCTGGTTTGTAGGCGCGGATATCGATTGCCGAGTTGGCTTGGCTCCAGAAATCGCCAGTGTGCCCTTCCATGATTTGGAATTCTTGAGACAACATCCAAGATCGCCAGAATTCTACGCCATGGGGTCCGACCGAATGATAAAGGATGCCGGAATCCTTCAACAAGTCTTTCCGGTAAGCCCAAGTCTTCGTTCCCCATTTGTATTGCAGTTGAAAATGGTAGTTTTCGTAAATCTGTTTGGTGACTAGACAACCATAGTACTGACCACTGTTTTTGATCACGGTTTGGCCGTCCAACTGTTGCGTCGTGAAGACGTCGTAGCCTAGCTTGTTTAACCCTATGGGCGGAATGTCCTCTCCTTTCTTATTTTTAGGCACCGTTCCGTCATAGCCAATCTGATGTTGGTAGCTAAGAAAAACGTCCCATTGAGACAATTCCGCGTCGACTAAGTCGACCCATTGGTGCTTCGTGTATTGAGCCGAGTTCGGCTCATCTGCAAGCGATTCGAAAGTGCAGGAAACCAAAACAAGGAGCGCGAAAAAAGACACTCTGGTACAGCTCATGAATCTTCCTTTTGTTCTTTTGGTTGGTCACCAGGTTTCCGCTTTAAGCCATGGCAAATGGCGACACTCTGATTGTCCCCCCGTCAATTCGGTGTGCAAAGAATTATCGCAAATGCGGACAGTCTAAAATTAAAATCAAAAGCAGGCCGTGCAGGAAATCAACTCTTATCACTTGTATTCAGTAAGCCCGACTATTTCGCCGTTTGGCCCCGTGAAAAAGGAATACTTGTCTTGCGCGTAGTTGTCATTTTCCAATTCGTATCCTTCTTTTTTTAGCTTGTCACAAATCGGAACAATATCATCGACTAACAACATGAAATGGTTGTGATTCGTGTTACCGATTGGTCCCACAGTATCAGCGTATTTTTCCGCCGGTAGCGAAAGATGGATCAGGCAACCACCCGCTTTCATTTCTCTGACGACCATCCCTTCAATGCCTTTGCCATGAAGGACGACTTCTCTAACCAATTCGAATCCGAGAATTTCCTTGTAGAGCTTGAGCGTTTCTTCGAGCTTCAAAACGTGCACGCAGACATTCTTTATATCGATCACCTTCCCAGTCGATTCTTTTTTCTCCGCCTTTTCGCTGGTCGCCACTATTGCTGCTTCTTTCGTTTCTTGCGGGACCGCCCAAAGCGGTGGAGGGGAAACAGTGGCAAGATGTGCGGCAGCCAAAAGCATCAATGACGCTGCCCACCTACATCGCCTCGCGGCAAGACTGACCGATGGTTCGGGTGAGTGCTGCTCAGTGACTGGTTGGCGGCTGGTGTTCATAACTGGACTCCATTGGGGTTAAAAACGTAACGATGGCAAATTGCCTTTTCAACTTTCGGGGTGCGAACCGCTTTTCATTCTGACGTGAATTCTCGTAAGTATTGGCATTTTAGGCTTCGATTCAGATGCGCCAGCCATCGGTGGGGCTAGTCTCGGGACTGTGTTTGGTTGTTTACGGCCAATAGCATGGTGAAACGGCCTTTGTTATGTAATTGTAGCGAAACTTTCGACGGAGATGTCGAAGATATCCCAACCATCATCTCTGGTTCGATAGCCGAATCATCTTCCATAGCAATTAGTTGGAATGTGATCGTTCAAGCCAGTTTTTTATGCACAAGGAGCCAATGACGGGTATCACGTTGGCTGTCAGAACTCCAGCACTTTTAGTCGGGTGGTTTTGATCTTCTTTTCACCGATGAATATTGGTGCTTGCTTTCTCTCAGGATCGAAGAATCCGACCACAACGTAATACGCTCCCTCTAGTTCTTTGGCGGTCAACGTGACGGTGTCGATCACGCGTTCGTTTGCCACAAACCTGCTAAACAGTGTGCGATTGCTGTCGGCTACTTTTGGAATTTTTCCCTGCTCATTACAGATATGTATAAAACGCGTGTGACGACGGTTCTCTTTCAGATCCCAAGCCATTGTTATTTGATGCGTGCCGCCACCAAGTGGCTCCGTCGTGACGCCCAACAATATTGCGTCCTGATCAAAACGCACTCCACGAAACTCTTCGGTAGAATTTTGGATGACTTGTTCTATGGCAGTATCACTGAAACTCGTTATCCGGCTTTGCTGAATCAACCATGCGGACACGCCGACAGGAACGATCATCATCAAGCTTCGAGGCCACCGAAAAAGTTACCTGATCGATTTCAAAAAGCCTTCAACGACACTAGAAAGTACGCAGAAGAACCCAACGCCCGCCCATCCGTGCGGTACTCGTTGATCATTGATCTCTGGGAACCAGAAAAATGTATGGCTAACAAACACCACCAACGCGGCGACGAATCTCAAGCCAGTCAGGGCTTTCAAATGTTTTGGTGGGCCACACTCTCGGACATAGCCTACGAAGCTAGCCTAGGCCCCCATACCACGCAAGATAAACCCGGTAGGCTCGGTTTGGCAAATATCGGCAAAGAGACGGTATCTAAGCGCTCTTCGTAAAGACAACTGTTCCAGCTGTTTCTCTGTGCGGTGAATAGCTCTCCCCGTCGGCGAGCCTCGGACCCTCCCAAGGGGAGGGTGACGGCGCGGCGCAGGATCGCGGCAAGGCACGCTTTACCTTTAAAACGCGTCGAGCTCTTCTGG
>CAYTPS010000428.1:0-539 GCA_964439245.1 uncultured Pirellulaceae bacterium | reverse complement strand
CGTCAATGCTGCAATGGAATTTGAAGACGTCAAGAGAGACATTCTGGTCGACAATCGGGTCAGCTCCGTCGAGAAATGCGAATTGTGCGCCTTGGGGGTGATTACTGCTGAAGGGTGTCGCATTGAAATCTGTATCGCCTTCAAAATTGATTCGATGGGCAACTGATTTCAAGCCGTATACCTTTGATGGTCGACCATTGGAGGCGTAGTCGGCTCCTATCGACCAACCTGCGCGGGGAATCCGATCACGGTCATCGCTCTGATCTGTCCCGGATATCTCGCCAAATCCAAACGTGTACGAAGTCCCATCGCGAATGTCTCTTAACTTCTTTCCAACAAATTTGCCTTGTTTATTTGGAGAAAAGAAGCCCTGCAGGCCGATCGGACCACCCTCGGGTGTACTGCCTCCAAGCGTATCACAAGAGTAGTCTCTGTCTCCATCGGATGTCGTCGCTTCCCCAAGCGGCCCAAGCAAACCGTAGTAGTGTGTGGTGAAGTCTCCAAGGTCTTTGAGTGTCGTTTCTTGATCAATTGGCGAA
>CAYTPS010000427.1:0-4204 GCA_964439245.1 uncultured Pirellulaceae bacterium | reverse complement strand
CGTGAAGCATGGCACCCATCTAACTATTCATTTCAGGTTTGAAGGACCACTAGTTTACGGGGGTACAGCGTCGATGGATCACGCTTTCCTCAGGTATTTCCGGGTGGCGAAAAATCCCAGTACGGCAAATACGCCTACTGGATCAATGCTATTTTAGACTTTACTGTGCGGCGATCGATGCCCAACTTTCGCGCTGTGGCCTCATAGCTGCCAGTTTTTTGATGGATCCAGTGACAGTAGTGCTGCACCAATTGATCGGCCGTTAGATCACCGGTAACGGCCAATCGCGCCCACGACGGTTGTTCACCAGAGTCGGTGTCTTCTTCGAGTGAAATTTTACCGGTACCCGTTGGAAGATAGCTACCGCGAATCATGATGCTGCTGACGCAGTGTTCCAGTTCTCGAATATTTCCCCGCCACGGATATTCGTCGCCCAAGTTTTTTCGGATCCACTCGGTCGATTGATCGGCAAGCATATCTGAGTCTTCGCCAGCCAGCTTACGGCTGACATAACGCACCAGCGCTGGCAAATCATCTGGATTTTGCTGAAGTTGATCACGTAGAGAGGGCGTTTGAATTCGATCTGCACACAACCGATAGTAAAGATCCTCTCGAAAACGTCCCTCTGTCATCTCTTGATCAAGATTTCGATTGGTGGCGCCAATGATCTTTCCCAGAAACTGTTGCTGTCGATCATCACCTAACGCCGTATAGGTGCGTTGCTGCACAACACGCAAAAGTTTCACTTGCAACATCAAATCCAATTCGCCAATCTCATCCAGAAACACTGAACCAAAAGAGGGGCACTTGCCAAGCCAACCCTCTCGATCAGCGATCGCTCCAGTAAATGCTCCCTTGCTGTGACCAAATAACTCGGACTCGATTAAGGTCGGCGACATCGCTGACAAATTCAATGGAATAAAACAGTCGGCTGACCCTTTGGGAAAACATCCACGCGTGGCATCAAACGGAATGTACTGGGAAGCACCGATCGCTTGAGCCGCCAGTTCTTTGCCCGTTCCCGATGGACCGGTAATTAATGTCGGAAGGGCACTCATACGGTCATACAAAGTTCGCCGATAGCGTCGCAGGTCGTTGGTAAACACAGATTGCCAGACTGATTCGCGCAGCCGCACCGATGGTAGTGAATCGCCCAAAATGTAGTAAAAGATGTAACTGAACGCGCGATGTACCTGACACAGAATCGCGAACAGATGATCGGCCGTCTGAATCTCAATACGATCCAAACCTTTCACTGCTACAAAGTGTTCGTAGTCTTGAAGAAAGCCACTCCACATTTTTTTTGCCACCGACGGCTTCAACACGTCAGCAGGAGAAAGATCCACCACATGGCGATAAAGCAACACGTAAGTGACGACGTCCCAATACTGGTTCAATTGAGCATCAGTAAACACTTGCCCATCGGCGGCACTCTGATTGATCTTACCTACAAGGTTCGATGCCTGTTCGGCAATCAGACGAACATTCGGTCGGTCACTGACCTGTTGTTCAAAACTGCGACTCCACGCCACGCTTTGGTCGGCAACGAACGCGTCGCCGAGCGCCAGTTTCTCAAGCTCGATACGTTCGTGTGAAAACGGATTGCTATACGCCAAACGCGCGAAGATTTGCAGTGATTTGAGTTCGGCAGATGAGATCTTGGACATATTCGGCATACCTAAAATGTGTTCAAACGATGAACGAATGTACGTTGAGTGTACTTCTTAAAATTGCCTCTATTTGCTCCAAAGCAGCAATTTTCGAATTAATTTCTCAACAAAAACGTTGATCTTTCCTCGTGTTTTGTGGGTTTCAGGCCTTCTGGCGTGCACCAAGCGTGCCGAACCGGGAGGGCTGGAGTGAGTTTGGCACTGGCTGTGCTTTAAGCATCAGCGGACGGCATGTGATGCTGTCTCAGCAGTCTCAATTTCAACGCCTTTCATTGCCAAGGTCTCCCATGAACAACCATCATCAACACGGCAGCAACCAGTCCGCCGAATCGAACAAGCCACCAATCTATAAGCGCAAAGATGGAACCTTCGTCGTCGCTGACGAAGCGCAAGCAATTCCTGTCGCTGGCCAGCCGCTGATTGAGCGACTGCTGAGCCCTGAATCGATTCAGCGTTTGATGCTGGTCGGTGGCGGATTGTTGGTCGCAGGATTCCTAGTGTGGTTACGCGTTTGGACCGTGTTCAAGGATCCACTGGTGGTTGCAACTGCCATTGGACTCTTGATCGCCGCCGTCATTGGCTCTGGCATCGCGCTGGTACGGTTCACTCGATACAGATTGGCCGGAACCGGACTCGCATTCTTGGGCGCAGTGGCGATGCCATTACAGCTTTGGTTCTACGACGCACAGGGTTTGATCACACTAGACCAAGGCGGACATCTATGGATCCCCGCGGCCCTCTTCTGCGCCGTGTACGCTGCAATCGCGCGAGTGACGCGTAATCCTTTATTTGTCCACACCCTCGTCGGGGGAATCGTGATGACAGGGATGCTTTTTTTGGCAGACCAATCTGTCAATCAATTCTGGAACATTATTCCTCAAGTCACATTTCTAGTGTCTTTAGGTTGGATCACGACATTTTCCAGTCTCTTATTCCCAATCGCAAACGAACAATCCAATGGCAGTCAGCCAAGTCCGTTCTCTCGTCAGCGCTACGGCAAGTCACTGATCGCCGCGGGCCTAGTTACGTTGACCGCGGGATTTGGATTGTTGTTGATTGGCCAAATTGGATCGCTGACGGGAATTTTTAGTACTCCTTGGATGCAATGGCAGCTAGATGCGACCGACAAACTGTGGACGTTAGCGTTAGTCGGTGGATCTGCTGTCGGTTTTGCTGGGCTGTACTCCAGCCAAGGCAACCAACGCCGCTACCTATTTATCTCGGGGTTGATGCTGATCTGGTCAGCTTTGAATCTGATCAACTTGTTGAACATCGTTTTGACCGGTGGTCTGGCCGCACTTGTATTGAGCACCGTGATTATTGCGGTGAACCTCGCCACGCTGTGTCAGAACAACAGAAACAAACTGAAAACCGAAAACGCCGAATTCAACGACGCCGTTCTTTCTGACCTGACATTCTTAGGAAGCTTGATGGTCTCGTGTTTGGCACTATTGCAATTCATTGACCTGCACTTGGTGGAGATTCCTTTTGTTCCACAGATGTCTCCGTCGTGGATGACAGCCGAGTATTTATTGGTGGCCGTAGCAGCAGCAACGACCAGCCTCTTACGAATCTCAATCGCGAAAAAGGAAAATCCATCTGCCAGTTTTATGGCAATCACTTCTGGATCAGTTGCGTCACTGGCTATTTGGAACGGACTATCATTGTTGGCACTGGAGCCATGGGTGATGGTCTTAATTGGGTTACTGACCCCCATGGTTTTGTTGGTCACCGTCGCATTTTCAAATATGGCGATGTTGAAACAACCCTTTCAGAGCGGTGCGTCGGCAATGACTGGCGTGCACCTTGTGTGCGTCAGCGGCGCACTGCTTCTGGGTTTTTCTGGTTTCCACGCTGTTGAGATTGTCGGTTCGTCGCTGTTCTGGATTTCGGCGATGGTTATGGGAGCAGTAAACTTCTTTCTGGCTGGATACAATCGCTTGTCTGGCGACGCTGCAATCTCGTTCAACCAGTTCCTGAGTGCTACCTGCCTATCTGTCGCCGCTGGCATCGGGTTGTCGATGGTAGGTCTCACTACTGGACTGGCCATCGTAATGGCTCCCGCTTTGATTGGGCTGGGACTTCTGATTGCCAAGTTCTTGTTTCTTGTTCCGACGGGTATCCACGGCCGTTGTCTGATCGCCGGGGGAAATGGGCTGATGCTGTTCTACTGCTTGGGACAAGTGTTTGGAATGTCTGGTGGGTGGGTTCTGGTAGCGGCTGTGCTAATTCAGTTGGCGATCGCTGTGCTGGTAGCGCTTTACTCCAAAAACGGTTGGCAGACTTTGTTCGGTTTGCTCAGCGTACTGTTGGCGGTGACCGCCGGACTGCTGGTCAATGACCTGCTGTATTTCGACGAGTATCTAAAAGCCGAACTTTGTGCTGTTGTAGGTGGCTTGGCATGCCTCGCATACGGACTGCGTGGTTGGGCATTGGAATCCGCCACTACAGAGCGTCGAACCAATGTAACGACCAGTCTCTGGTTGGGAAGCTTGTTGGTCATGGTTCCAACGATGGCGATGCTGTTTCACTAC
>CAYTPS010000426.1:3375-4213 GCA_964439245.1 uncultured Pirellulaceae bacterium | reverse complement strand
ATTCTGAATTGGGCAAAACGCTCGTTGACGGTCGCCCACGCCCGCACCATCAGGTTGTGCTGATCATTCTCTCCACGATACGACGGGTGCAAGTAACAATTGTAAAGCGCTGGAATATCGTGATCGAAAGTAAACCAAACGAAACCAATCATCGCTTCGTAAAGTGCTGGATCTTTGCCATTGCCGATGATTTCTGTGGTGATCGAAAGTACTTCAAACGTGTCGCGCCAGCACGGAAGATGGTCAAGTGACTCATGTCGGTACCCAGTCTCTTGTGCCATAAAGCGTTGCAGTCTTCCGACCGCTCGCTTCTGATACGCAGGTGACAAAATCGTAATCCATCGTTCAAACGATTTCCCTTTCGGTGCCAATTGTGGTTTTACCGTTCGGTCATTGACGTAGATCATCTCTTTCACCTTCAGTCCTGCTTGGCTTTTCTGGCCCCGGCCGCAGAATTAAATCCGTGACACGCTTAAGCAGATCACGAAACGTTTCTTCACGGTATCCGACGATAAACGCCAGAACATGATAGATGTTCATGTTGGCGATCGCTGGTGCTGAATCAGGAGACGGTGCAGTTGACCCAGCCAGCGTGACAATCACGCTCAGGATCAAGAAAGACATAATACCGAGGACTGAGCCAACCAATGGTCGGGCTAAATGCCAATAATTGTAAGAAGAGTCCCAGTCGTCTCGCCTTTCAAAAACAGCTTGCAAGCTGATGGTGATCGCCCCAATCGCTCCGAACCATGGGATCGAAAGCGGAACCAGAAAGTCCTTCATTTCAAACAAGTCGATCACACCGCACCGGTGAACGACTGCAACTGACAGCATGAGA
>CAYTPS010000426.1:2907-3351 GCA_964439245.1 uncultured Pirellulaceae bacterium | reverse complement strand
TCCACTTAACGACCCAGATTTCTGGTCGTGAGAAAAACCAAAGAAACTTGCGTCGCGGTGGATCGCTTATTGGTGTTTGATCTTCGTTCATAGATTGAGGTGTCAAGATAGAAGTGCGAAACGATCACGATTATCCCAGATTGCTCAACAGGTTCAATTACTTCAACGAGAAACTCGGCAATAGACTTTAGTTCGCGCAGTTTCATTTCACGGCGTCGGGCTCACTCGGTAAATTCCAAATGTACGATGTGGGCGACGCCGTCGGCGTGGTAGGTCAGAGTTTTGGCGTCTTGAGATAGATCGACGTGAGTGACAGATCGTTTTTCGCGACTTGGGATGGTTTCGACCAGCTGCTTGGTTTCCAGATTGACGATGCGGACGATTCCGAGCGTGTCGCCGACGGCGGCGTAGTCTCCGGCAACAGCAAGCGACGTGTAGGTTACA
>CAYTPS010000426.1:0-2856 GCA_964439245.1 uncultured Pirellulaceae bacterium | reverse complement strand
TCGGAAGGCATCGGACGAATGGTGCTGATTCGCTGTCCAGTTTCAACGTCGTAGATGTGGATGGTGGATGAGGTCCCAACGACCATTCGATTTTTCGCCGGATCAAGTTGGACGCCGATGAAGATTTTGCCGCTGCGACCAGATTCATCTTTTCCGACCGGAAACGACGCGACTAAATCTTGCGTTAGCACGTTGTAGATTTCAGCCCCGTAGATTTCGCGGGCTCCCTGCTCATAGCCGACCTTGTGCGACGCTGGTCCATTCACCAGTTGTGGCTCATCACTTTCCGTTTCGGTTTTGTTTGGTTTGCCGATTTCAACTGTCGCGGTTTCTTCGTCTTTGTACTCAGAAATGAAAACGAACCATTCGCCACTCTTCGAAGTTGCTTGCTCGCCGCGATCGTTTTTGATTTGCTCGCAACGGATTGACGAAACGTAATCGCCATTGCGCGAACTGCGAAACTCATGAAAGTCGTTGACCATGCACCACGCGACAGACTCTGCTTGTTTTGGCGTCGGCAATGGTTTGTATTCACCTGACGGCATGATCAACATCCGTGGCATCGTGACTTTGGACTCGTCAATTTTTCCACGAGGAATGATCGAAAAAGTCACTTTCGTATTCGCTGGACCATCGAGTTTAGGAAGCACGCGTTCCAAAGACATCCCGATTACAGAGTCAATCGTCGTACCTGAACCTTCTCCGATTCCCACGACCTCTGCACCTTTCAATGTTTTTGAGTTCGAGGCAGGACTACCCGGTTCGACCGCCGCGATGACGATTTTCCCGTTCTTCTCTTCCAGCTTCACACCCAGATAACCTTGAGGGCGATTGAAGGACGATGGGATTTCGGCAGGCGGCGCGACCTGAAACATTTTGCTGGCACGTTCATTGATGGTGAACAGTTGTCGACTGTCATTGGAGTAAGCCAGTGAAAACGGTGAGTAGTCGATTCTTGATTCGATCTCGCCATCGGTAGAACGAGCGAAAAGCAATTCTCGGGAAGTCGCGATGGCGACTTGCTTACCGTCCGGAGCGATAGCCAAGGCGCGAACGCTTGGCGTTCCAGAACGGCCCGGTTGCTTAACTCGCAACGTGTATCGTTCGGTGACTTCGACTCCATCGGTGGAAGTTTCGGCGTCAGAACTTTGAAAAGCGGTCAGTAAAACGACCACGGCAAGCTTCAGTAACATCGCGAGTCTCGTATCCATTGTTGTGAGTGAATTTCGGACTTACAGCTTAATTGGACGAGCTGCTATCGCTACCGCTTTTCACGAACCACATGAAGGCTCGTTTTTGCAGCGAATCAGATTTTGTGGTGAAATCGCCTCATTCAAGCCCAATCGCTCTTTAAGTCCTCTACGAATCCGAGCAGAAGTCCTACCCGCCGTTTCGATTGGATAGATCAGTCTTCGCCGCAACCCCGTGCGGCAAGCATTGATTCTGTCAGCCGGAACCGGTGGCGTGCATCGGTTTTACTGAAAGGTTTTCTAGCTGGGGAGAGTTTAGATGTCGGACGAAATTGCGAGCAAACGGACGATGCGTTCACTCAGACGCAAGGCTGAGTTGATCTCGTTTCTAAATGAATTGACAATGGGCGAGGTTCATTCGATGGACGATCCTGATTCACCGCCTTGGTTTCTGGCGGGAACGATTCATCGCGTTGACCGAACGCTTTACATGTACCACGCGGATTCAGACTACGTTCGGTGGGGTGATGGAACCAAATTCGTCTACGCAAATGGCCGTGAGCCATTTCAGTTTTTCTGGAGTGCCGACGGCGAGTACTTTGAACGAATGCTGACGGTCGAAGAAACGTTTCGCTTCTGTCGTTTAACGGACGTGAAACGACACACTTAGCGGATGCAGACTGTTCGTCGAAGTCGTGCCGGACGCAAAAGGCTGACGAAAGATAGTCTCTCTCGTCGGCTTGTCTGACTGTACCACGGCATCAAGGTCCGTGATCGCTTGCAGCGTCACTGCTGCTTTTCTGTGTCTCTCGTTTTTTTGAAAAGGCTCCACCTTGACTACGCCGTGGGCGGCTTAAACAAGCCGCCGACAGGCTGTCTTGTTGATTGAATCGGTAGATGTCGGATGCCGAATTTTGGAAAAAACGTTATGACACTTACTGTAAAGGAAAAGGAACATTGGAAGGAACGAATCGGAAAGCGAATCGACGCGGCTGTCGAAAACTTGAAGATGTTCGATAGAAAAAAGGTGCTGAAGAACATCGAAGCGGCAGCGTTGAAAGAAGCTGAGGAATCGCTTGGCTTACCTGATCTGATCGAGCGGTTTACCGATGTGACGGACCGCAAAAAGCAGCTTGATGAACGACTGAAGGCCGTACTGACCGAAATGCGTGAACAAGTCGGTATCCCGGAGAATCAATCCCATTACTACGGAGATGGCTTACCACATTGGCTTCTTGAAGCCATTAAGCGGCGTGCAAAGATTCATCGGCTGCCGCTTATGGAAGCCACCGAAATTGGACGCAAGTTGCTGATGCTCGAACGTGAGAAGGAGGAGTTGCTGGACACAGTCTGGCTATCGACTTCGACAAAGCAAATCAAGCAGTTGTGGGCCGAGGTTGCTCAATTACTAGACATCGAGCAGACGGATCTTCAGAAGAAAGCTGCTGAAATCGAACCGGTTGCGGCTGATTCCAAATAGCGTATCCACGCGAAGGCCGTCCGGTCCTCGGACGGCTTTTTTCCAAACGTGATTTCGAACGGAATGTTTGGCTGAACTTTTGACTCTAGAGTCGGAAGCAAGTCAACGCGAAGCGAGGCAGCAAAAAGGCTGACGAAATTCTATCTCTCTCGTCGGCCTTTCCGATTGTATCACGGCATCAAGGTC
>CAYTPS010000425.1:1797-4218 GCA_964439245.1 uncultured Pirellulaceae bacterium | reverse complement strand
CGTTTGACCTGGACATCAAACAAGAACGAAGGATCAAACTCAACGCCAGCCTTGTCTTTGACATATTGAGCCAGCACTTGTTTGTTGGCATGTTTGACCTCTCTCCAACGAACGCGGAATTCGGCGTCGTCGGCCGACGATTCCAATTTTTTGATGTTGCTGAGGTCTTTCTGCCAAGCATCTCCGATCGTCTCATCCAGCAGAGCTTTCAGTTTCGGATTGCAGTGGGCTAACCAACGACGCTGTGTCACACCGTTGGTTTTGTTGTTAAACTTGCCGGGCCACATTTTGTAGAAATCAGAGAACAAACCTGCCGTCAACAGGTCGGTATGCAGTTGAGCCACACCGTTGACAGAATAGCTGCCGACGATCGACAAATAGGCCATTCGAATCTGCGGATCGTGGCCTTCCTCAATCAAGGAAACACGACGTTGAAGGCCAATATCGCCCGGATATTGCTCGGCCACTGTCTTTAAAAACCGGCGGTTGATCTCGTAGATGATCTCCAACAAACGCGGCAGCAGTCTCCCAAACAACCGAACGGACCAACGCTCTAACGCTTCGGGAAGCAACGTGTGGTTGGTATACGCCATGCACCTGGTAGTGATCGCCCACGCGTCGTCCCATGACTTCCCATATTCGTCGATCAGTAACCTCATCAACTCAGGAACAGCACATGCAGGATGGGTATCGTTCAGCTGGAAGCAGTTCTTTTCAGCAAACCCAGTGAAATCGTCACCGTGCTTTTTCACCCACTGAGCCATCACGTCTTGCAGGCTGGCCGAGACCAGAAAGTACTGCTGCTTCAGACGAAGTTCTTTTCCGTTTTCACTGGCGTCGTTGGGATAGAGCACCATCGTGATTTGTTCGGCGTTGTTTTTTGAAGCAACTGCCTCTGTGTAACTTCCGGAGTTAAACTCATCCAAGTCAAACACATCTGTGGCGGTGGCCTTCCAAAGCCGAAGTGTATTAACGGTGGAGTTTTTGAATCCGGGAATCGGCATGTCAAACGGAATCGCCAACACATCGTGAGTGTCAATTAAGACTCTGCGAACCACGCCATCTTTGTCGATACTCTGCGTGGTGTTGCCGTAGAAACGAATCGTTCGAACATCCTCGGGTCTTTCGATTTCCCAAGTATTGCCGTCACGCAACCAATGGTCGGGATCTTCTACCTGACGCCCGTTTTCAATGTGTTGGTGGAACATGCCATATTCGTAGCGGATGCCGTAACCAACGACAGGCAGTTCGAGGTTGGCACAACTGTCAAGAAAGCAGGCTGCCAAACGCCCAAGGCCTCCGTTGCCAAGTCCGGCGTCGTGTTCCTGTTCCGCCAATTCTTCAAGGCTAACGCCGTAGTCGTGCGCGACCTTTCGCGCCGCGTCACCCAGTTCTAGATTGTGTACGGCGTTGGAGAAGGAACGACCAATCAGAAACTCCAAAGACAAATAGTAAACACGCCGGCTGTCCGAGGCGTTCATACGGTCCTTCGTTTTCAGCCAGTTGTCTACGAGGCGGTCTCGAACCGCAATCGCAAAAGCGCGATACACGTAGCTGTGGTTAACTGCTTTAGAGTGGTGTCCGAGTGAGTAATTAAGATGTCGAAGGACTTCGCTATCTAATGATGCAAGAGGAAAGTTCACGCTTGTGCCTCGATACAGTGTTGACTTGTCTCGAATCTCCATTTTCAATCACGCTCGCCGATCAGGGTAACGAACTGGATAGGGCATCGCTTCGTGGAGATACAGTATAGGGTTATCGTCGCGAGATGTGCTCATGTCCAGTATCATAAATCACCTAATCAGTGGAAGTTGACTGGTTTACCATTAAGACCTCCGAAGGGAATCAAGGCTGCCCCATCGCGGCCGATATGCAAAAAATTAATTTTGGCCGTTAGCCTAAAAATCTGCTGGCGCACCGCGCAGCGTACCCCTTAACTACTAGAATCGACAGCCAAATCACTCAACGAGGAATCATGATAAAACTGGATGTAATGGTGATTGCCCCCCACCCCGACGACGCGGAACTGGGCATGGGAGGAGCAATTATCAATATGCTGGGCTCGGGAATGAAGGTGGGCGTGTTAGATCTGACCACAGGGGAGCCGACGCCTTACGGCTCATTGGAGAAACGAGCCGCCGAAACCGCCGCTGCAACCGAAGTCTTGGGGCTTTCGTGGCGTGAAAACCTAGGACTGCCCAACCGGAGCTTGGAGGCAACTCTTGATGCCCGCAAACTGTTAGCCACCAAATTTCGCTTGCATCAACCCGATTGGATTTTCGCGCCTTACTGGACCGACGCGCACCCAGATCATACAGCAGCAACAGAACTGGTTGAGGCCGCTCGGTTTTGGGCGAAACTGTCCAAGACAGATATGCCCGGCGAGCGTTTCCACCCTAAACGTATTTACAACTATTACTG
>CAYTPS010000425.1:1020-1787 GCA_964439245.1 uncultured Pirellulaceae bacterium | reverse complement strand
CTATTACTGTGTCCATCTCAAGGCACACGCTCAGCCTAAGTTTGTTTTAGACGTTTCCGATGTATGGGAGCGGAAATTTGAGGCCATTTGCTGTTATCACAGCCAATTCATAGAAGGGCGTGAGGACATCAGTCCGTCGTTTCTGGAGCAACTGCGCGACGAGGCCAGCTATTGGGGGCGCTCGATTGGAGTGCGATACGGCGAGCCGTTTACCTCGCGCGAGCCACTGGGCCTAACGGGGTTGGGGGCGCTGGTGTAAGCCGAACGGCATCCGCTGTCGGTGCATTTCTCATCGAAACATCGGCCGACGACCGCAAACTCTACCCAGTCAATTCAGATTCACAGAGGTCGCTAGCGTAGAAGCGAATCAACTCTGCGGCCTAGTGAGGTTTTTCCCAGAAGATCGTCAAAATCGGAATTATTGTCTTTGCTGCCGTGCGACGCTGCCGAAAACATGTTTGGGTTCATTGGTGTGGAACCGGAAGGAAAAAATCTACAGCCGCCGATTGTTTGACTCGAATCTCGAGTGTCACGATCCGATTGTCGATGCTCGAGCCAAAGGATTGGTTTTGTTTTCACCTTCGGGACACAGGCCAGTTCCCATACCCGCAACAATTACAGAACACTTTTTTTCAACGCTCAGCGAACGACTGGGCTCGCCTTAGCCGCTTGTTTTCAACAACAGCAATTGGTGAACCAATTTCGTTTGTTTGCGATGCGTGATTACGAACCAGGAGGAATCCGATGCGACGTTTAGTGCTTGGAAT
>CAYTPS010000425.1:0-1010 GCA_964439245.1 uncultured Pirellulaceae bacterium | reverse complement strand
GAATCGCAGTCGCGGTAACATCGCTCATGCCAGTCGTTGGCATGGCCGATGACCAGCAGATTGCTGAGTATGTTAAAAGCCGACTTAAGACAGAACAAGATGCTGGAAACCTTAAGGGTTTCAACGTCGACATGCGTGTCGATGGTGGAACGGTCTGGTTTGAAGGCTTTGTTTCTTCACCACAACAGCAGATGACTATTCTGCGAACGGCACAGCAAGCCGGTCACTTGGGAGTCGTCCAAGTGGTGGATGATATTGAAGTACGCGGAACAGCACCGTACCAAGCAGCTCCGGCAGCTTACCAGGCCTACGGTCAACCAGCCCCTGTTCAATCAGCCAGCTACCGTGCACCTGTTGCTCCAGCTCGCGTCGCCCGACGTCTGCCGGCCGCCCCACGTGCTCCTTACGCTCCAACTCAAGAGTACATGGAAAGCTACAACGAGCCGCTCCCATTTGCTAACTGTGAGAGCTGTTCTGGTGGCGGAATCCCAGTCGATAGCGGCAGCTACGGTGGCGAGATCATCGAAGGAACCATTGGCGATTCCTACGCTGGCGTTCCCGTCGCTTCAAGTTACGGTGGCGGTGAGCCACTGGCTGCTGGCTACGCCGATGGAGGCGGGGCCGCAGGTTCTGGACCGGCTAACTTGCCCGGCTACGCTTGGCCTTCATATGCTGCTGCCCCGAACTACGGTGCCGTCAGTTACCCTCGCCAGCACTCAGCATCAGCATGGCCCTACATCGGTCCATTCTACCCTTACCCACAAGTTCCTCTTGGATGGCGTAAGGTGACTCTGGAATGGGATGACGGTTGGTGGAATCTAGACTTCCACGACAAGTAAGCCCTTGGACTTGCTTGAACAAAAAAAAGAAGCCTTGCCAGTTGTAAATCTGGCAAGGCTTTTTGCGTTTGCCAGTACAACGTCGCGCACTGCCAACAATAGGACACCAATCATCGGATCGGGATAGGGGGAAGTTTCGCAACTTCCCTCCTCCCACACCACCGGGCATAC
>CAYTPS010000424.1:0-4227 GCA_964439245.1 uncultured Pirellulaceae bacterium | reverse complement strand
CCATATTGATTTGAAACACGTCGCCAGCATAGACATACTCAACGCATCGTTTTACCGCCGCCACGTATTGCGTTTGCGAAAAATTGCTGGTCAATCCATCTGGCCCATTGACGGAGTGTTGGTTCGAAGAATCTTCTGGAGGGCGGGCAACACTCATCGGTGAGGCTCCATCTCTCTTAGACGTTTTCCCGAGCGTTTCTAAACACCAATCGATTCGTTCTTCGGCTCTTTGTTTTCGTTTTTCGATTGCCGTCTCGGGAAAACCTTGGGAGACAATCACGCAGGTCTGTTGATGATGATCCCATGCGATGACGCAGTCATATAATCCCAACACCAGGGCGGGAACCGGAAACGGATTGTGTTTGGAAGGCGGAACATTTTCGAATGCGTTGTTTAACTCGTAGCTGAACAAGCCAGCCACTCCTCCTTGCATCGGTGGCAGATCGGGGATTTGTGGCGTCTTCCACTTGTCCAACTGTCTTTTGACCTCGGCCAGGGCGTTTGAACCTGTGTTGGCACTGTCCACGGTGATCCAATCGAATGGATCAGCCATCAGAAACGAATATCGTCCCAGCGGTCGCTGTCCGCCATCTTTGCTTCCTCCGCTATGTAACAGCAGCGTACCTGTTTGCGGTCCAAATGCCTGTAACGCCCGTTCGATCGTTGGCGCTGATTGGATGTTTGGAAATCGATAGACCAGCGGAAAACTGCTGGTCGATTGTGAGTACTTGGGCGCGGTCATTCGAAGTCTTGGTATGGGCGGTAGGACAATCGCCACTTTCAGATTGCCCCCGGTATTGTAACGGGACCATTTTTCTTCGCGATGCCGTCTTATTGAACCTAGGACAAAATTGCCTTCTTTCGTGCGTCCAAGTTTACCAAAGGAGTATCTTTCTTCGGCTGTCTCGGTTCATTGATTGGTCAGAATGTAAATGAATGGTCCGATGTCGGAAAAGTCGACCATGCCATCGAAATTACAATCTGCTTCGCTTTGATAACTTCCGGAAGTTAACAGTGCGATAAACGGCGGAATATCGGAGAAGTCCACCAGGCCATCCATGTTGATATCGCCCACAGAAGGTTCAACGGCGAGGGTAGCCCCAAAATCAACAATCAGCGGCAGGTGATCGAAGTCGAGGAACGAGCCGAGGCTCTTGGTGCGCAGCATATCAGTCACATGCAAACCGGTTGCCGCCAATTCTGCGTTTGTCATCGTTGTTGGGTTGAGTATGAAACTGTGCTCGACGTACATAACACTGTCGGTGTACATGACGTAATCAAGAATTCCGGGTGCGAACGGACTGTTATCGTTGCGCCAAGTGTAATCGTCCAACCCCAATGCGTTGTGGGTTGGGTTTGTGTCGGCCATGCTGCTGCCGTCCCAGTCCGTTTTTAGGTCACCGATTCCATGAAGCAAGTTGTCGCGCGGCACCGGGCCGGACACAGTGTTTAGGTCACCAACGACGGCGACTCCGGTGCCATAATCCAAATCAACGTCCCCGCCCTCGGTGAGTGCATCTGCGAGCCACTCCACGATCGCGATGGACTCGGCTACCCGTTGGCTCTCTCCGTCAGAGCAACATGGAAAGTGATTATTCAGAATATACATGTCGCTGGAAAAGTGATCATCGGGAAGATCGACTAGCGCCATCGCAATCCCACGCGTTCCGTTAGGAACGTTAGTGTCCTGTAACGACAGGTCGTAACGACTGACGGTTATTTGGTTGCGCCCTTTGTGAACACGCCACGATCCAGATGGCAGCGGCGCGATCTGATCGAACAAATTTCTCACATCTGCCGCCGACGTAATAAACGCTTCCTGAAACGCATAGACGTCTGCGTCCACCGCGTTGATGAAACGAGTGAGTTCACCCAATCCGTTCGGCTCAAAAAGGTCGTCGAAATGAACGTTGTAACAGGCCAAACGAAAAGAGTCGGCGGAGACGCGATCGACAAACGTCTGTGCCGAAGCAAAATCACTGAACCAACCTGTAACCGCCAATGCGAGGGCAGTGAAAAGGCGAATTGGCTTCGATGATTGTCGATGATGCATGATTGTTCTTTACCTCTAGACTGTGAGACGCCTGCAAATCTTTTGCGGCCACCTTCTTGATTGAGCGAGTTCTTAACTTGATTAAAGCGGAGTAAGCCCGGGACTAATAAATAGTGGGATGTCAAAAAAGTTGACTTCACAGTTTTGGTCGAGATCCGCGGCAGGGTGGTACGCTCCATTAATCAAGACTTCGATGAACGCCGGGACATCGCCAAAGTCAACAAGACCATCTTGATTTACATCTCCTAGCAAACCATTGTAGGCTACCGGTGTGTCGCCCGGGCTTTCCGCCGAAGCAACATCACAGAACAAAACTGTGGTGGCAATTGCAAACGCGAATATAGCGAAAAGTCCAAATGGTTTGGTCGAAGCTAGTCGGCTTGAAAGCATGATTTTTCTCCTAGAGAAGTATGAAAGAGAGCTTAGAAAAGAGATTGGGGATCGCCACAAATCCTAATGTACTGCCCTAGAGAAGTCAAAATTTGGTGTTTGCCGCTATGTGCCTGCAAGATTTTCAGAACGCGCCCCTCAGCACTTTTGGTTGTTCTGGGGCAGTTGCTCCTACGGTCGTTTGCAGCCGGCCGGAAAAGAAAATCTGTTCGCATTGATACCTCGATCGCCCGCGCGACAACAACGAAGACAACATTGCGTTGAATTGCAAAGAAGCAATAAACGGGTTATTCTAGTGGATTGGTCGAAAACGCGGCCTAATCCAGCAGTTTTCTTTTAAGACAAAATGAGCGAAACAGCGCAATCAAGAACTTACGACCTTGTTGAAGAGCTTCGGGCGGACATCGATTTTGAGCTCGAAGACGTAATCACCGAAATCGTCAGGGAGTTACCAGAGGACTATTTTCAACGTGTCCGCAGGAAGGATCAACTGATTCATCTCAAGGCTCTGCTGGCGCTCAGCTTCTGCAAGCTGCAAGAGGAGTTGATGTTTCGTTCTAGCGATGGGGTGCATACGGCTGTGATTGCGCGTCAGAACTACAGTGGGCAGCTGGCCAGCATTCTTAAACGTATGCCCACCGACCGCACGTTGACGGGGGCAAAGATATTTACCTCTCGCAATCATGATTTCATCATCGACTTGTTCGAATTTGAGCTTGATGATCAGCAGGCCGGTGTTGAGATTCCTGTTGAGGCGATTTCACCGGAAGAGGCAATCAAAAAAGTCGCACAGGCGACCAACGAGACGCCGGAAGTCATTCGAGAATTCATCTCTCACTATTCGCCCACCAGCCAGATTCTTGATTATCCGGATGAGATTGCCGAGCATTTCTTTGCTGCCGGCGAGGTACAGAAAAACGACCGGCCGTCGATTCGTGTTATCGATAGAAACGGTAGCCCGAGTATCAAATTGACGGTTGCCTCGCGCAAGATCAAGACTCGACAACTCGTTCAGCTGCTGGCCGAGTATCTTGGTGAACACCAGTTCGATATCGAGAAAGCGTACCTCAATGATCTGAAGTTCGAGCAGTTCTCGCGGATCGCGATCGCCAGTTTTGAGATGTCCTCGAAATCAGACGGACCATTTGACGTCCACCAAAAAGCGATTGAGACTTTGTTGATCGCCAGTATTGGTAGATGAAACGGCTTAAAGGGTCCGACTGCATTGCCCAGTCAAGGTTCGCCGAATTTCTGCGATCCATGTAGCACTTAGCCTCTTCTGCATGTTACGATGGGCCCATGAAAACTCAACAATTGATTATCTGGTTCTCATTGTGCTCGCCGGCATGGTGTACGTTGGCCGCTGCCCCCGTATTAGCCCAAACCATCACCCACGTTCCGCTATTCACCTTCGCTGGAGATTCAGTTGGCGACTTGTTTGGCGTCTCAGTGAGCGGTGCCGGGGATGTCAACGCCGATGGGTTTGCTGATTTGATTGTCGGAGCACCACGTGTCAATGACCTTCGCGGCAATGCTCGGGTACTCTCTGGAGCTAACGGCAACGTTCTCTACAACCTCGATGGTGATTCAGCTGACGACTTTTTTGGCGAACCGGTGAGCGACGCGGGCGATGTCAATGGCGATGGATTTGCTGATCTGATCGTAGCCGCCCCCGTCAATTTCGCCAACGGCACAGATAAAGGTAGTGCTCGGATGTTCTCTGGATTTGACGGCAGCGTTCTCTACAACTTCGAAAGTGATTCAATTGGTGACATATTTGGCAT
>CAYTPS010000423.1:0-4236 GCA_964439245.1 uncultured Pirellulaceae bacterium | reverse complement strand
ATCCACAACATGAACAAGCCGGTGATCACGGACAGTTGCAGAAATTCATTTGGCCCAAAGCTTGTCGAGCTCCCCAAAAACGTTTGCGGGGATCCCGAAATCAGAGCAGTGGCGGCGATCACAACGATCGATCCGACGCCAGTGATCCCCAGCCGTAGTCTTGCTCGGGCGTATGTCATCGATCTTTTTCGTTCCAACAGTAGGTGACTTGTTTATCTCTCCAGGAGAGAAACCGCAGTGCCACCAGCACAGCGACTATTTGGTTGCGTGCTTTTCCGGCCGACGAGTGACCACGGGCGATCGTTCGGGAAACATCGCCCATCATGCACCTGCGACTCATCGTCACACGGGTATCTTGAATCACCACAAGCGGTCCAAAATTCCACAGAAACAAAAGCCAACTTGAGGACATGCCGCTGGGGATTACCAAAGAGACGAACTATCCCCGCCGGAAAGTCAAAACCGAAATCGGAGACATCCTCGTCCATTTCACCGAAACCGAAGTAAGCATGCGAGATGATCTAATGGCTCCAATCCGTCTGTTCAGAGAAGTCGATGACCAAACACATTTTGAATAGCCACCCAAGAGAGACCTGCTCGCTGTTGCGCTGTTGCGTTAACCGAAGGCTCGCGGTTACCGCTAAAACCTCAGATTTTCAGGGGGTAATAATGTTTGGTATGAAATCGAAGAAGGAAAAGCTTGAAGCGAAAATCGCGAAGCTTCTCGAAGAGGCTTACAAGCTCTCTCACACAAATCGAACTAAAAGCGATGCGAAGACTGCTGAAGCCGACAAGTTGACCAAACAACTTGACGCGATGGAGTAGCGGGGATGACCGTTTGGAAGCTCGTTGGGGGCGGTGCTTGACGAGGAAGTGGTAGAACCGCTAAGAATCAGAAACTAGAGCATCGTATCCTCTTGATCGCTAGCGTAGGCAACGGCAATCGGCGAGCCTATTTGCATGTTCTGCAACGCTGACACCAGTTTGCCAATTTACACGCCGCCAAAAATCTCTTTCCCTGTTTCGGGCGATACGTTTTTGTACTGAACGATCACAACTCCCTTACTCCTGATCCGATTGGTGACTTCGCCCGAGAGAATATGAGTTGCGTTTTCTTCGATGCGAGCCATGCTTTTAGTTTCTCGATTGCCAAAGCAGCCACCAAGAATAAACCCAAGCGGCAAGATCGGGCCAAGAAACAGAATTGACCAATCCATTCTCTCGATTGATTTCTTCAGCTTGCTCGTGCCGGGCATGAAACTCAAACAGACGACCTCGGCTTTTGCGTTGGCTTTCTTCCAACTGCTCTTGGTTGAGTAGACGCGTTGCTTGGTGGAGTAATCGTTGCCCTCGACCTCGTACTTGTACTCGACGACGGCACCTTTACTCTTTTTGTCCAGTCCAACAATGTCGGCTTCCACGGTTTTCGTCAAAGGTGACGAATCCCACATCCAAATGTAGAAGGCGAGACCGAGAATACCGATGAGAGCAGCCAAGCCTGTCCAAAACATGATTCGGCAAATCCAGATCGACCAAGGATTCGTGCCACCGAGATTCAGCTCGGCATTTGCATCTGTGAGAAAAGATTCGCTGTTTTTGAATCGAAGAGCGACCTGACCACTGTTTCCAAATGTCTTCTTGAACTTCAACGATATAAACAATAGCGTCGGTTTTCCGCTTCATTCGATCGACGCCTAATGTGACAATCGCTTTCTTGCCATTTTGCTCCGAAGTTCCAATTGCTGAATAGCGGAGCCGATCCATGTACTTCTGGTAAACCGGAAGTTCGACCCCCTTTGCCAGTTTAAAATCTTTGATGCCTTTTGCTTCGATGGCTGCGTCGATCATGGCCTGCGGTGTTTTGAATTCGCCGACCTTTGTTTTGAATATCAGCCGACGAGGCGAATTCATGTCGCCCGGTTTTGCCAGCCAAGTCGACGCGTCGGTTTTCGTCCAGCCACTATAAGCCTTACTGTGCTTGGCACCGGGTTTTCGAGGTAACGGATATTGATTCACCGGGGCAACGATGCGAACCGGTCCAGATTTCGTCTTCGAAGCTTTTGTTTCTGTCTTAGTGTTGTTCGGCTTTGTGGTCGCGTTGGCTGTTTTACTCTTCTTGTCCGCTTTTGTGCCTGATTTCTTGGTGGGAGCTTTTAGCCCGATCACAAACACGCATTGTTTTCCTTCGCCTACTAACCCTGCCACGACATCGCGATCGCCTTCGGCCGTAATCGCGGTGCAGTCCAACTGGCCTCTAGCAAAACTCTTTTCTTCATCGAAGTCGATCCCCGCAATTGATAGAGCGAAGAGAATCTGCTCTTTGTCTGAAGACCCAAATTTTGTAATCTTCTGTCCCGCCGCGGCCTCGAGCGCCGTGACCTTGAAGGTCATGACTTCTCCGTTGCCACTGGGTGAAACGAACTTGGTGCCGTCGGGATGTTTCAATTCTTCCTGAGGCCACTTCGTCCAATCAGCCTCGACTGTTTGCGCTTTTACAACTGAATTGCACAGCAAGACCGCAACAATGAGAGCAATGGCGAAATGTGAATACCGAACTTTCATTTTTCTCTCAGTACGTTTTTTTCCTGCGAAGTGAAGCCGAAACTCAAATTTCCGCAGAGACTCGACAACAATCAAAGCGGTAGTGGCGTGAGCGTTTTGGGATTCGCAGTGATTCGAAAGTCCAGATTGTTTTGTCCTGTTTTGTACTATCCAAGTAAAAAAAACATTATGGCTGATAGCAATCCAGCTGAACAAAGTTTTCAGCTTAGTAATTGTTTACAATCATGCACATTCGAAAATCCCTCATGCTCTACTGAATTATTCACTCCCCATCACTTAATGTCGCTCATGCCTCGGCATGTCACGATAGGTGTGCACACACATCGCGGCCAATGTGATTCCACAAAATGTCGCGACGCCGTCAAACATGTGCGTCAGCCCATGAAACGGCCAGCCGAACAGCAAGTCGGATCCGTGCAGCAAAGCCGTGATGCTGCCGACCGTGAAAGCGAACGCGATCATCAGATAAGGTGGCGTCCATCGCCAGTGCCAGTCAGGACGAGCCTTCGGTCTTGAACGCTTCGCCTTTCTGATGACCGGAGTTTCGGGTCTCGGCTGACGCGAAACAGACTGACGTTGGCTGGGACGCTTGGAGCGTACAGCTGTTGGCTTGTTTGAGACTCGGCGGGCTCTTTGCGCCGGAGCTTGCTTTTTCGAAGCTCCCTCTTGGTTGGTGTGTTTTTTAAGTTGTTGAATTCTTTTTTGTGAAACTTGTCCCATGTTTGAGCTCCTCATAAAGGATTCTTGACGGGGGGCAAATATGCGCGGCGACTTGCCGGCCGCCGCGCCCGATTCAAGATTCAAACGTGCCTGTTGTCCTGTCAAAGCTTAATCTCAGGATCAGCCGCCGTTCGTCAGCACTCGGTTCAGCTTCGAAAAACCGGACGCTAACGCGTTGCGGCTGATGCTGGAGATCAATGCTTTTAATCCTGACAACCGACTAACTGCTTGATTTCATGAACACGAATCGTGTTCCGCCATCACGATAGACTCGCATGCGGACGCCGCTTGCCAAATCGGCAGAAGACATCGCTTCGTCGTAATCTGAGAGCGATTTGATCTCAGTTCCGTTAATCGAAACGATCAAATCACCGCGCTGCACGCCGACTTGAGCCGCCATCGAAGTCGAATCAACCTCGTTGACGACAACGCCGCCGTCGATCGAGATATTGAGGCTGTTACGAAGGTCAGCGTTGGGAGTCTCCACTGAGATCCCTAGCTTCGATTTAGCCGAGGTCGACGAACCGGAGCTGCGCTGAAAACTTGCCAACTGCGTCATGTCGCGTGTGCCAAGTTGCACCACAAGATTGACAACCGAACCATTGCGGACAACTTCCAGATTCACATTTGAATCAGGATCAAGATCAGCCACTGAATTGCGAAGCTGATTCGCATTGCCCATCGCTTGACCGTTGAGCGTCGTCACGATGTCGCCGGCTTGTAGACCACCGTTGGCTCCGGGGCCGCCGGGCACAACGTCGCCCACCAACACTCCTTCTCCCTCAAAGTTGAAACTTGCGGCGAGGTCTTTGTCGAGGTCTTGGATCATCACGCCTAAGTAACCGCGTGAGACTTTGCCGTCGTCCATGATGCTGGTCATGACTTGGTTGGCCATCGACGCGGGAATCGCAAAGCCGATTCCGTTGTAGCTGCCACTGCGGCTGGCAATCGCGG
>CAYTPS010000422.1:0-4237 GCA_964439245.1 uncultured Pirellulaceae bacterium | reverse complement strand
TGTTCGCCGAAGGACATCCGGGTATCTTCAAAGAGGTCTTTGTTGGAGTCGCCAATCATCCGATGCTTAATAAGTGCGTGTTCAGAAGGAAATTTATTTCATGCGACATGAACTAGCCGCAAATTGACATTCGCGCAGTGGAATGCATCACTGATACTAACACGGGCCTATTGAACCAACAATGATCCAAAACGGACCGGGCCCTCAACATCACTCTCACGATCAGCCTTATAACCATGCCTAACCCTCTCTATCCGCTTCGATTCGAACCTCTCTTCCGCCGTTACATCTGGGGAGGCCGTCGGCTGGCAACGGTCCTCGACAAACCGATCGGTGATGAAACGGCGGCCGAAAGCTGGGAGATTGTCGACCACGGTGAAACACAGAGCGTTGTTAAATTTGGCGAGCTCGCTGGTCAGACGCTCCGGCAGCTGATCGAAACGAACGGTGCGGCAATTCTGGGCGACGATGTGTTGGCGGCCGTTTCTTCGGACAGCGTGCCGGAGTATTTGCAGAACCGATTTCCGCTGCTTCTTAAATTCTTGGACGCCAATCGCCATTTGTCGATTCAGGTTCACCCCGATGATCAGTTTGGATCCACGTTGTCGCCTCCCGATCTCGGTAAGACCGAAGCTTGGTATGTGATGGCGGCCGAGCCAGGATCGAGAATCTATGCGGGGCTCAAGGAGGGGGTCGACCAGCAAGCATTTTCTGCAGCAGTGGAGCAGGGCCAGACAGAATCTGTCATGCACAGTTTTGAACCGTCGGTAGGCGACTGTGTCTTCATTCCAGCTGGCACGATGCACGCAATCGGCGAAGGGTTGCTGATTGCCGAGATTCAGCAGGCTAGTGATACAACGTTTCGCGTTTACGATTGGGGCAGGGTAGGGGACGACGGAAAATCACGCCCGCTCCATATTGAACAAAGTATTGCAGCCACCGATTTCGCGCACGGTCCGGTGAACGCCTCGCCAGCCACAGAGATTGAGTCGGGCGTCGTCGAACTCGTAACGTGCGAGAAATTTGTAATGAGGCGACATCAGTTATCGGAGGCCAAATCATTTGGTGGCGATGGTCGGTTCCGCATTTTGGCAGTCGTCGGTGGAGAAGTGACGCTGTCGAATGATCCTGCCGGTATTCGGCTTGAGACTGGTCAAACGGCGCTGCTTCCTGCAGCGTGCCCCGCCGTTGAAGCAACCGCTAGCAACGCTGCGACCGTTCTAGAGATTTTCGTTCCGGAATAAGGATTCACTTCCTTTTGAATAGTGTCTCAGTTTCCACTTGTTGGCCGTTTGTGCGCTAGCACCGGCTACGCCCCGTCAAATTGGAAGATAAACCACCCAAGTAAGCGCGATACTGTCACGACGTGTTGCTGTATTTGGGCAATTCCTCTAATGAATATTCAGAAGGGACGCAGCAAACCCAAATGGCAGTAATTAGATGACCAAAATCTCAACGAAAACCATCTTTCAATTGACAACATCTACTTGTCTTTTGATGTTGACTGGTTGTTATCTGCCGATCATCGACGGGCCCCCAGGCACGATTGGCATGCAGCGTTCGCGCGCGGTACTGAATGATCCGTTTCCCAGCGAAACGCTCGGTCCGCCGATCGGAAGCGTGAGGCCGCGCGAATTCGACTTGCCACTATCCGAAGCGACCGGCTATCAAAGTCATCCGAGTGCTAGAAGGAAGCGCTTTTACGGCCCAACTGGATTTCAGCGCCAGTTGCCACCTCCGCCGCAGCAGTTTTATCCGTAACGGAAAATATTAAAGAAGCCTGCGTGTTTCTAGGTATCCACTGAAGTAGGTGGCGCCACGATATGTGTTTCGTAAGTACCTGCCAGAACGATTTTGTAAAAATTACAAATTTGATCGTTACGTTTGTCTCGGCATACTCACCCACCAGTTGTTCGGCCCAATTGTTTTGAGTTGGGCCCCCCGCCGCGCGGCGTGCGGGAAGAAACGTACTTTCTGGAAAACGTGGAGTAAGTAATGAAGTTTTTGATTCAAACATGCGTTTGCATGGCACTTGGGCTTTGCTTCCTTGTGTCGGCAGATCAATTGAAGGGCGAAACGGTCTACTCAGTCACTGGGTTTGCAAACAATTTGGGCGCCAGCCCGTTTTTAGCCCCCCAAGTGTTGGCTGGTGAAACGTACGTCGCCGAATTTGTGGTAGATACATCAGTAGCCGACAGTAACCCGGCTTCTGATGTTGGTGTTTACGCCGCCGCAATTGAGTCCAGCTCGATTAATTTCTCGGGTGGCTACAGTTCGCAGGTCGATTTTGCTGGTGGCACGATCACTATTCAGCAGGACAACGGTGGAGGCGGTGTCTTTTTGAACGACGCGTTAGGACTAGGGTCGATTGTGATTTATGATCTGGGCGTCCCTTTTCCTTCGGACGCATTGCTCACCGACCCGGCGACTCAGTTCAACGGTAGCCCCGCGTCACTGTTTTCGTTGACTGAACCGACGGGGCTAATTGTGTCAGCCTCAGAGGTTGTTGTCGGAAATGGCACCGGGCCAATGGCTTTCTCCGTAAGTACCTCTGCAGTTCCTGAGCCTTCAACAGGCTGTTTGTTAGGCCTAGGAGTTATGTCAATGGCCTCCCGACGACGTCGGTCGTAGATGGCATCAACCTCGTTTTCTTCCCGCATCCAAAAGTAAAAAATTCTCGCCGGCACATAGAGTTCTGCCTGTAAGCCAACGGCATTTTTGATCAGCGATTGGTGGTAGTCGAGAAAAGAGCCTTCACGACATTTTTATCGTGAAGGCTCTCTGCTCATATTGCGTCAACTTTCGATCAAATTTATTTGGCAATCGTGGCCTGGTGCGTGTCTGATCGCGCCGCGAAATCGGGAACTCACGCGATCCGGTTGAGGATGTCGATGCCCTCTTCCAGTTTTTCATCGCTGACCGCATACGAAATTCTGAAGTGCGAGTCCTGATCGCTAAAAATGCTGCCGGGGATCACCATCAGATTATTTGAAATCGCTTTTTCGACGAACGCTTCGCCGGTAATGCCTTCGGGTAGTCTAGGAAACGCATAGAACGCGCCGCCCGGTTTGACGATCTCGTATTTGTCCGCCAGTCCCGCCAGCAAGCGATCACGTTTTGCTCGGTACTGATCGACGTAAGGAGTAACGTCTATGTCGAGCGCCGCGGCGCCTGCCCACTGTGCCGGGTTGGGCGAACAGACGAAGGTGAATTGTTGAACTTTCAACATGGTTTGAATGATTTCTTTGGGACCGTGCACGTAACCCACTCTGTGCCCGGTCATCGCGTACGTTTTCGAAAATCCGTCAATCACGATCGCCTGAAGGTTGTGCTTGGCGGCTGAAACGTAAGGTTCGTCATACACGAACTTGCTGTATATTTCATCGGACACCAAACAGATCCCGCGCTTGGCCGCCATTTCTGCGACGCCTTGGACTTCCTCGGGAGTAAAACAAATTCCCGTTGGGTTGGAGGGCGTGTTGAGGATGATCATCTTGGTCTTTTCGGTGATCGCAGCCTCAAGTTTATTCATGTCCAGTTTGAAATCAGGATAGATGCTGACCCTGACCGACTTTCCCCCCGTTAGTTCGATGATGGCTGGGTACATCACAAAGAAAGGATCGAAATAAATCACTTCGTCGCCCGGATTGATCAGCGAGAGTACGGACAACATCAGGCCGCCACTGGTTCCCGAACAGACGAATACTTCGCGGTCGTCATGTCCGAATTGAGCATCAACTTCAGCTTGGAGTCTGTCACGCAACACTGGCATTCCCTGAGTCAGCGCGTAACCGTTTTTGTCTTCTTCGATCGCTTTGATGTAGGCGTCTTTGACTGGCCGAGGCACGGCGAAGTCGGGCTGGCCGATAGACAAATTGACGGGATCTTCAAGATTCGCCGCGAGGTCGAACATTTTGCGAATCCCGCTGGAATCGAAGTTTCGTGTGCGATCGGCGATCCACTGGTCGGCTTGAGACATGTCGTTTTGTGTGCTGCAGATAGAGAGGCGAAAAATGATCATTCGAATGTAGCACAACAGCCACGTATCAACAGCCAGCAATCCCGGCGCATCGTCTTTTTCCCCGCTTCGAACGAGAAAACGCCAGTACCGCTTGTGAGAAGTTTTGAGCGAAACTAAAATCCCGCCTCCGGCGTCTTTCAGGGCAGCCAGACACAACAATTTCATCAAAAAAGCCTTTCCAAGCAATTGGATTAAAGATATTCATAGGCGGCGTTT
>CAYTPS010000421.1:0-4243 GCA_964439245.1 uncultured Pirellulaceae bacterium | reverse complement strand
CTAGTTTCTCAGTTAGTTAGAAATCAGAATTGTCTGCCCCCAGCGGCTACCATTGAAATGAACTTTGCAGTTACCGTACAGCACTGTCCACACGTTCAATTGAGTGCGACGAGGCGGAAAAGATCTAAGTGAGATCGACGGAGACCGCTCTGTCAGCTACCGAGACTTTGCCTGAGGCGATCTGATCGATCACCTGAGGATACAATTCGCATTCTGCGGCAAACACACGTGCGGCAAGTGACTTTGCATCATCGCCATCAACGACAGGAACACTGCGCTGAGCAATGATTGGACCGTGGTCGTACTCGTCGTCCACAAAATGCACCGTACATCCGGTAATTTTGCAGCCGTAATCCAGCACCGCTTGATGAACGCGCGAGCCGTAATTTCCTTTACCGCAAAACGAAGGAATTAGGCTTGGGTGAATATTGATGATCCGGTTCTCAAACTCTTTGGCAATCGCCAACCGCCGCAGAAAACCACCCATCACCAAAAGATCGGGGACGGTAGGACCAATGGCATTGTAGATTGCCGCACTGAAGTCAGCAGTAGAGTCAAACTGCCGATGGTCAACGACAAAGGTCTCAATCCCCGCCTGTTTTGCGAACGCCAGCCCACCAGCATCGGCTTTGTTGGACACAACGCTGGCGATCTCCCACAGGCATGACTCGTTGGCCTGTCGATAATCGATCAAATTCTTTAGCGTCGTGCCGCCACCGGAAATGAAGACAGATATGGAAAACAAAATCAGGCCCCTCCAGCGGAGGAACTGGCCACTTCGATACCCAATTGGATCTTTAGTTCGCCAATCTCTTTTTCCACGCAGTCGCCACCTGAGGAATCGAGCAACTGCGCCGTCAGCGTTTCGCTGGTGATGTATTCCTTGTTCTCTTCGATAGCCTGTTTCAGGTCTTCCGAATCCGTTTGGACCGTCAAAACAATTCGATCGGTACGTTCCAAGTCACGTTCCTTGCGATAATCCTGAATCAGACGCACCAAGTCACGCGCCAAACCTCCACGAATCAATTCGGGAGTCAACTCGGTCGCGAGGACCACAACCGCTTCGGTTCCTTGCGATGCGGCCCAACCCTCGTTGGCCTTCAAACGCACTTCGACGTCATCGGCCGTCAGTTCAATGGATTCACCTTCGACTTCCAAAGTGGCTGTCCCCGATGAGGACAGTGACTCTAACATCGCTTTTCCATCGGCGGCCCCAAAAGCCGCTTTGACCTTGGGCATCAATTTACCGACGCGCGGACCAAGCAATTTGAAATTTGGCACGACTTGATAGGTCACAAAATCGCCAGCGTCGGTCGTATAGGAGATTTCCTGAACGTTCAGTTCTTTCTTCAACAGTGCATCGTGCGTCTCCAACCATGCTTGGTCGGTAGGCTCATTCAAAACGACCGTCATTCCTGACAGCGGCTGACGGACTTTCAGTTTTTCATTCATCCGCGCCGACAGGCCCAACGACGCAATCTCACGCAACAGATTCATCCGCCGCGAAAGTGCCTCATCAATTTTGCTCTCATCAGCGACCGGATAGTCACACAAATGAACGCTGCCCACCGTATTGGCACCCGCGCCGAAGGCGCCCGTCAAGTTCTGCCAGATTGATTCGGTAACAAACGGCACAAACGGCGCCGCCAACTTGCAGGTTGCCGCCAAACATTCCAGCAGCGTCCAATACGCATCGAGTTTATCGGTATCCTCTTTGTCCTCAGCCCAAAACCGATCGCGACTGCGCCTGACGTACCAGTTACTCAAGCTATCGACAAATCCGCTCAACGTCGTGCAGGCGACATAGTTGTCGTAGTTGTCCATTCGATCGACAATCGTCTTGGTTGTGCGGTTTAGCTCACTGATGATCCAGCGGTCGAGTTCGCTACGCTGTTCAACGGGGCGATAGCCCTTTCCTGATGCCAAAGACTCGCCAGAAAGCTGGCTCGGATCAGACACCGAAGATGGATCGAAGCCATCGATGTTGGCGTACTGCACGAAGAAGCTATAGACGTTCCACAGCCGCAGTAAAAACTGCGGAATGCTCTCTTTGATCGCGCGGCTGCTGTAGATGATCGACGTCCACGGTGGTTGATTGGCAAAGAAATACCAACGCAACGCATCGGCACCGAACGTGTCAAAGATCTCATTGGGCGCGCTGTAGTTCCGCAAACGCTTGGACATTTTCTCGGTCTTGCGCTGGACCTTGCCGTCGCACTTTTCACATTTCTTGACAGCCGTCACGTGTCGATGCTGGCATTTGACGCAAACATGCCCTTCAGCCAACATTAAGCCAAGCACGATGCAGTTCTCAAAAGGATGCGGAAGTTTCACTTCTGGATCATCGCCAAACAGCAGCGTGCTGATCGCCAATTGGCTATAAAACCAACCTCGTGTTTGATCGAGCGCCTCACTGATAAAGTCAGCCGGAAACTGCTGCTTGAAATCTTCCTCGCCCTGGTGCGGGTAACCCCACTGCGCAAAGGGCATGGCTCCGCTGTCGTACCAGCAGTCGATCACCTCCGACACACGTTGCATCCGCGCACCAGCCTCGAACGGCGAATCGTAGGTAATCGCATCAATGTAAGGCTTGTGAACTTTGAGGTCGTCCACCAAATTTGGATCGGCAGCTTTGGCTTTATCCCAAACTTCGGTCCCCGTCAGTCCCGGTTTGGCCAATAGTTCATCGTAAGATCCGACCGCTTCCATTTGACCGGTTGATTGGCAAACCCAGATCGGCAGTGGCGTGCCCCAGTAACGTTCGCGCGACAGGGCCCAATCGACATTTGAACTTAAGAAGTTACCGAAACGTCCGTCCTTGATGTGTTCAGGAAGCCAGTTGATCTCTTGGTTGTTGGCCAGCATTTTGTCTTTGTACTCGGTCGTTTTGACAAACCAGCTGCGCCGCGGATATTGAATCAACGGGTCCTCATCGGCCCGCCAGCAGAACGGATACTCGTGTTCGTATTGTTCCAGCAGGTAGAGTTTCTTTTCCTCTTTCAGTTTCCTCGTGATTGCTTTGTCGGCATCCTTGACCCATTGCCCTTCAAATTCAGGAACTTCATTGGTGAATTTTCCGTTGGGACCAACCGGACAGATCAATTCAGGGCCTTGGCCCGGTTCAAAACGCGCTTGTTCAGAGACCAGCAACTCGTAATCGACCTCACCGAAAGCGGGCGCCTCATGCACGGCGCCAGTTCCGCTGTCGGTGGTGACAAAGTCCGCCGATGTGATCCGCCAAGCAACCGCTTCGGTTTCGCCCGACTTAAGTTTCCCAGTCTTGTCGCTGTCTGACTTGTAAAAGTAATCAAACGGCGGTTGGTATCGCAGCCCAACCAATTCCTTGCCCGAGCAAGTTGATTTGACTTCAAGTTCGCGTTTCAACTTTGTGGACATTTTCTCAACTAGGTCGGCCGCGAAGACCATGTAATGATCTTCCTCTGGATCATAGACCGTCGCATACTCGATCTCCTCGTTGACTGCCGCGAACTGGTTACTCGGCAACGTCCAGGGCGTTGTCGTCCAGACAAGCAGGCTTGTGTTTTCACGGTCGAGCAATGGAAATTTCACGTAGACGCTGGGATCTTTAACCGTGCGGTACCCTTGACCAACCTCGCCAGCACTAAGGGCTGTTCCGCCTTGAGCCCACCACCAGATAATTTTGTGTCCCTGATACAGCAGGCCTCGATCAAAGAAACTCTTCAGCGACCACCATACAGATTCAACGTAGCTTTGGTGGTACGTGACATAGGCCTTATTGAGATCGACCCAGAACCCCAACCGCTCGGTCAGCTGTTCCCACTGCTGCATGTACTGCCAGACAGAGGATTGGCATTTTTGAATAAACGGTTCGACGCCGTAGTCTTCGATGTCTTCTTTGGAGTGAATCCCTAGCTCTTTACAGACTTCGACCTCGACAGGCAAACCATGAGTGTCCCAGCCCGCTTTCCGCTCGCAGAGAAACCCCTGCATCGTTTTATACCTTGGAAACAAATCCTTGATAGCGCGTGTCAGGCAGTGCCCGGGGTGCGGTTTCCCATTGGCGGTCGGAGGTCCTTCGAAAAACACGTATCGCTGCTGGTCTGAGCGTTGTTCGAGTGAGCGTTTATAGATGTCGTTCGTTTTCCAAAATTCAAGAATCGACTGTTCTTGTTCTGGGAAATTAACGTTGTTGGAGGCCGCTTGGAAAGAGCCTTGTTCCTTCTCAGGCATAAAATCGCTCGAATGTTCAATCGAAAAAAGT
>CAYTPS010000420.1:3347-4252 GCA_964439245.1 uncultured Pirellulaceae bacterium | reverse complement strand
GAAACATCCTCAGCGCCGACAATCGAAAGATGCGGAGATGACGGCGTTGGAGCGACCGATTCATAAACACCTGGCGTCAGCACAATGCGCTCCAACCCGGCCTCTAAGCCGGCGTCGATTTGCTGTTGCAGCGTGGCCACCGTCTCATCGTCGATAACCGAAACAGACAGCGACTGGCTCTCCACCCCACTATACTCCGACGCGCTGTTCGCCTGATCTACTGAAGCAGTGATGGCTACCGTTCTCAATCCGTTCTTGATTGTGTCATCGGCTGCCGTCAGTGTAACTGTTTGAGGGATGTTCCAATTTTCTTCAGTGAAGGTCAAAGCCTGCGAGGACAGGCCAACTTCCTGTGGTGAGGAATTGGCCAGTTCGATGATCACGTCGTCCGAGGGTTGCTGGTGCAGTACAACATCAAAAGAGTCCGTTTTGCCAGCCTCTGAAACGTTGACTTGGCCTTCGGTGGCCAACACGCTAAAGTCCGCTCCAGTCAACTGGACAATGCTAAAGTCGTATTGAAAACTATCGAAAGACTGGGTGTCTTCTGGACCGACGGCGACGTAGATAACGTCCCCGGTCTGCAAGTAGCCCAGTCTTGCATCAAAGTTTGCCGAGGCATTACCGATCATCGATTTCCGAAGTGCCGGTGCGTCATCGTTGACGTGAACCAGCACATCGACGTTTCCTGCGCCGCTGGTTGTGGCAAGGAAACTATCTTCAATCGCGTAAAATCCGCTCTCTTCCACCGTCCACGCAGCGATGGCATAGCGGTCCTGTACGTTGCCCGCATCTCCTTGGAGTCGCCCCGCGCCTGGATGACCACCAAACGCATTGAGCCTCAAGAAGTTAACCGGTGCTTCGTTGGGAATCGCTGTTCCGGTCGGTGTGTAGTCATTGTTGAATGC
>CAYTPS010000420.1:0-3330 GCA_964439245.1 uncultured Pirellulaceae bacterium | reverse complement strand
AATAGCTCCGGTCGAATTGTCAGCCGAGCTACTGCCATTCCAGTCCTCGGGGGCATTCCAAAGATACTGCCAGTCTAAGGCTGGAGTCCCGGTCTGATAGTCATCGCGATAGTCAGCACGGACAACGGCAGTGGCATCCTTATCGCCCTTCTTCTCGGGGACGTCTTCAGGGTTTTCATCCGAAATTTCGTCGCTGATTGTGATGTTAAAGGTTTCGCTGTCGGACCGGCCGTTTAGGTCAGTGCTGCGGACGACTACCTCGAAAGGACGCGCTGATGTTTCGGTCAATACGGTTTGACGCGTCACCCGCAGATTGTCAATCAGCCCTCCCAACCCTAGCCCGGATCCAGAACTTTTACTGCGAAGTTCCAGCCGTGTGTCTTCTCCGGAACCTACCGGGAGATCCACCGTCACCTTCCTGTAATCTGTTGACCGGTTCCCGCGCCCGTCGTCGGTCACCGTGTGGACGATCTCACCGTCCCAGAGTACTTCAATCGCATTAGTTTCGGCATCGGCGCCGGCACGTGGAGAGAAATCAAAGGTCAATTGATATCGATCCCCGAATTCTGTGGCAACGTCGCGGGCGAGGCCGTTATTGCCGTCAAGTTCAATATGTTGATTGCCGCGTGAAGCAGGCCCCACGGCGGGATGGTTGTTTTGAACTTCTACATTCCTCGACGTCGCCGTGAACCCTGACAGCTGATCAAAAAATCCAAACTGACCTGCCCCAACTTCGACGTCTTCAAAGTCAGCAAAGACGATCAGCTGAGGCTGCCCAATAACGGTTGTCGTTTCACGTTGTTCGGTGGCGGCGATATTTCCCGCAGTGGCTTGCCAGCGAAACATCCCCGTGCTTTCGTTAAGCGTTGCACCGACAGGAACTTTCACGACTTCAAACTTCACACCATCCAAAGTGTTGTCCGGAGGAAGCAAGTCAATGTTGACGGCGAGCGAAGAGCCTACGCTGATGGTTTGGTCTGGTATTTCTTCGATCGCCAGCGGACTGAGTGTGGCGGTGACGGCGACGTCATCCAATAGCCCGCCAAGTCCGCGGGAACCTGAAAATTTACTGCGGAATTCAAGACGCCCTGAACTGGATCCATCGTCGACAGGCAATTCGATGCTGAAGCCGCGAAACTGGGTGCTGGTGTTTCCTGTGCCATCGGCGGATAAGGTTTCGACGACCGATCCGTTCCAGATCACCTCTATTTCGTTTTCCTGCAACTCTGCCCCCGCGCGAGGCGAATACTGCAGATTTAATGTGAGTCTCTGCGCGTTTACGTCACCGATGTCGACGAAGATCTCATTGTTTCCATCAAGTTCGAGTAGCTTTCCTCCCTCTGCCGCCGGACCGACAGCGGGATGAGTGTTTTGTATCTCAACCGGTCGCAATGCCGTAAACCCAGACACACTCTCAAAGAAAGCAAACTGACCGGTCGCAACATCGGCATCTTCGAAACCGGCTTCGAACAGCACCACGCTCGCATCGCCGTTGAGCATCATCCGAGGTTCGAGAGGCTCGACTTGGAGCCGGCCAACCTGCACTTCTATGTTGGTCGGTTTAGTCGACAGGGTTAGCGCGTTACGCAAGCGGGTGCAAAAAGGGACCCGACGAGAAAGTTCGGTGGTGTTCATCTTCAGCCCTCAGGAGATGTGAGTGAGCCCGGCACGTCAGAATTGTCATGCAAGGTCTGAGAATAGGTTGAGCTGTCGTTGTTTTAACAGGTTTGATATGTGATGAGTTCGTTAGGATTTCCCTGCCAATGGTATTGTTTCAGGTTGTCCGACCCTCGCTAGCAACCCATGGAAGAGTTGCAAGCGGGAGGATTGGTTTACGGCTAACTGGCCAATTCTACGCTTCTTCAAACAGAGGCGTAGACAGGTACCGTTCGCCCAAGCTACAGGCGATTGTCACGATTCGTTTTCCTTTGAATTCAGGACGTGCGGCCAATTGAGCTGCGGCGCACAAGTTAGCGCCACTACTGATGCCACCGACGATCCCTTCCTTCTTGGCCAATTTACGCCCCCACTCAAAAGCTTCTTCGCTTTCAACTTTCAGCACGCCATTGAGCAACGATGTGTCCAAATTTTTGGGCACAAAACCGGCTCCAATGCCTTGAATCTTGTGCTTGCCAGGCTCGCCACCACTAATTACCGGTGATGTCGTGGGCTCCACTGCATAGGCCTGAAAATCAGGATTCTGCTTTCGCATGAAGCGCGTCACTCCGGTAATCGTACCACCGGTTCCGACGCCGGCGACAATGGCATCAATCTTGTGACCGCTGTCCTCCCAGATTTCCGGACCAGTGGTTGCTTCATGGATTGCCGGGTTGGCCGGATTTTCAAATTGTTGTGGCATCCACGACTTGGGGTCACCAGCCACCAATTCCTCTGCCTTACGAATCGAGCCCGGTATTCCTTCGGCGGCAGGAGTCAAAACTAGATTTGCACCTAGCGCTTTGAGCAACGACCGGCGTTCGACAGACATAGAATCCGGCATAGTAAGTGTAAGCTTGTATCCCTTAGCAGCGCAGACGAACGCCAAGGCAATTCCTGTGTTGCCACTGGTTGGCTCAATGATGTGGGTGTCGGCATTAATTTTTCCGTCACGCTCACCGGCTTCAATCATCGCAACGCCAATACGATCCTTGACACTGTTGAGCGGCTGAAAAAATTCGCACTTCATAAATACTTCCGCATGATCGGCGGGAATCAATCGATTCACTTTGATCATAGGTGTGCTACCGATTGCCGCCGTTGCGTTGTCGAATACTTGACCTCGAGCCATTTTTGTTTCCTTGAAGTTTATGGGTGGGATGCAATGCAGACCAAAAACGCATCAAATTGAAATCGTCCGCCAGAAACAGCGAATTTCTGACAACTTTTCCGACAGAACCAAAGTACTAATCTAATGCGATCGCAAATTCAATTTTGTGACTCGATTAGACTCTATTTTTATTCTTGATTCAATCACACGGAGAGGCGGAGTGTCTTCAATAAAATCGCTTTTCGTGCTGGTTTTTGTTCTTTGTGCGGCCCTTGGATGCCAACAGAAAGAATCTTCTCCCCCGGTCGGCGTTTCAGGCGCGAACCCTGACTTGTCAATTGATAGTGGATCGGCTCCCGTGTTGAACACGCAAAATACAACAGACTCTTCTCGCAGTTTCGGTGAAGCTATGACCGTTGATCAGCCCCCAATATCCGAACCGAAAACCGCAGGGCAATTCTCTGTCTCGCTGGTCTACTCATCCGGCTACTCCATCAAGCTTGGCGGGCTGGAGAAACTGCACCCGTTCGACATTGCTAAATATGACAAGATCCATCAACAAC
>CAYTPS010000419.1:310-4258 GCA_964439245.1 uncultured Pirellulaceae bacterium | reverse complement strand
TTGCAAAACTGTGCCGTAAAGTGTGGGGGGAGGTGCGGGCATCGAGGCCGGTCAGCTTCAGATACTTCTCCAGCATTCGGCCGACGCTACGTGTCGTCAGACGTTTTCCGTACTTATTCAAAAACAGCGGATCGCCAGTGTCGCCGGGACGTTGTTTGTCTGCCACACTACGCTGCCGCATCCAAGCTCGAATCGCTTTGACAGCAAATCTGCCGATCGGAGCCAATCGCTCGCGCTTTCCCTTTCCGCGGACACGGACCAGTCCGTCCTCAAGGTCTAGATCGTCGAGGTTGATGCCAACCAGTTCGCTAACACGTAGTCCAGCCGAGTATAGCGTTTCAAAAATAGCCCGGTCGCGCGAGCCCATGGGGTCTTTGGCGTCGGGAGCGACCAGTAGTTTTCCAATCTCTGAAGTGGTCAAGAAATGCGGCAGCTTACGTTGGCGGCGAGGATTACGAAGCGGTTTTGCCGGATTGGAATCGCACAGTCCTTCTCGTTGAGCAAACCGAAAAAAGCTGCGCAGAGATGCCAGTTTTCGGGCGATGGTTGTTTTGGCGTACTGAGCCTGATGCAGCGCTGCGACGTAGGTTCGCAAATCTTGTGGCGTCAGTTCGCCAGGCGTGGGGACTCGGCCAAGGGTATCCTGGAAATACTCGATCAGGATCTCAAGGTCCTCGCGGTAGGACTTGATAGTGAATTCAGACGAATTGCGTTCGATCTCTAGATAGCGCAAAAATCTTTCTGTCGTCTTCTGCACGCTGCTACCAGGTAGGCTCTTCACCCATGAAATCTTCGAACTGGTTGTACTCAACGCGCGGTACATCCGAGTCGCCGACAGATTGATCGGTGTTCTGGAATTCGTCACCAGTCTTGCGAACAGCACGACGAACTTTTTGGCTTAAGACCGCTGCGTCGTACCAAGAAAAGCTCAACTCGGGATTGGACGCATATTTTCCAAGTGTTCGGAGTGTTTCGCCTTTTTGCTCGTCACTGAATAGAAAGAGGTATCTCTCTTCTCCTTTGACAAGTGCTACTACGTTTACGTCTTGTGACACAGTGCCTCCGCCGCCATCTTCGTCGTGATTGTTGTTGCTTCGTCGCTGGGATGGGGCCGTCTGAGATCCACACCTTCGTTGAGACGGAATCACCCCTTCTCTAAGGGGTCAATTCGGCAACTCATGTTCGAAAGAACACACGGATGTTCAAACGGATTGGCAATCTGCAAAGCGGGCGATTGGTAACCAGAACAACCGTAACCAATGGTCCTGAACGGTCTCCAGACGCTAGCCGCCTGTGGACGTTTGGTGAACGATCAAACGGATTGGTGCGATTCTTGCGCGCCCCGCAAAAGTGCTATATCGTGAGTGGAAAACGCGAAAGTAGCCGTTCTATACCCGCCGAACAGCCGCCGGAGACTCGAGTGTGGTATTTCAAAATTAGAATGATTGAAACTCGGAAGACAATCTTTCGAGCAGAAGATTGGCGAAATGCACGGAGAATTCCTCCGCGAACGTGAAAGGTTCCTGCAAATTCTCGCAGGGTTCTGCACCGACTTACGTGTGGATGGCGCGGCCTGAAACCGCCAGGGCTGCTTCCTGCATGATCTCCGATAGAGTTGGATGAGCATGACAGCAACGTGCCAAATCCTCGCTGGATGCACCGAAATTCATCGCGACGGCAGCCTCAGAAATCAAATCACCCGCTCGCGGACCGATAGCATGCACGCCTAGAATACGGTCGCTCTTTTTGTCAGCCAGAATCTTGATTTTGCCTTCGAAATCACCGATGGCAAGTGCGCGGCCGTTGGCTCCAAACGGGCAGCTGCCCTTCAAGTAAGCGCTCCCGGAGTCTTTGAGTTGCTGTTCAGTTTTGCCGACGCTGGCAATCTCGGGAGATGTATAGACGATGGCCGGGATGACGTCGTAGTTGACGTGACCGGCGCCGGTTGCGATCTTTTCAACACAGGCGACCCCTTCTTCGGAGGCCTTGTGTGCCAGCATCGCACCGCCAATACAATCGCCGATCGCGTAAACGCCATCAGCTGAAGTTTGAAAGTTTGCGTTGACTTCAATGAATCCGTGTTTATCGGTTTGAATTCCTGCATTTTCCAAACCGAGATTTTTCGTGTTGGGCGAACGGCCGGCAGCGACCAAGACCCGGTCGCATTCGATTGGATTTTCACCCTTGCACTTCACCACGCAACCGCCGGAGGATTTTTCGACGCTCTCAACCCACATGTTTGTGCGAAAGTGCAGGCCCTGTTTTTCAAATGTCCTGACCGCAAGTCGGGCGATTTCGTGATCTAATCCGCCAAGCACTTGGTCGGTTCCCTCTAGAATCGCCACCTCTGCGCCCAATCGACTCCAAACCGATCCCAATTCTAAACCGATATAGCCACCACCGATGACGACCAAGCGACGCGGCACGTTATTGTAGGAGAGTGCCGCTGTGCTATCACCAATCAAATCCCCGTCAAGCTGTATTCCTGGTAGCTCCATGGGTTTGCTGCCAGTTGCGATGATGATGTGCTTCGCTGAGATCGTTTTGTCGCCGACTTTAATGTTTCGGTCGCCGGTAAGTTCTCCGCGTCCCACGATTGACGTGACCTTGTTTTTCTTTAACAGCATGGCAATGCCGCCGGTCAGTTTGTCAACGATGCTTGACTTCCGTCGCATCATCGTATTGAGATCGACGGTAAGTTTGGTGGCCGTAATGCCGTGTTCCATCATCTTGTCGCGTGCTTCAACCAAGAGATGACTGGATTCCAGCAGCGCTTTACTTGGGATGCAACCAACGCGCAGGCAAGTCCCGCCAAACTTCTGGTTTTCATCGATGACAGCAGATTTTAGACCAAGTTGAGCGGCACGGATTGCCGCCACATAGCCGCCTGGTCCTCCGCCAATTACGACAAGATCAAAGCTGGATTCCGACATAGGTCATTCGTTGTTGAAAAAACGTGGATGCAAAAATTGAGATTGGTGGTGAATCGCGCTGACTGTTTTACACTTCCAAGAACAATCTTGCAGGCTCTTCGAGCACTTCTTTGATAGTTTTGAGGAACCCGACTGCCTCACGGCCGTCAACAATACGATGATCGTAGGTCAGGGCAACGTACATCATTGGCCGTATGACGACCTCTCCGTTGAGCGCGATGGGCCGTTCTTGAATGGTATGTAGCCCCAAAATTCCGCTTTGCGGCGGGTTGACGATCGGCGTTGAAAGCAGAGATCCATAGACCCCGCCGTTGCTGATCGTGAATGTGCCACCGGTCAGATCGGCAGGTGTCAATTTATTGCTCTGCGCGAGGCTGGCGAATTGGCCGATTTGCTGTTCAATGTCGGCGAAGCTCAATCGCTGCACGTCTCGAAGGACAGGAACGACCAGTCCTTTGCCGCCACCGATTGCGATACCAATATCAAAGTAGTTTTTCCAAACCACATTGGTGCCTTGGACTTCCGCGTTGATCGCCGGAAATCGCTTCAAGCTTTCGACGACCGCTTTGGCGAAGAACGACATGAACCCCAACTTCACCCCGTGCTTTTTCAAAAACGGCTCTTTGTACTTCCTGCGCAAATCCATGACAGGTTTCATGTCAATTTCATTGAAGGTCGTCAGCAAGGCTGCCGTCTGTTGAGCCTCGACCAAACGATTGGCAATCGTCCGGCGAATCATGCTCATCGGAACCACTTTTTCCTCGCGACTGGCCCCTTCAAGTTGCGTATTGAACTCTTCAGTTTGGGAAGCAACGGTTGCGGTTTTCTGGTCGTGCTTTTTAAGCGCAGACGTGGAAGGGGTTGCTTTGGGTGTCGAAGGTTTTGCTTCGGCAGTCGGCGCGGGAGCAGGTTTAGCTGCTGACGGCGTTGCAGGAGAGCCACCGGGTTTGAGTCCGTGGGCCTCGATGTACTTCAGCACGTCCTCTTTCTGTAGCCTTCCTCCAGGGCCCGATGG
>CAYTPS010000419.1:0-300 GCA_964439245.1 uncultured Pirellulaceae bacterium | reverse complement strand
CTGGCATGATCCAAACTGCAGCGGTTGACTCACTCTCATCAGCAACCGTCGCGGTCGCTGTTGTCGTGGAAGGCGAACCGCCCTCTTCAGCGGCAGCGCTCGACGCGGTCGCCGATGCTCCTTTGCCGTCAGCGTCCATGATGCACAACAGATCGCCGACCTGCGCGAAACCACCCTCTTCGACCTTGATCTCCTTAATCACGCCTGCCTCGGGAGCCGCAAGTGCTTGGGTGGCCTTGTCGGATTCGAGTTCGACGATGTCCTCGTCCTTTTCAACCCATTGGCCGACCTCTTTGAGCC
>CAYTPS010000418.1:0-4306 GCA_964439245.1 uncultured Pirellulaceae bacterium | reverse complement strand
AACGCTTTTGACTTGGAAGCTCAGTCGCACTGTGCGGAATACATCCAGCTCTACAACGGTGATTCAGAAACGTTGCGTGAATCATTGGACTACATCCAATCAACTGCAAAGTGGATTGTCGAAGCCATTCAGAGCGTTGCCTCGAATGCCATTGAAAGCGAACCTGCAAATGCGGAGGCAGCATGATGGCGAAACGTCAATCAAAACCAAAAACGAAACGGGCGGCTGTCAAACGGCGACCGCCTATTCGATTAGCTTGCGTATCCTGCGACCGAGACGACTACGACGGAGTCTGGCGTTTGCCGAAAGACTGGGCTGACGTAAGCAAAGAGCAAACGCTGGCAGAGTCATTGAAGGAAGTCGCCGAGGGTGATTCCAGCCGAAGCTTATTCGACTGGCACACTCACACGGGCTTTTGCCCCGAATGCCAAAAAGCCGAATCCTAATTCGGCTGGCTCAGGTTGATCGCACGTCACCGGAGCCCAAAAGAAACTTGTAAACTATTAGAAATACGTTAACGTATGACAGAGTCGAGAATTCTAAAACAAGTGCTGGAGTACGGGCGAATGTTTAGATGGAAAATCAAAATTCACCAAACGAAAGAACGCACATTCCTTTGGGGAGGAATGGGAGTAGCTCGGCCTTACGTCGGGGATACGGCTGAACTGTTTTTCAGAAACGATGATTTGGGTGAAACATGTGTTTTTGGTGTAAGAAACCTAGACCGTGATCGAGGAACAGCGTTGCGAGAACTCGGAATTCTTGCTCCCGGAGAGTGCTGGCTAATCGGTTTGCGAGACATCCATGGTGTGTGGGTAAAATGTGAAGACCCCAAGGTTGACACTGTGATCGAGTGCTTGATCCATCCCCGCACATAGCCTGACAAGGAATCTGAAATGACGACCAAACGAAACATTCGATCCATGCATGTCCAAGCATGTCAAACAGCTGACATCTCATTCAACATGCCCGGGGTCATTGAGCGACAGAATTTTGATCACGGTAAACGAACAGGAGTTGCCCAAATAGGCTCTCGTATAAAAGCAGTCGATTTACATACTGTGATATACGACAAGCTGGGGAAGCGATCTGCTGATCAATCCACACTTGAGTACCACAGCGAAGAAATTTCTAAAGTAATGCGGAGCAACGACTTCATTTTTAGTTTGCGAAATGAAGGTTTGTGTTCGGCCCTAGACCAAGCAATTGGTCAACGGACTTCTGGATTTCTCCAACAACAAAAGTACTCAAGTGATCTTTATGCAATTCTCAACAGCAGTCTTCCGAAGATAAAAACGAATTTGGATGAACTACTTAAGAATCTAGACGACCGGAATGCTTCCGTGACTGCATTGCTTAAGACAGCCGGAGTTGATTTGAACCAGGCTGTTTTGTCAAAGACTAAAACCAAGAACAAAGTCGTCGCGATGGGTTCGTCAACGATAGATGCAGCAGGAGACATAAACGCTAATGCGAGAATTGATGTCGACAAGTCGAATGGTGACTTGATTCAGTATCAAGAAACTATTGGGTACTCAGCTACATTCCCAATGGAACGAGATGCCGGCAAATGGAAAGTTCCGGTTGGATCGGAAATTGAAGATGCGCAGGTAAATGTGGCAGAAATAGGCGTTCACCCCGTTTTGGACACCGAAATCATGTATTTGCAGAATCGGTTAAATGTCATCAAGGAATTGGTTCAGACAGACACATCCTTAGTCAAGTTACCTACCATGGTAGATTCATTATCGCGAGAGTTGGACGCGGTCGATCTTGGAATTCGAACTCTTCAAGTAAATCTGGTACACACGTTTTTGTTTGCTCCATTCACTGGATTGATAACTGCGATCTATAAAGATTTAGGCGAGAGCGTGGAGCCTGGCGAGCCAGTGCTTCGAATCGAAAATGACGATCATCTGTTTTTCGTTGGGGTCGTACAACACAGAGGCCAAGTTTGGCCTGGCCGAATGGCTAAAATCTCGTTGGGATCTGTGTTCGAAGATGACAGTTTACAGAATACAGTTGATGCAAAGGTGCTTTCTGTTCGAGGGCATAGTTCCGACGGCGATGAATGGGACCTTCTGCTGGAAGCGGCTAATCCCAAGACTGGCGGGCGCAACACCCTGCCAATCAACTATCAGCTTGACCCGCAAACTGACCACGTCGAATTCATTTAACTGGAAACAGAAATGCCAGCTAAACCAGACGCTCCTTTTCTCTTCGGTGCTAACGCAGAAGAGAAGGATAAATCGCGAGGCGAAAAGGCAATTCGGATCGGATTTACTTCCGTCGCAAAAGCAACCGGTTATGAGTATCGTCTAGGTGGCGTGGCGGCTGGCTCAATCTCAAACGGTGATAAAGTCAAAATCGCCAAATCCAACACGTTGGTGAAAATTCAGATTCGATCAATTGGTGATGATGGTGAAAGCGATTGGTCGGACGCACTGCTAACTATGACGCGACCTCCTAGGCCTTCTGCTCCTGTTTTGGAACTGGTTTCGCTCTCCAAGTTTGGAATCACGTTAAGCTGGAGCAGTGCTTCCGCGTTTCCCGGTGACGCTCAGTCGAAATTTGTTTTGTATCGTGAAAGCACTGCCATCGGCGAGTATGAATTAGATGGCACGCATACTGATACGCTTTATCCACGAGGAACTATTAATTCGTATTTTGGGATTGTTAAAGTTCTTGAACCTGGTGTGCCAATTGCGGGTGAAGTCGAAAACCTCTCGTTTCCCTCAGAGAAGCTTGATGTTGCAGGTCCTGTAAGGCGGATAGACCCTACTGAATCAAACAACATTATCAGTGTAAATTGGGAAACTCAGCGACAGCTTTTGCGAAAGTTCGGGTACTAATGATGAATAGTTTTATCGCACAAACGCAGGAGGTTGAGACATCTTTTTGGGAAAAAACTGCTGTTGAACGCACCCCGTTCGAAGGACAAGCCAAGGCTTTTTCATCTTTTAAGAGCAGCCTTTCGGTCAATCGCAAGAAGCTGCCAAAACTAAATAAACTTAAGCTGTCTAAGCCATCATTTTCACCGGAAAGAAAAACCACCCCAATAAGCAGTGAAGGCGAATCCGGACTGTTCTTTTCCCACTTGAGTAAAAAAGTGGTGCAAAAGCAAGTTGGGAAGCGATACGCTCAAGGTCGCGTCAATCGTCTAGCGAATCCGGCGATTTCACTGACGCGTGTGCCTGCCATCTTTCCGTCCAGTCAACTTGGTGTTTCTAAAGCATCGAGCATTGGATCTTACCACTCTCATGCAGCGCCAAAACCGAAGCTGACTCGTCCACCAGCCTTGATCAATCCGGGGTTTTTTAATTCGGAATCATCGACAGCCTTCTACGGGAACTACGTCGGTCCTTTCCAATACGAACCACTCGACGCAAATTCCCCGCCACCTTTGACTCCAGTTGATCGAGCGGCTTGGCAACATGATCTCGAGTATGGTGCCATATACCGGCATCATGGAATGCCCGGAGATGAAGGAATTGGTGATTGGGCGAAAAAGACCTTCTCGCTGAGTCCCGGTTTTCAATTTGATTTGGCAGTCGCGGACCTTTTGTTAGTTTTCCGAACTCCGATATATGCAATCAAAGGGGTTTTTGACGGTTCCTATGGCTTAGGCGATTGGAATGCAGATGATAGACACCTGTCGTTTGGGACGGACCTTGCGTGGACAGTAGGGATTGTTTCTACGCACTTAGTATTGTCTGCTCATCGACTTGGCATGGCCGCGATTGGAGGTGTTATGCACGCCGTTCGTTTCGCAACTGGAAAAGTCATGCAATTCGGGCAACACCTTCAACAGTATGGGTTCGTTGGTCAAGTAGTAGGTGGGATCGTTATGGGCGTTGGGGCCTTCGCTGAGTTCACCGCAACCCTTATCGGGCAAGGGCTTAGTATGGTCTGGTCCGGACTGTCGTTTTTGGTGGGCGGTGCGGTCGTGGTTGCAAACCTTCTCATCGCCCCAGTTATTACGGCTGTCGGATACTTTGCTGCAAAACTGGTCAGCGGAGTAGTGACTCTTTCGAAAAAAGCTTGGCGTGAAGTTAAGAGTGCATACAAAAGTGTTAAGAAGTTCTTCAAGAAACACTTCGGCTGGTTGGTTTGCGAGTTGATTTGCTACGAATGTAAGCTCGAGCACACGGCGTTCCGTTCAGTAATGCACAAGTTGCGAGATGAACATGTCAGACATTTTGATAGAGATGGTGAGTTTCTTAAACACTATTCTCACAATGTCCAACACGTCGAGGACCATCTTGATTCCTCTGGAAAGCTGCGTAACGGGTTAGAATCACGACAT
>CAYTPS010000417.1:1596-4316 GCA_964439245.1 uncultured Pirellulaceae bacterium | reverse complement strand
AATGGTGGTTGGAGGGTGCGTCGACAATTTGTAGGCGTATTCCTCCTCACCATTTACAAACAACCGAGCTCACCGAAACTTGTTTCGATGAGCTCTTTTTCTCGCGCTGGGACGCCAACGTTTTGGCATTCGGTTGGCAACCAAACTGTCTGGCTATTTATTCCAATTTGGCCAAAGCGGATTCAATCGGACAAGCCCCAGCTGAGACGGCCTTCCCACAGCGGTAAACCTCTAACAGCTCGCGCGACTTTGCTGCCAGCATGCGACGCACCTCACGCCGCTTTCCTTTGACCCGAGGGATTTTCATGCTGTCGTAAGCTGTTGTCTGATGGCGAAGCCACGCAATCACGGCTGACTCAGCGCGTCGTTGGATTGGAATGCGAGCTGTCCTAGCGACGGTTCCGCTGCCCACGGGTGTCGCATGTTGGGCGACTGCGATGGCCAGACGCCTAGCAAGATCAGCATAGCGATCGTGAAAAGAAAGGAAGTCATTGACGGACGTGGTAAAGTCGTGGACATAGATCTCTTGAGTTTTGTCGCGCCTTCGTTTGGCTGATTCTCGTTTCTTGGCATAGGCATCGGTGGAACGCTCGGCTGCCAAACCTTTGACAACACGTTCGATTGTTTCCGTCGGTGCCCACACGCCTAGGGAAATGACTCGCCTTCCACGTTTAGCTTTTACCGTCCAAGACGGTCCCGCCGCTTTAACACGACGGGTTGCACCTGCATCGCCCGGTTTAAGCAACGACCAAGTCGATGGGATCGTAAGGGTTCCCCCTGAGTCGTCAATAACGGTGCCCTCGGATGTCCCGGGAGATACGACGCGTGTTTGTTCGGGCATGGAAGCAATATCCACTGAAACTCAAAATGGCGATTACCGCCGGAAGAGTGTTAATGCCAAGAGAACCTATGAGCCGACGATTGCTGCGGCGCGCTCTATCCAGCGTTTGGGGTTTGTACCATGCCCCAGCTTCCCTTTGACTTTACCATCGGTATCGATGATCAACACCGTTGGATACCCTGCGATGTTGTATCGATTCGACAACTCTCGATTTTGGTCGATGATCGCGGGCAGTTGGTTTGACTTTTTCGGAAAGTCCACCTCCAACAAAACCACGTTCTCACTTGCCCACTGTGAAAATTGGTCAGTCGATAGTACTTTTTTCTTCAGCGCGATACAGGGGCCACACCAATCGCTACCGGTGAATATGGCCATGATGGGCTTGCCCGTTCTAAGTGACTCACGATGAGCCAGTTCCCATGACGTAATCCAGCCGCCTGATTCTTGAAGTTGCGGCTCGGGGCGCAGTGTAGCCCCCAAGTCAGCTTGGATAGATTTTCCCAACATGGGTGCCTTCAATAGGCCCGGAATCCCTTTGCTACACCCAAAATGAAGTGACATGCAAAACACGATGGCGGTGGAGAACCAGAATTTTTGTTGGCTTAAACGTGTCATATCACTTCCCATCTCTTGTGTCATGTAAGGCCCAACACTTCATTAATGGAATTGGCCCAGACTTGAAAATAGCGATCCGGTGAGTTTTTGAGCTACTGTTAGCTTTCCCACCAATTTCGCAACAGCTACCAAGGCGTTTCCATTTGGCCAACGATCTCTCTGGCGATTCGTTCGATCACTTCCTGTTGTGCTGTCGACAGTGACTGCCCACCTTCGGGTATAAAGTCCGCGCTGTGATTGATCTTCAGTGATTGACGCTGCATTAACGGGGTGCCCGCTCGATCAGTCCAATCCACCTCGACGATCAATCCAACATCCACCGCGCGGCCTTCGTCGGTGAGTGTCTCTGTCAGCACTGACTTACGATCTCTAACGACCCTTGCCGTGATCACACTATCGGCGAGAGCCGGTTCGGTAATGGTCAACGGCGTTGTGTTTGAAATTTGTTTTACAACAGCTTCTGTGAGACGTTGGCCCAAGAATCGACGATTAGAATCGGAGTCAGCGATGGCCACGTGAACAGTGCGAATATCACTGCGAAACAAGTATTGGTTTCCCAGATGGTAGGAGCGACAACCTACACTCGCCACCACAGCAAACATCACCAGGCAAAAGTTGCTTATAGCCCTTGGTGACGGAGATTGAGTTTTAGTGAAGTAGTTCAATGAAAGCTTCGTTTGATTATTAGGCTTTTGTGTTGAACGTTTTGGTTGGTTGTTAGGTTGCATCACCGCATGAGTGTCCCAACACCAGTTCCAGGCCGGATGATTGATTTTTCTGACTTGGCGTCGGGAAACACTTTTTGAATCCACTCGGCCGGCGGTTTGGGAACTGGAGGCAGATTGGCCACCGTTTCAATACGCTGCCCCAGTTCTTCACTAAACACGCTGCCACCAAAATCTGCTTTTGCCTTTTCGTAATAGATTTTTGCTGCTCGATTCTCGCCGCGGCGCTCATAGAACTGACCGACCTCTACGTCACGTTGGGCTAGCTGGTTGATGATCAAAGATCCCTGTTGAGCAAGGATGTCTTGGTTCTGTGCGGCCTTGTCTGGGAACTGGGCAGCGATTTGTTTACGCAGCTTGTCTGCTTTTGTCAGGGCCGTCCCGTCATAGTCGGGCCCCTTGTAAGATTTCAACAGCGATTCAAGTTCGAGCATTTGAGCTCTAAATTGATATTCACTGCCTGGATAATCTTTTCGCAAATACGAAAATGTGTCGGCCGCCTCCTCAAATCGGTTGGCGTCCATATAGGCAGTCGCCAA
>CAYTPS010000417.1:0-1586 GCA_964439245.1 uncultured Pirellulaceae bacterium | reverse complement strand
GCATATGGGCGGTGAACTGGTGTTTGCTGCCCGGGTAGTTCTGCCGTAAATCTTCGAATGCGTCGGCGGCTTCGTAGTAACGCTCGTTTTTCAAGAATGCTTTCCCGAGTGCCAAAGTGGCATCATCGGCAAGCTTTCCCGTTGGATCGTCGATTCGGATCCGGTGCAAGATTCTCCTCGCCTCACCGGCTAGGGAGAACTTGGGACGTTTGGCATCGTTAAGTGAGATTTTGGCGCCGCCCTTTTTCAGGTTCAGCCAATAAACGGCAATGGAATAGCGGCGCTGCTCCGCTCGGTCTAGATAGCGCGATCCCGAATAATCCGCGACCAGCCCTTCAAAAGCACGATTGGCTTGCACATAGCGATCGGCAAAGAAGAACGACTCGCCTTCGAGGAACATCGCGTCCTCGGCAAGGGAACTGTCTGGATGACTGGACGATGCAGCACGGAAATGGTTGGCTGCTTCGACGAACAGCGAAGTATGCTGGTTGCCGTCAGGATTAGACGTAATCATCTGGGTAGCCCGATCAAACAGTTGCTTACCCGTGTTAAACGATTGCTTCGCTGCAGCCACCCCGTCTTGATTACCGAGTCGATTTTTGAATGTGCTCGATAGTTGAGAGGGAGTCAAATCGTCCCACAAAATTCGCCGATGACTTCGTGCGCCCATCGGATCAAGCGAATCTTCCTCGCTGACTAGAGAACTGGAGGTGCGTTTTTTTCCCGAGAATTTATCCCCGATCTTATCAACGCCTTTTTGCAGGGTCGCACAACCTGTTAGCAATGTCAAAGACAGTGCACCAAACAGGGGCAGGCTGATCCATCTGTGGCATCGGCGACCAGTGGACGAAATACGATTTGACAACGGCATGCTTGACTTCCTTGTCTCGCAATGAAACTTGTTCTTTTTTGTTTGTAGAGCCAATCACGCATGATTGAGCTCCCACTGTGACGCTACAGATTTCCCAAGTACTTTTGCAATCGCGGTGGGTAACCAATCAAATGTAAAATGTACTTGCTAACCAAACGTCTTACTTCTGGATAGGCCGAGTGGTTCGAAGAATACTGCGTAGTCTTCATACTTTTTATCTTTGTGTGATCTGTCAAAGTCAGCAACAATTCCAATCCATCGGAACTGAGACTAATGATGTTTTGTTTTCCCGCTCGGCAATCCGGGCAAATCACGCCTCCTTCATTGAGTCCAAAATGGACCCGGTTCATCGTTTTTCTCGTCCTGCCGCAACTCACACATTGAGTCAGCATGGGCAAGTGCCCCAGCAAATCCAACATCCGAATCTCAAACTCAATCAAAGCATCTTTCAGCGAAGATTGACTATCAATACGCTCGATCGCAAGACAGGCCGCATCAAACAACAATTCGTGCGGGTCGGCTTCATCGGTCAGCAAGTTAAGCAATTCGACCAGATACAAACCAGCATAGAACCGGTCCAAATCCGTGGACGCGCTGCGAAACCGCCGCTCCAGTTTAGCCTCAGTCAATATATCGAGCGATTGAGACGATTTGTGGATGAACACTATTCGACAGATCGCAATCAGGTCAATAGCGCCTTCGTAGGGATTCTTTT
>CAYTPS010000416.1:0-4321 GCA_964439245.1 uncultured Pirellulaceae bacterium | reverse complement strand
TGTTTTATTTGAATCATTGTTTCTGGCACTGCCACAAAAGTCGTCTTTGATTTTAAAAAGCACGATTTTCTAGGGCAGAGTTAGGTTTTGGCTTGGAAAAAGGTATCTGAATAGCTACGAAGCCGCGAGAAAGTTTCAAAATCAGCCTTTTTTTTGTTGTTATTCAAAAAAATGTTTCTTAAAATCAAAACTGTCCACTCGATTGGAAGGCTGATTGGCGTGGTTGCGATGTACAGGTTTTTTTTGAAGGTTTAGAGGTATGGCTGAGGGGACAATCAAGAGATTGACTGATAAGGGTTTTGGATTCATTGACATCGGCGGAGACAAAGACATGTTCTTCCACGCTACAAATGTAGAAGGCGTCCGATTCGATGAGTTGCACGAAGGACAAAAAGTAACTTACTCAGAAGGCGAAGGCCCTAAGGGACCACGCGCCGAGAACGTGACGCCTGCCGAGTAGTCGCCTACTCTTTAACTTCAACGGCGCGTTCTTCGAACTACTTGACGATTCGACAACATTGGATGTTGTCGGATTGTTTTGCGCGCCGTGAGCGTTTCTCTCATTCGCATTTTCAAAGCCCAATCCTCTTCTGGCGCTCTCGCGCGTTTGCTCCACCGTGAGCTGGCAAAAGTGATAGCACTAATTCGGTGTTGGTCTGTGCCTTATCAGCGGTGTGCAGGACCATTTTGCGACTCAGTCTGCAGATTTGCCAAGAAATGCAGTTGCTTGGGGTAAGGCAGCCATGTAACGTGCCGTCCAAGGGTGCCATGGCAGGGAAAGCCATATGGCTGTTAATACTCTAAAGCGTGTTCTCCAAACAAGGATGGTTGGATGAGAATGTGGAAAACGGCAGGTGTCGGCTGTGAGATTGAGGACCGAGAGCCGCGGCATAATGGCTGCCGTTGTCCTAATGCTGATATGCACCAGCGACTCTTTCGGGCAGGCTGATTCTTTTCAGGCTGTGCAAAAGAGTGATACGAATCAAAACGGATTCTCACAAGCGTTTAAGTCGCCGTTTAATGCTGGCCAAACTCAAAATGAGGAACGTGAGCCGTGGGAGTTTGAGGCCCGCCTCCATCTAGAGAAGGGAACGAGCGAGGGCTACTTGGTGCTGCAAGTCGATCTCGACAAAGGTCACTATATCTACTCCGTTGGTCCAGAGGGCTCGCCCGCCCCAACCAAAATTAGTGTTGTTGCCAACCCATCAGTAAAAACACGCGGTGTCTTTGCTCCCAATGTTCCAGCGGAAGTTACCGAAAACGATCCCGTGTTCAACCGCCGCATCGAAAAACACAAAGGACAGGTTCAATTTTTCGTTCCTTGCCAATTAGACCCAAGTGTCGACTTCCAGGCCGTAGGGATGCCAGTGATTGAATTCAACGGGCAGGTATGTTCGGCGACCGGAGTTTGCATTCCAATCAACGGACGCAAAATAACTGCCAAGTTTGCCGGTTTCTTCGAAAGAGAAAACCAGTCAGCCGCCAAAACCTCGCAACCGGCTCCTAAAGACGCCAAACAAACTCTTCTGGGACGTTAAAGCTGCCCCAAATTTGGGCCTCCGGTGGCTACCAGAAGCCATTTGACCATCTGGTTTTGCTTTGGGCGCTCGAAAGAATTGCGCATTGGAAGCGTCAAACATCAAGCGGGGCCGCCCGTAGGGAGCTTTTGCCAACCCCGGTGCAGAACAAAGCGAGTGATCAACAGGTACCTTAAAGGCGGCCTATTTCACTATCGTGCTTCTTGATTCTATAGCAAGTGGGGTTTCCTGTTGCCATCAGCACTCTGGGGGGAATGAGCTTTTCAGTTGTCGATGGCTGCGGTATCCTGCCAATAGCCGTTCCGGGGCAAGTCGTCCTGCCGCGCCAATGTGTTGTCGACCGGCAAGTAACCAAATTTGATATTCAAAAAGTGATGTTGATGAAGTCCAAATACAGACTTTGCTCTTCAAACAGATGTACTAGAAGCCACCTCGGATCGCCTCTGTTTCTGTGGATGCTGATATCTTGCGCTATTTTTGCGTTCTTGATCGCCGGCTCAGCTCGGGGACAGAATGGTTTTCAAGTACCAGATTTCAAGAGCGATAGCCCGTTTGGCCAAACAAACCCTTTTGGCAACAAAGACGCCGGCCAAGCAGTCGCTGAGGAACCAGTTACTTTGTCGGCCACTTTTTCGTCAAATGGCGACGGCACTGGAGAGCTAATTGTTAAGGCCAAGGTCGCCGAAGCAATGCATATTTTCTCGGTGACTCAGCCGACCGGTGTTGGCGCCCCAAAGCGTACCAAAATTCGCATTGACGATTCCGAAGATGTCGAATTGACAGGAGATTTCCAACCGAACAAAGACCCTCATGTGAAGGACGTTGCTGGCCAAGAGTTTAAGGCCGAAGAGCATGTGGGAGAGATCGCGTTCACTGCGCCGTTGAAATTCAAAAAAGGGATCGATCCTGCAAACGTCAAAATCACAGTGAAGTACGACGGTCAAGCGTGCGAAGATGGCGAACACGGATCTTGTTTCCCAGTCAGCGAGTCCTTAACAGCGGTCTTTGCAGGGCAGCAACAAAAGGTCGCGGCGGGCAAGAAGTTTAAGATCTCTACGTTGCACGTTGTGTTATCCGGAACGATGACTCGAATAGGAAAGGGCGATGAGGCGGTCAGCGGTTCTGTTGAACCGGGAGACAAAATCCGCATTTCGATCTTGGCCGAACCACTCGATGGCTTCCACGTCTATCCGCACTCCGACGATACTGAATTGGCACCTGCCAAAGCGACCTTGATTGCGATTCAAAAGACGGGCAATTGGGCGGTTAATGGTCCATATTCGAAACAGATACCGATCCAAAAAACGTTGGACGGAGAGGAGACTCGATACTACGAGCAACCTGTCACCTGGACCTATGACGTCAACGTCCCGCGCACGGTGGAGAACGACTCCAACACCATTGGCGGTCTAATGCTGATGATGACTTGCAGTGAAGAGACCTGCGACCGTCCTACGGTGATCGATTGGTCGGCCGATATTGGCATTGGTCAGCCCGTAGAAGGCAAGGGGCTAAGATTCATCGAAGCCGGACACAATATCGAGCAAGTAAAAGAAGCGGTCCGCAACCAAGTCGATTTGATGAACGCTGGTCAAGACGGTGGCGACTGGGAAGGCGCGTCGCCTTGGTTCGTGGTTCCAGCAGCGTTAGTTGCCGGATTCATTTTGAACTTCATGCCATGCGTTTTGCCAGTAATTGGGCTCAAGGTTATGTCGTTTATGCAGCAAGCCGGTCAAAATCCTCGGAGGGTTTTTTTCCTGAATGTAGTTTTCTGCTTGGGAATGCTCTCGGTATTCATGGTGTTGGCGTTTCTAGCAGTGCAGTTTGGGCTGGGATGGGGCGAGCAATTTGAAAGCCTGACTTTCAAAGTTGTCATGATTGCGGTCGTCGTCGTGTTTGGTCTCAGCTTTTTTGGCGTCTGGGAGATTCCTGTACCCGGTTTCGGTGGCAGTAGTATCGAGCAGAAAGAGGGTGTGGTCGGCGCGTTCTTCAAAGGTATTCTGACAACAATATTGGCAACCCCCTGCAGTGGACCACTTTTGATTCCCGCAGTGGTCTGGGCAATCTCTCAGCCACCCTATCTGACCTATATGGTTTTTGCAGCGTTGGGGCTTGGTATGGGCCTTCCTTATGTCGTTCTCGGGGCAATGCCAAAACTTACCAAGTATCTTCCCAAGCCAGGGCCTTGGATGGAGACATTCAAAAAGATTATGGGGTTTGTCATGATGGGCACCGCCGTCTTTTTGGCCGGATCGATAGAATCAAAGTACATGGTATCGCTGTTGTCGTTGCTGGTGATACTGGGATTTGCCTGTTGGTGGATGGGCCGTACACCAATGACTGCGCCACTGGGAGAACGTATCAAGTCATGGGGAATAAGCGGATTGATTGGCGCTTTTGCCATTTGGTTCAGCTTTTTTGGGCTGCTACCTGCTAACGAGCTAGATTACCAGCAGTACACCCGCTGGACTCTTGACCAACATCTGGCCGACGGGAGAACGGTGTTTGTTGACTTCACCGCCGATTGGTGAGCGACGTGCAAAACAACAGAGCGGTTCGCTCTGAACACCGAAGAGATGAAGCAGTGGGTCGAGTCGAATGATGTAGTTGTATTGAAGGCAGACAAATCAACCTCATCACCAGAGGTTGATCAGCTGTTGGTTGAGCTTGGAAATTCAACCAAGGCTATCCCCTACTACGCGCTGATGCGCCCCGACGAGCGCCCCATACACTTTAATGGCGTCTTCTTGTCGCCCAGTCTTTTCTTGGACCAGATAGGTTCC
>CAYTPS010000415.1:1535-4342 GCA_964439245.1 uncultured Pirellulaceae bacterium | reverse complement strand
ACACCGATCAAGATTCGTTGCGCTAAATCCGAGTCATCAATTTCCCTTAAAATCTCTGCGGACAACAGTTGCTCCGCACTCATCTCTAACTGAGCCATCGTTCGCGCGACAAGCTGCTCATGGGATTCGGCCGAGGCAGCCGCTGGAGACTGCAAAATCGGACGTAGTTCCACTTCATTTTCCGGTTCTCCCTCGGCGTCGTCTCCGGGCTCGTTTCCACCACTATCTGACTCCGAACCATTGTCGCCAAATCCATCGCCACTGTTGCTATCACTACCGTCACCGCCTCCGTTGCCTCCGCCCCCACCGGTGCCAGAAATGTTTGCAACGATTTCCAGCGAAAGCAATTGCCCCAACGTCGTGCCGCCCTGGCCATCGGTAACGTCAACCCGAATCACATCGGTGCGACCTCGTAAGTCAAGGTTTCGGTACGCGACTCGTCCCGCCTCCACGTCGGCCTGAGTAAACGTATCACCCGCCTGAAGAACCACGTAGTTTAGCGTCAACACACCGTAAGTTGCCTCATTGGTGACGGTAAATACAATCTCCGAAGCGGACTGTTCCGCATCCGCGTATCGCATGTTGTCCGGACTGATTGTAACCTCTTGCCCTGCGCCAACCTGTGTGGGCGTTTGATTCTCAGCATAGGGACTGTCATTCATATCGGTCACTGAGACCAAAACGTTCTGACTATCGCTAAGGTTGCCCGGCCCATCGTCGGTCGCGACGACCGTAATGTCGTACAGATTGTCACCGTTTGCATCGACAGGTGCCTCAAAATCAGGTGCCATCCTGAAGGTGACTTGCCCAGACACAGCGTCGATCGTGAACAACGACGCATCAGAACCGGTCAATGAGTAAGACAGAGTGTCTCCCTCAACATCAGCACCAGCAAATGTGCCAACGGTGGTCAAGCCTTCGGTAATGCTAACGTTGGCGTCTGCGGGCATCATCGGAGCATCATTCACCGAAACGACGATAATGTCTCGGGTCACGGCACTCGACGCGACGTCTCCGTCATTCACAATAAAGCTCACCGTGCGTGTAGCTCCATCGGGCGCGTCACTGGTGTTTTCAAACGTCACGGTACGCAAAGCTGCTTCATAGTTTGCCAGACTATCGGCACCAGTCAATGTAAGCGTCCCACTTGAAGCATCCCAAACCGCCGTAATGCTGGGCGTGTTCGTGACCGACAAAACATCTTGCCCGCTGAAATAGTTGCCGATGATTTGGACAGACGCCGATTCAATCTGATGGTCGTCTAGGTCGGTTATTGTGATCGAATTGGTGACTTGAACGGCGGAGTCATTCTCGTTGTAGATGATCGCTGAGGCCTCAATCCCTGCCGCGACAGGTGCATCGTTGGTGCCAAAAACAGTTACCGTGACGGTCTCAGTGTCACCCAATGGTGTACCGGCGTCATCCGTCGCGGTCACCATATACGTCAACACTAAATCCTCGCCCGCCGCCAGGAAGTCGAAGGCTTCCGCACCGCTATTAAAATTCCAGGTTGCACTACCGCTGGTCGTCGTACCGTCAACGACCGCTGTCGGGGCAACTGAGAGAAAACTCTGCAGCGTGGCATTGTCGAGCCCCGCCGGCAAGCTCCCCGCGCCGCTGCCTCCAATAGCAACCATGTCAACGGTCGCAGTAACCGAGTCACTGGCATCAACATCGCTGACCAAAATGCTGCCAGTGGCCGTCAGCCCAGAATCTAATTCGGTCAGCGACGCCGTGCTTGAGGAGCTAATTGACGGCGCATCGTTGGTGCCCGTAATCACGACCGTCACATCCTGAGTCGCGGTGTCGGAGCCAGTTCCACTGTCATCAGCTACTGAGAGCGCATAAGTGACGGTAACCGTCTCACCGTCGGCCAGATACTGCGTGAGGCTGTTGGCGCCGCTGAAATCCCAAGCGATCGAGCCATTATTGGTGCCAGTTTGTGTGAGGCTCAACGCCGAATTCAATGCAGTCGTTAGGCCCGCCGGGATGGCTGGGCCTGTTGTCGACGTGCTCGTAATCGCAACCGCCGAACTGACCGCATCCGACGCGTCCAGCTCACTGAACGATACGCTTCCGCTATCAGTAAGATTCGGCGTCGAAGCATCTTCGGCGACAGAGCCGGCGACATCGACAACAGCAATAGATGCCGTATCATTGGTTCCGGTAATCGTGACCGTTACCGTTTCAGTATCTGACAAAGTGGTCCCAGCGTCATCGGTGGCACTGACGGTGTAGATGAGAATCAACGTTTAACTGTTGGCTAGGAAGTCGAAAGCGTCGCCGCCGCTGTTGAAATTCCACGTCAAGGCATCGTTGGTCTCAGTCCCGTCGAGAATCGCAGTTGGGGAAACGCTGAGAAATCCTTCCAGCGTCGCATTATTCAAGGCGACCGGGACACTGGCGGCGCCAGTGCCACTAACAACCACCGAATCGACCGCCGCAATAACATTGTTGGACAGGTCAACGTCTGTCACTGTGAAAGTGCCGTTATCGATGAGGCCCGAATTGGTTTCGGTCAGACTGGAAGTGCCTGGTCCGCCAGTGATCACGGGAGCATCGTTGACGTTAGCGATGTCGACATTGGCCGTTCCAAAATCGACCCACAATCCGCCGCCAGCCCCCGTGTTACCGTTGTCGGTTACTTCGAATTGCAATGTGTCCGCGTTGTCACCGATTGTATTAGGAGTACTATGCAGGTATTGAACATTGCTGGCGTTGTTGAGGTACGTGTTCAGATCAACAAGCGTCCCTTGCAGAGTGACCTGACTGGTTCCGTTGCTGCCGATAGTAATCCCAGCGCCAAC
>CAYTPS010000415.1:0-1525 GCA_964439245.1 uncultured Pirellulaceae bacterium | reverse complement strand
TTTCCTCCGGTTGAGGTAGTCAGCCGAACTGTCAATACGCCTCCGCCGTGATCGACATCGCTCAGGACAATCGAAGACAAATCGACGTCGCTACTGACATCTTCGGTAACCGTCACGTCAGAAGGCAAAGTACCTCCGTTCGTCGGGGCATCGTTGACCGGGCTAACCGTCATGGCAACGGTGGCACTATTGGTCGCTCCATCGCTGTCGGTCGACAACACCGTCAGCGTATCGCTGCCGCTATAGTTCAGGTTGCCTTGATAGCTCAGGGCGGCCAAAGTCGCATTGATATCTGCCAATGAACCCGACAGCGTCAAATCCGCCGAATCGTTGGCTCCAGCACTGATCGAAGCCGAACCAACCAGCGTGACATTCAGCGTTCCGTCGTTAACAGTCAACCGTACTGTCGAAAGGTTATCGTCGATATCCGCCACGCTGATCCCCGTGATGGAGAGCGATGTGTCTTCGTCAACCGCTTGAGCACCCGGAACACTGTTCACCGGAGCATCGTTGACGTTGGTGACCCCGATGTTGAACGTTGCCGATGTGTCGGTTCCCGCTCCATCGTCGATGGTGAAATCGAAACTGTCGCTGGCTGTCTGCGAACCATCGTGATCATACGTGACGTTCCCTGCCTCAATGTCCGCTTGAGTAAACGTATCGTTCACGCCCAACACTGTTCCGCTCAACCGCAACGTGCCATTGGCAGTCGCCGTATTGACCGTGTAAATCAATTCCGCATCGGTGTTGTCCACGTCAGTCGTTTCCAACATCGCTATGGTGATGGTCGTCCCTGCCGAACCTTCGGCAACCGTCGTTCCTGTGTTCATCGCGAGGACTTCTTCATCGTTAACCGCCGTGATGTCAACGTTCACCGTGCCGAAGTCCTGATCGCTGCTGCCGCCTGATCCTGTGTTGCCGTTGTCATTAACAACCACGTTGATCGTGTCGGCGTCGTTGCCATTCAAGTTCGCGGTGGCGTGCAAGTAAGTCACATTGCTGGCGACGTCCAGATACGCGTTCAAATCCGCTTGCGAACCGGTCAACGTCAACGCGGTGCTCGATCCGCCGATCGTGATCCCGGCTCCCGCGGCAGCCGAAAGGTTGCCGCCGGCTGAAGTCGTCAACGTCACCGTCAAGTCATTTCCAGCATCGTCGACATCTTGAATACTGATCGCTGAAAGATCAACGTTGCTCGAGACATCTTCCGTCACCGTGATGTCCGTAGGAAAGGAACCCGAATTCGCATCAAACGGATCATCATTGATCGAGTTGACGGTGATGTTCATCACGTCAGTGTCCGACTGGGCTCCACCGCTGCCAGTGTTGCCCAAGTCACTCGTAACCATCGTCAGCGTCGCGACACCATTGAAGTCGCCGGTCGGTACGAAAGACGAACCGTTAAGCGCCGCAAAGATCGCACTGTTCGGACCTTCGATGGTCACCGTCGTTGTTCCATCGCCAGAACTAGATGTCAGCCCGGTTGTTCCCGCAAGATTGAACACGCCATTGGTCACGGTCAGTG
>CAYTPS010000414.1:0-4344 GCA_964439245.1 uncultured Pirellulaceae bacterium | reverse complement strand
GGAATAGTTTGCTGGTTTGGTTTGTCTATCTGTCCCGGTATATTGACGATGATTGCACTTCGATTCGTTGAAGCCGCAGAACTTTTTGGCAATTAGAAGGCTGAAGTTTTTAATGCAAGTCTTGATCGCCACGCCGAAACAGCAAACTAAAACCCAGGGGAACCAGATCACTGCGTCGCGCTGGACGCGATTGCTGAGCGTGCTTGGTCACATGGTGACGATCGCGGTTGAACCCGATTCCGACGAAATCACTAAGGCTAACGCAGACGTGTTGATTGCTCTCCATGCCACCAACAACTCTTCCGCAATCATCGACGCGTCAAACAAGTTTCCTAAGATGGCGACGATCGTCATCATGACAGGCACAGATTTGAACGTCGATCTTGTCAGAGATCCGTCCAACGCAAAGTTCAGACAAGCGTTTGCTTCATTGGAGGCGGCGACGCGCATTGTGCTGCTAGAGCCCGCGTCGCTTGAGCTGTTACGAAAGGTTGACTCTCGGTTCGCAGAAAAGGCCGTTGTCATTGCTCAGTCAGCCACCGCCGTGAATTCTTCCGATGACGAGATCAATGCACTTCCAGAAACCTTCCGAGATCCAGCGACTTTCAAAATTGCAGTCGTCGGCCATCTCCGAGCAGTGAAAGATCCGTTGGCGGCGGCGGAGGCGGCGCGACTTTTGCCAGAAGAGTCACGTGTGCATGTGATTCAGTGGGGAGCCGCTTTGGAGAAACCACTGGTCGAAGCAGCAAAGCGCGAGATGAAAGAAAATCCACGATACAGCTGGATAGGCCCGGTCAGCCACCACCGATCACTCGTGCAACTAACACAGTGCGACCTGATGGTGCTCAGTTCCCACTCCGAAGGTGGCCCAGCAGTTCTTTCGGAAGCCATCGTGAACGACGTGCCCATCATCGCACATGAAATCACAGCCACCATCGGTCTGTTGGGCGACGACTACCCGGGCTTTTACCAAAACGCCGATCGGCAGCAATTAGCCGACCTGATGTTCAAAGTAGAACAGGACAGCGGCTTCTTGAAGTCGCTTTCTGATCGCGGGGCTGAGTTGAAAGAGCATCTCGCAGAATCCACCGAAACGAAAGCCCTCGAGGCCTTGATCACAGCTGTTCGAAAAAGCAGTTAGCTTCCCACTACCGAGAACCCACTTCTTCTTGAGTAGGTTCCTGCTCGGTCGCCGTTTTCTTGCCCATATGATGCATTGGGATGCGTCGCGCAGCTTCTGGACCAGTGAGTTCCACCAAGTCCTTGTCTTTGGCGGTCGAAACTTTGCCAAAGTTGCCCGTTCGCGCGTTGGAAATCGCCAATTCGTATATGTCCAGCAGTTTTTGAAAGTTGTGGCTCACGGTGAAATTGTTCTCGAATTCAACACGCGCAGCGCGTTTCATTGATGCGTGTACCTCTGGATCTGAGACAACTTCATTGACCTTGCAGATCAAGTCGGCCGAATCCCCACGTTCAAACAGTTTTCCCGTTACTCCATCGTGCACCAACTCTTGCATCGCTCCGAATCTTGAAACGACAACAGGCGTCCCAACAGAATACGCCTCGATGATCGTACGGCCAAACGTCTCGTAGTAGACCGAGGGCATGATCAGGCAACGCGCGCCTCCCATCAGGTGCAGAACTTCTTCCAGTGATTTCTGTCCCAACCATTCAATCATCGGATTATCTTTTTGAGCCTCATCGACAACTTCAGCCAAGGGCCCATCACCAACAATCAATAATTTGCAGGGAGGCTTGTGGCTATTCCACGCGTCGAGCATGACATCAATGCCCTTCTCTGGAGACAACCGTCCTGCGAAAATGACATAGTCGCCTTGTTCGTAATTCGGCGTTGGTGGTGTTGGATTGACGCAATTGTGTTTTACGACGATACGATCAGGTTCTACGCCCAGACCGGCAAGCTTACCCTTGGAAAACTCGGTCAACGTGTAAAAGGCGTGAACTCTTTTCTTCCACGATTTCAACAACCGATGAAGGCTCAACAGTGATGCGACGGTCACGCTGCCGGCCAAACTGCCGCGATAGCAGCGATGGCGAACGGCCGGCATGGCAAAAACTCTTCCGATGCATTCTTCGCATACCTTGCCGTCACGCAAAAGGTAGGTCCCCGGACACATCATGCGAAAATTATGCAATGCTTGGACGACCGGAACCGATTCCTTGGCGGCGGCATAGTACACCGATGGCGAGATCAGGGGAAACGTGTTCGTGCAATGCATCACGTCAGGGCGATGTGCGCGAATTAGCTCAAGGACCTCACGGTAGCTTTTACGACTCCAGAGCGTCGTGAGGGCTACGGAGAAATGATTGCGGTCCTCAATCGAGTCGTTGTGTTGGGTGTACTTAATGACCTCGTGGCCGTGAGACTCGAGCTGCGCAATCTCATCCTCAAAGCACTGGTCTTCGCCACCGCGACATTGGTAATAATTGTGGACGACTAGGATTTTCACGAGCAAAACGTGACGAGAGGTTGAGCAGACAAGGATCTATAATGTCGTGTAGGCAGTTCGGAATAACAAGCCTGAAACTCCAGAACTACCTGAACTACCCATACAACCTGCACGCTGAAGGGGGATGATTCTCACCAACGACCGAGAGTTTCGGCAACGATTTGGGTCGGAATTTGCTTCGCGCGTTAGCCTTTTTGGAAAACTACCCGCCGCACATGGCAATGCGGCGGAACTCCCAAAACGTATACGCTGTGACAAGTGTCCGCCCAATTAACAGCGCTACTGCGGCACCCGCGGCGCCCCAAGAAATCCCTAGCGATAAGAACACAATGATGCCACACATCAGTCCAACCGCTTGTGGAACGACCGTTTTCTGCGGAAGCGACATAGCGTTAAGCCCGTGAAAAGGGGGAATCCCGAGCGCTTGAACCACCATCATTGCCACCAGTAAAAACATAACCGTGGTGGCGTGCGCGATCGGTTCCTTGGCCAGAACATTCAAAAACCATGGACTGGTAAGACACAGAAATACGCTGGTCAAAAGTAAGATCCACAACATTGATTTCGCTGAAGCAGAAGCGGCAACGTAAAGCTGTTTTCTGTTTTCCTCGGCCGCAATTTTTGCAAAACGGGGCGGCAGCATATTTGTCAGTCCCATCACTAGGGGATTGAGCAACGAAGCAACCTGAAAGCAGGCAGCAAAAGCGCCACCAGCCGTTTTGTCGACTCCAAGAGTGATCAGCCAGTGAATCGACGTCAACAACAAATCCGAAAGTGACTGCGAAGAAAAAATCCATCGACCGAGTTGCCAATTCGTTTTCAGCGTCTTGGATACCGAATAATTTGACGGCTCCGATAATTCGATTGAACTATCTGAAACTGCGCGGCTTAAATTGAATTCGTGGCGACGGCAGCCAAGCCAGAGGACGTTAGTAACCGCATAGGAAAGGGCGAGCGCAATCATGGCGGACGACGCGTTGATGGCGGCGTTCCAATGGAGCACTAGCAGCCCGCCAATCTGCAGAACAGCCGCCAACATGGAAAACCACATGGCCGACTCGACGCGCAGGTGTGCAAACTCGTGACGCCGAGAAAACTCTCGCAATAGAAACATTGGCACCGCAAACAGCAGCGCTACCAACATCCAAAAGATAGAACTGCTCCAAGGGTAAATGAGACAGACCCCGACGAACACAACCGCCAAAGAGCAAAACAAAATCGCCAGGATAAGCTGACTCGACGCGTACCGCTTCGAAGACTCGAGATCGTTTTGACCAATTTGACGGAAGGCAATCGTGTAGGGGAACGAGATCAAGCTATTCTGCATTCCGACCAGTAGCAACATTAAAAACCGCCCCATCTGAAATACGCCAAGCGTCTCCAAAGGGGCAAACTTCAATAGCATCAGCGTAAACAGGAAGTTGACCCCAGAGATGATCGCCTGTTCTGTCAGCGCAAACAGCGACTCTCGTTTGTGCAATATCCGCGCCACCAAAGAGATGCGCCCCTTAGTTTTTCCTGATTCTTTGGTTTGTTTGGAGCCGGGCGTCAAATCTGGCATTTGGAAGATCTACGGGAAACTAACAGAAGAAAGTGGGCCCTCAACAGGGACAAACCACCTTTTCACAAAGACTATGGACTGGCTAACCAGCGGAGGCTAAGTAGACTAGGAGGCCTAGAAGCAAGTCCAAAACCCAAGAGCAATTTCCGTTTTCCCAACGTGTACGTCGCCGGATTAGACATCCGGACGCACTTGTCGCTCGGTTCTCGAGCCCAAACCGTACTACGCAATTGTGAGCAGAGAACAAGGAAATTAATCCGTGCACATTGCTAAGTCTATTCATCCTACTGAATTATTTGGCCGCAAATATTC
>CAYTPS010000413.1:0-4351 GCA_964439245.1 uncultured Pirellulaceae bacterium | reverse complement strand
CAAGCCGTTTCAAATTAGCAAATAGAAAATGATAAAAGGCCCTAGGAGTCAGCATATATTTGGTCACAATTGAAATGTCGGGCCCAAAAATATTTCCAGAGTGATCTAATTTTGTTGTCTAGGAATACAGTTTTAAACGCGAACTATGCCAAAGATCTCTCCTCTTGTTTTTGATCCCGCCAGCGCCTTCATTTCTCCTCACGGTATCACTCAAGTTCAATTCGATGGCCTCAAGGAAAAGTTGGTTGCATGCCGCAACCAGGTACTCTTTGAGGACACGCAAATGGATGCCGACAGCATCAAGATCCCGGATGAGAAACGGTCCTCGGGTGCACGGTTTCTCGAAATGCCCGAGCGCATGTTGGACGTCTACCAGTCTGATCGGGAAAGTAGTGATCTGGGACGGATACTAAAAACGGCCAGTCGTTTGGGCGAACTTGTGGACAAAGTTGTCGTGCTGGGCATCGGCGGTTCCTCTTCGGGAGCTGGAGCGCTAATGAAGGCCTGCTGCCATCCCTATCACAACGAACTTGGTCGCGATCAGCGCGGCGGCAAGCCTCGTTTGTATTTCGCGGGGAACAACATTGACAATGATCGGTCGCAGGGACTGTTGGAGTTCTTAGAATTTGACAGCAGGGGCGATGGTCTCGAAGGCAAGTGGGCGATCGTCGTAATCTCCCATCGCGGCGACCCTCTTGAAACGGCGGTCTCTTTTCGGCAGTTTTATAACAAACTGAAACTGTTAGTTGGAGAAAAACAGTTGGCCGACTATGTGGTACCTGTGACTTGCGAAACAAGTAAGCTCGCCTCCTTGGCCGATGCGATTGACTGTAAGGAGCGTTATCTGATTCCTGAGGGGATTGGTAACCGGTTCGGTGTTTTTTCCGCAGTCGGACTTTTGCCCGCTGCGATTCTGGGTATCGACGTGGTGAAGTTGTTGGAATCCGCATCGGCGATGAATACTCACTTCCGCACCGCGAAGATGGGGCAAAACGCGGTCATGGACTATGTTGCAGTTAACCATCTGTTGAGAAAAAAGGGCTTTTCAACGCGTGTGTTCTCAGCATGGAGCAAGTCGCTGGAGTCGGTTGGGTTTTGGTACGACCGGCTGCTTACCGAGAGCCTCGGTAAGCACGAGAAAGGTGCTCTGCCGTTAACGTACGTCAACTCGCGCGACCTCCACTCACGCGGTCACCAGCACCTGGAAGGTGCGCTCAACAAAGTGATCAACAACCTGACTGTTGGGTCATGGCGCAGCGATCCTTTGCCCGTTGGCGAGAGTCAATGGAATCAGGATAAGCTGAATTCGATATCGGATAAAACTCTGCCTCAAATCATGGATGCCACAGTCAAAGGAACCAATCGGATTTACAAAGAAGATGGTTGTCCGACGACAAACCTGCATATTCATGCCGCCAATGAAGAAGGATTAGGCCAGTTACTTCAGATGCTAATGCTCGCTACGGTTTTGGAAGGGCGTCTGGTAGGCGTCAATCCTTATCGCCAGTCGGGAGGCGAAAATTACAAGAGGTATCTGAACAAGTCATGGGTTGAGGACGTAGCCAGTTAGTGCAGTATCCAGAAAAGCCTTTGTTTGGGCGATCTTTCAAGAGATTGGAGATCTTGCTTATGCGTGATTCAAAGCCTTGCGGCTTCCCTCACGGTAAACTAAAAATTGCGAAACCAACATCCTTCACCCGAAGACGCCGATGAGAGCCGTAAGACTTGCAATTTTGACGATATTGATTTGCGTTGTGCAGGCTAATGCGTACGCTTGGCAGGAGACAAGTAAGACAGCCGGGGCAGGGCAGGGCGGTGCGGTTAAAAAACTGGTTTGGAAATTGAAACCGGGCCAGAGATTTAATGTGACTCTTTCCAAGAAGGCCAACATCGAGACCAAAGTCGATACGCGCATCCGAAAGGTTGATGCAGAGACTATTTTGGAATTGGAGTGGGAGGTCATCAGCTCTGATGATGCGGGGGCAGACATCCGGCAGACACTGAAGCGGATTCGTCTCACCTCCGGTGCACCGGGCGATGTTTCTGCGCGGCGTTTGAATTACGATTCGGCTGTCAAGGTATATCGAAGCGGACTTTCGGGAAAAGTTACCAAGCAATACCAGCCGGCTGTTGGATTGGTTTCTACCTTCATACTTTCTCCGGCAGGAGAAGTGTCAGATTTTGCCACCGAAGCAGGGCAAGAGAAGAAGACTGCCAAGCTTCCTGACCAATCGGCGGTCAAAGAAATGTTGTCAGGACAGTCCGCCCAAACGACTGTTTCGCAGCTGACAGATTTGTCTTGGCAGTCAGAGAGCGATATCTCCAAAGTTAAACGCGACGTGAAATCAGAACTTGGAGAATTCGTGCGTGTCGATAGTTACCGAATTCAAGACGATGCGGGGCAGACTGCCGTCCAAGTGAAAACGTCTGCCGAAGGACTTAGTCGCGGCAATTCGGCTGCAAAAGTTGATCGATATGAAGGGCAGGGCAGTATTGAATTCAGTACGGCCGGCGGATTTATCAAGAGCAGCACTTCGACGCTGACGGTGGCCAGTAGAACGCCGTATCGGGATATGAAGGTAGAATCATTGACAGAAGTTCAAACTTCCATGACACTCAACGAAATTAAGTAGTTGGAGTAACGCCGTGGAAGATTTTGTATTTGTCGCCAAGATTGGTGATATCGAACCGGGGAAGGGTAAGTCGTTTGAGGTTGGCGAGCGCGTGATCGCGATCTTCAACGAGGATGGCGTTTACCGAGCTATCGATGACATGTGCCCGCATATGGGAGCTTCACTGGCAACAGGTTTTCTCGAGCAGTCGGAAGTTTCCTGCCCATGGCACGGTTGGCGATTTGATATTCGTGACGGCTCTTGGTGTGACAATCGCACGCTCAAGACAGACGTGTTTGAAGTTCGAATCGAAGGCGATCAGATACTCGTTTCTTCCGCTCCTGTTATCAAAGCAAAAGATCAGCTTGACGCTAACAAAGAGAGTGAATCGGGCGGCGGTTGTGATGGCTGCCAGAGCAAAAAGGACACCGGCAATGAATGATCCAGAAGCCGGTGGCGGACAAGACGTTTCCGTGGGGCAGTTTCAAAGTCTGATCAAGACCATGTATTTTGAAAAGGATCAGGCGCGCGGGATTCCGGCGACGTTTATGTGGCTGACTGAAGAGATCGGTGAGCTGGCGTCTGCCCTGCGTGAAACGGAAAAAGCTCAAGAGCTGGCCAAGGGGAGTTCTGATCAGGAACTGCAAGCGGATTTCAAAGCGAAGTATAAGAATCTGTGCGAGGAGTTTGCCGACGTCTGCGCGTGGCTGGCGACGATTGCCAATGTGGCTCAAGTGGATTTACCCCAAGCGTTACATGATAAGTATGGTGCTGGCTGCCCGGGGTGTAAGCAATTTCAATGCGATTGTCCCGACGAAGAGAAACCATAGCGTGCGGCTACTTAACAAGCACCGTTGGTTCGCTAGCGAACTCTACACTTGAAGCGGATTACGCCACCTTTGCCGGGCGCAAGAGGTTTGTCAATCTCCCAACGCAACGTCAATGAACTGGCATCATTGTCGGTGTGGATGAATTTGGCATCGAGGCTACATTCGGCGGAGTCCACAACGTATTGCAAACGATTGGTCAGATTGTCAACCAACGTTACATTTCCAACTTTGCGTGGCGAAAGATTGTCGAAGCGAATAGTGAATTCAACCTCTTCTCCGGGCCGCGCCGCAATTCTCGAGGCGACCTTGGTCACTCGCAGGATAGCATTATCATCGTCCGTTTCGATCGTTACGATCTGCTGAAGAGACACCGTGTCGTTGACGATGATCGGTTGAATCTTTTTGCCGAACACTTGAAGGCCCAGATTGTCTTGCCAAACTTTGGCGGCTTGCATACCGGCTTCCAAGCGAGCTGTTTCACTGCTGGAGTGCTTGCCCCACCGCATTAGCTCGAAATTCTCATAAGGTTGAAAGGCTTCGCGCGAGGCACGCAATTGAAGTACGTTGTCTGATAAGACGCCGCGCGTTTGATCGCGAAATCCAACCGCTTTTAAGGTGGCTTCGTTAGTGTCAACGGCTACGTTTTGTTTCGTTGACGAAGACGCATCCGAAGCACGTGAAAGGAAGGTGCCTTCCTTGCGTTTCATTTGCGTTACTTGCGAAGAGTACTCCGCTTTTTGCAGGTTGTCGACACGCCGCACCGCCGAAAACCGCGGTGAATAAATATCAACGCGGTTACTCGGAGAAACAAGACGCTTCCCATCGAGGGTGTCGAAATGTCCAAACGTGTCTTCTGTGTCCATACCGTAGATGTTCCAGTCACCATCAACCTGCACGCGTGCTTCACGG
>CAYTPS010000412.1:0-4359 GCA_964439245.1 uncultured Pirellulaceae bacterium | reverse complement strand
ACTGATGTCGGCGGTCACAGCCGCATGTGCGTTGCCGGTGATTGCATCCGGTGGCGCCAATTCGGTTGAGCACATGGTTGAGGCGTTCGCTCACGGAGCGCACGCAGTGCTGGCGGCGTCGATTTTTCACGATGGCAATATGACCGTCGGCGACGTGAAACAAGAATTGATCAAAGCCGGAGTCAATGTTCGCCAATGATTGTTCCCAAACTCAATCTTGATATTGCTTCTTTAGCGACAGGCAACTCACGAGAGCAACTACTTGCAGAGATCCGGCATGCTTCACTGTTTGGATCGGCGTGTCTTGTTTGCCAACAGGTGCTTTCAGAAAGTCAACTTCAACAGCTTGGACGCGTGGTCAAACAGTCCAGTGGTTTCGTCAATCTGCAACTTCAGTTGGCCGGTCTTGATGATGCTTCGGCCTTGGAACTGTTGAACATCGGCGCGGCAAGGATTGTGGTTGCGCCTGATGAGCGCGACGCATTTGAATCGATTCCGGACGACCGAATTCTTGTTTTGCGATCTTCCGCTGACGGTGCAGGGCAGGGCGATCAGGTCGTTGTTCAATCGCCAACGGCCCAACAGTTGATTGATCTGGAAAAACAGCGCATCGACGCTTGTGTCGATTCTGCATGGCTAGATCAAAACTCCGAAACGGTCGTCGACTATTACTGCGGAGTTTTAAAATCAGATCGTCCGGACGGTCTGTGGTCAACGATCATCTGTGATTCATTAGGCATTGCGTTGGGGTTGGCGTATTCAAATCGGGAAAGTTTGCTGCATGCGATTGCTCATCGGCAAGGCGCTTACTGGTCGCGCTCACGCGGTGGTTTGTGGGTCAAAGGACTTACCAGTGGAGCGACTCAGGCACTGCACGCGATACGGTTTGACTGCGATGCCGATTGCCTGCGTTTTACCGTCACCCAAGATCCACCCGGGTTTTGTCACCGCAAAACGCACACATGTTTTGGTGAAGAACGATCGATTGCTACGGTTGTGCAGAGACTCAAAGTCCGTATCGATTCGCCGGATGAGAAATCGTTCACTCGTAAATTGGCCAACGACGGTGAAATGCTGCAGAAGAAGTTGTTGGAGGAGGCGGGAGAACTTGCCGAGGCCAACGAAGGCGATGATCGCTACGAGGTGGCGTGGGAGGCTGCGGACGTGATGTATTTCTCCTTGGTCGCGATGCTCAATAATGGCGTTGGTTTGGAAGAGGTTTACGCTGAACTAGCACGGCGAATGAATCGGATCGTACGTCGAAAGAATAAACTGGAATCGTGAAGTGGCCGAAATTATCAAACAAATTAGCGCGGCAGAGTTTTTCACTGACAATCTGACTCATTCGATTGATCGCACGACTCTGGATCAATCACAAGCGATCGTCGACCGTGTGCGAGCTGAAGGGTTGGCGGGTATCCGGCACTTCGCGACTGAATTTGGTGAGCGTACCGTGGATCAACCCATCCAGATCGAGCGGTCTGAGTTGGAGGCCGCTACGAAACGCATCGACGCGTCTGATCTAGCACTACTAGAGCGTGTGGCCGGTCGCATCGAGGCGTTCGCGACGGCACAATTGAAATCAGTATCCGAAATCACCGTAGAAGTTCCCGGTGGAACGGCAGGCCATACAATTGAGCCGATTCGCAGCGCCGGTTGCTATGCTCCGGCGGGACGATTTGCCCTACCATCGACGGTGTTGATGACTGCCGTGACCGCCAGAGTGGCCGGTTGCCAACGCGTTGTAGTGGCGTCACCCAATCCCTCGGACATCATGATGGCCGCCGCGTTTGTCGCCGGAGCCGATTTGATGCTGGCCATTGGTGGAGCTCATGCAATTGCAGCCATGGCGTATGGGTTCGATGGATTTGAGCGCTGTGACATGATCGCTGGGCCCGGCAATCGTTGGGTGACGGCAGCAAAAAAAATTGTCAGTGGCGACTGCGGAATTGATATGTTGGCCGGACCATCTGAATTGGCGTTGGTTGCCGACGGCTCTTCCAATCTGGCGACCATTGCCGCTGATCTTTTGGCTCAAGCAGAACATGATGTTGACGCTCGGCCGTTTCTTATTTTGACCGACGATTCAATTGCTCAGGCGGTAAAAGAACAACTTAAATCTCAGCTGAAGGAACTGCCAAGTGCCGAAGTAGCCCGGCAGTCGTTGGCCAACAATGGAGCGTTGGTCACTTGCGAGACCGTGGACGAGGCGATCGAAATTTGCAATCGATTGGCACCCGAACACTTGGAATTGCACCTCGCCGATGCCGCATCGGTGGCGGAGAAGATCCAACACGCTGGTTGTATCTTTATCGGTCATCAATCCGCCGAAGTGTTTGGCGATTACGGCGTCGGTCCAAACCACACATTGCCGACGGCAGGAACGGCGCGATTCACCGCAGGTCTGAACGTGTTTACGTTCCTGCGGATTCGAACCTGGTTGAAACTAGATAGTGCGCCTCAATCTTTAATCGATGACACCGCGCGACTGGCCGAAATTGAGGGTTTGATTGGTCATCAGCGATCAGGGCTTTCACGACAGCAGTGATTTGTCGTGGGCACGTTGCCGCTGGCTAGTGTTTTTGCGTTATTTGCGATTAGGCAAAATCGATCGTAATTTGGGCCGACTGAAACATGACCGCCTACTCCTGCTCATTTTTCAACACTGCCACGAAAGCTTTTTGAGGAATATTGACGCTGCCGAATTGCTTCATCTTGGCCTTTCCTTTTTTCTGTTTCTCCAAAAGCTTTTTCTTTCGTGTCACGTCTCCGCCGTATAGTTTTGCAGTAACATCTTTGCGAAATGGAGCAATTGTCGAACGGGCGATTACGGTTCCACCAATTACTCCTTGGATCGGGATCTTAAATTGATGACGCGGAATCTCTTTGGCCAATCGCTCGCAATACTGTAGGGCTCGAGTACGAGCTTTCTCGCGGTGTACCAGATACGACAGCGTATCAACCGGTTCTTTGTTGACCAGAATGTCAACCTTTACGATGTCCGTTTTGCGGTACTCGATTGGTTCATAGTCGAACGATCCGTAACCGCGCGTGATCATCTTGAGTTTTCCATAGAAATCAAACAGCACCTCACCCAACGGCATTTCACTGGTAACCTCGATGCGGCCGGCCGAGAGATAATTCATCGTCTGGCTGTCTGATCGGTGCTCGCGGCACAGTTCCATTACTGGGCCAACGTATTCTTCAGGAGTAAGAATCGAGGCCTTGATGAAAGGTTCTGTCGCCGAATCGATTTGAGTGGGATCCGGCCAGTGACCCGGATTGTCTACCTCGATTTCGGTCCCGTCTCGAAGGATCAGTTTGTACATGACCGACGGAGCAGAGATTACCAACCCAAGATCAAATTCTCTTTGGAGGCGTTCTTGAACAACGTCCAGATGCAGCAGACCTAAGAACCCGCAACGAAATCCAAAACCCAGAGCAGCCGAAGAATCTTTCTCGTAGGTTAGCGCCGCATCGTTGATCGCCAGTTTGTCTAGTGCCTTGGTCAGGTCTTTGTATTGGTCGGTGCTCATCGGGTACACCGATGAAAATACGACCTGCCGCGCTTTTTGATAGCCGGGAATTGGAGCCTCGGCCGGTCGATCGACCAGCGTTATCGTATCTCCAATCTCAATGTCCTGAACGCTTTTGACGCCGGCCACAATGTAGCCTACCTCGCCGGCGGTTAGTTTGTCTTTGGGGTTCAGCTTCAATTGGTTGTAGCCCACTTCATCGACCTTGTAGTCGCGCCCGCCATGCATGAAGTGAATGTTGTCTTTGGCCTTAAGCGTTCCCTCCATGATCCGGGCTTGCAAAATGACACCACGGTACTTGTCAAAGTGCGCGTCGAAGATCAGCGCCTTTAGCGGAGCATTGGGGTCACCTTCAGGGGCCGGAAGATTCTTGACGATTCCTTCGAGAACCTTTTCGATACCCTTACCCGTTTTGGCCGAAACGGGAATGGCGGCGAAGGGATCGAGTCCCAACTCGCCGTCGATTGCCTCTTGGGCGCGTTCGATGTCGGCCGCCGGAAGATCAATCTTGTTGATAACCGGTAGCAATTCCAGATCGTATTCTAACGCTAGATACAGATTGGCCACCGTCTGCGCTTCGACGCCTTGTGACGCATCGACGATGATCAAAGCACCTTCGCAGGCCATCAGACTCCGGCGAACCTCGTGCGAGAAGTCGACATGGCCGGGCGTGTCGATCAAGTTCAACAGATACTTCTGACCGTCCTCGGCCGTGAAATCAAGAGAGACCGTGTTGCTTTTGATCGTAATGCCGCGTTCGCGTTCGATATCCATCGAATCGAGTAGCTGATCGTGGAAGTTGCGTTGTTCGACGCCGCCACAG
>CAYTPS010000411.1:0-4369 GCA_964439245.1 uncultured Pirellulaceae bacterium | reverse complement strand
CAAATTGGGCAAATTCAGATTTTCTCGTAGGTATGGGTGGCGGAGACGAAGGGAGTATTATATTAGTTTTATAATATTGATAAATATAGATATTATTCTCTCGAAAAGCGGACATACCACACTTCAAACCACACTGTCATCTAGAGCCTACGCTCGATGCATCCTCTCAACCAAATAGTGCAATCCGAGTAGAGTCACCACGAGCAAGCTGCATATCATCCATGTGTATAAGGCCCAGCCAACTTGGCCGATAAACCAAACCAGACTATCTGCCCACGCTGGAGCAGTAGATACGAGGCTTACGTGTACAGACAGGACTCCAAAAGCGTAGATGCCAATCGACAACGTGGCGCAGTATCCAAAGAGAACCGCAAGGAAGCGACGGCGAGATAGAGTTTCCTTGATTTCATTGCCCTGCCGTGACGTCGTTAAGGTAGGGGCACGCCCTTTCATAGCTTGGTCAAGATTCTCGTTGGTAAAGCTGGAAACAGCTGCAAGCGCAGCAATATAGAATCCCACGAGAATCCCCATCAGAGAATTCAGATCAGCAACCAGCTTATCAGTATCGTAGACAAGCCAAACACTGCCAAGCCAGTGAAACCCTACGACCACAACCAAGAAAAGAGCGGTTGGATAGGTCCATTGGTACCAACGGATGTCAGCGCTACTCAGCCTCAAAAACGAGAAAACTGTAAAGACCTTGTTGTGCTTTCGAAGAGCCATCTCAATCGCCCACGTTTGCGGCAACTACTAACATCTTTTGGATCATGTCATCGCGAAAATCTTCATAGCGCTGCGTAAGCGGAGGATCAAAATCGTTAACGATTTCATTCTGAACGAACGCCTGTTCCAAAATTTCTTCACCTCCATAATCCACTTCGGTTCGCTTGATTTGGCCATTGGCTGCTTTGATCCTGATGAACATCTGAGCGCTGTCTGCACCGCGAAATTCATTGATAAAATCGCGCGCCTTCTGAATCACCGTTCTGGCCTGATCTTCCGACACTGCGCGTTTCACCTCAAAGCGAGCCTCGTGAACGACCTCTTGGACAATCGGGTCTTCATCCAAGCCATCTTGGTAGTTCTCATCATGTCCTACCAACTCTATATCTTGCAACACACCTGTATTCAGCGCCTCGCGAATGGTCTTTGACTGGTGCCCGAGAATTTCAAAATAGGGCCTAAAGACCTTCGGCTGCCCATCATCGTTGTTGGCCGTCTTCTGGTAGTTGGGATGATTACATAACCATGTGAAATGGTCCCTAATGGACGAAAGGTAAATTCCCGGCACCTTTTCAATAAGGATAAGGTACTGCCCCGCAGCATCTGGCGTCTTTCTGATGAGGATATGCGAGGCATAGTGGCTTCCTTCATCCTCTTCTTTCTCGATGTCGCGGGTAGTCATTGCCTGAAAATTTAGAAATGAAACGCCGGTGACGTTTTTGTCCCCAGTCTGAAGGATCAGCCGGTGATACTGTTGATCTTCGGCCATATCAGCACACCACATAACGCGGCTATCTTTGCTATAGCTTCTCAGAGTGTTGTTCTGGCCAATTCGATCTGCAATCGCGTCAATCAGGTCTTGCAACACAAACGCTGGCGCGAAATGCGGAGCGTCCTTTCTGTTTCGGATGGACAGGTTGCCTACTGTAATCCAGCGATGATTTGAAGGTAATGCCATTAAATATTCCTCTAATTATCCACCACAAAAAGGCCAAACCCACGTAAATCTATCAAAGAAACTTCGCCCCCCCGCATTAACCATCGTTGTCTCGTTGTATGTTGCAAACTGAACGGCAAATAATGCCTGCGCGGAGATTATGCTGTTGAACAGTCTACCTTCTGGCGAAATGCCAATTTCAGAACACCAAGCAATAAAGTCGTCTTGCTGACCCGAATAGGTTTCTAGCAGGGCGGCAGCCAAGGACCTGCCAAATTCAGTCTCCGTGAAATCCGCCCGGTCTGCTGTCATCGCTTCAAAGGCCGCTGATTGGTCACCGAACAACATGTCGCGCCCATCTCTTCCTAAGAAGGGAGAAAATGCCGAGTCCCATGCTGTCCTCGCTCCGTTTGACCAGAAAGGTTGGCTTTCGTATTCAAACGGTCCGCCAAAAAGGCCTCGAGTACTAATAAATTGCCACGAGACATTGCGAAGAAAGAAGAACTCGCTCGTTCCTCCGCTTACCCGCCCGTTGAACAATATACCCTCGTAGTCGCTAGTGTCTTGGGCCGCCAGAGTTTCTGGGTACTGTGCGGTTAGAAGTGCCAGCGACGAAGTAAGCGATCCCTTTATAAAGTCCCGTCGATTCAACATAGTAAAGCCTTTCAAGTCCTATTGGTTGCAACAAAAATGGCGCCTGCAACGATTGAAGTTAGGAATGCCAGAAACTGAAAGCCTGAGATAATCCGCAAGCCAGACATCGGTGCACTGCCAAAATCCTGATTTCCAAAGGACGTTGAATTGTCAAACTTAACAGAGAATATTTGCGGTGACATCTCGACCAACATGCCAGAAACAACATAGCTTAACGCTATAGAAATCGCAGCCAAAGTCATAGAACTCCACATAAGCCAAATGTGCTTGAGACGAATTTCTTTGGTTCCTTCACTCGAGTTATGCGTACGAACTTGGATGAGAACGGCAAGCATCCCTCCAATCACTGCCAGCGAAAGCGTCGATACGAGCTCAGCTTGACTAACAATGCTTCTCTCAGCAGCAGCTGCAATTTCTAAATCCATATCGCCCTCAAAATAAGTCTTGCAAATCAGTCAATCGCCAACCCCGGCAAGCCGTTCACGATCCGCATCGTCTCCAAGCTCACCGTGATCACGCGTTGGAACAGCTCCATCGGGTAGCGGGGGTCGCCGACTGTTTCGTTGGCATAGTCGTTGGCGTCGTTGAAGATGCCGCTGGCCTTATCCTGCTTGACCACCTGCCGTTCCATCACCCATTCGAGGGCGGGTTTGCCGTTGACCACGTAGCCGTAGGCCTCCAACGGCACGTTCTGCATGGTAATGTTGGCGTTGTAGATGACGGTGGTCTTGTCTTTTTCTTTGCCCTTACCGCCGAACTTCATCTTGGTGACGCGGTAGAACTTCACTGGATCGGCTTGCGCCTCAGGGATGAGGTCGTGGGTGCCTTCCTTGAACGTGACCATGTAAGGTTCCACGCTCTCGAAATTCACATGCAGATCGCCAAGGGCGCGGCCCGCGTCGCGGAAGGCGGCGAAGTCGGCGAAGGTTTTGACCGCCGGGATACGGGGCAGCGCCTTGGCGAGGTTGTTATTGAACCGCTCGCGGTAGTCGGGCGAATGCAGCAGGCCGTAGATGTAGTAGAACAGGTCTTCCTTGTTGATCTCTTCGCCCTGATAGGCGGTCTGAAAATGAGCCAAACCCTCGTCGGAAACGGCATCGCGACGGGTAATATCAGACTTCTCACCACTGCTTGAAAACAGGCCATCATCAGCGCTGGACACGTTGTAAAGGTAGAGAGGAAAGCACTGACCTGTTTGAACAGTGTGAACGTCTGGGAGGTCGCCCGACATCAAACAAGAAACACCACGCTGAGTCCCTGGCCCTGACAAGCAAATCACCCGATTTAAAGAGTTCTTCTCGGGGAAAATCTGCGGCATTTTATAAACGCAGTTGTTAAAGGTGCGATTAAAGTAGACCCACCCCCTCGAAAAAGGCCTGTAGAGCGACTTTGTTACAGATTTCTTGTCAAAGGAGATTTTTCGTCCACGCTCGACTCCCTGAAATTCCACACGATCCCACGATATCTTTTTTGCATCAGTGATGACAAACGAGCGAGCAGCTTCACCTATGCCTTCGCGTAGATAGCGATCAACTTCAGAATTATAGAAGTCTATCGAAGCCGCGATGTTATCGGCGACGGTCGCGTGAGAAAAATTGAAACACCAAGCGTCTCTATTGGTCTTGATGCCACCTGAATACTCTTCGAACATAGTAGCTGATGCACCACTACGCTTGTCACCAATTTTCATAAACGCATCAAAAGTGCTATCTCTTTGATTTAGCCAATCGTTTTGCCTGTCGGGTTCAATGTTCTTCCATCCAGACTTCGCAGCGATGCCTTCTACACTGGCGTAATCGCGAATGATTGCGAGCTTTTCCGCCCGATCCAGATAGTCACCAATATCATGAAAAGAGATTTTCCCGTGGTCTTTGGCTTCCGGATTTTTGACAAGGATATTGATAGAAATTGGGGCACGACTGCCTGAACCGAAGATCTTGCCACCTTCCTTGCGCGATTCTTCTCCGCTAGTCCTTTGGTTTCCGCGAAGATGAAAAACGAACAGATCAGTGAACTCATCGTGCAAACAAGCACGCAAACCATCAGCTGCATTGC
>CAYTPS010000410.1:0-4396 GCA_964439245.1 uncultured Pirellulaceae bacterium | reverse complement strand
CGACAACGAAGACTTCATCCCGAATGGCCCGGACGGATTCCGCATCAGAATCCCAATCGGCTTCACTAACAGAGAATGCGTAATCGTACACTGCTTGAAGGACTCGCATTCGACGCGTGGATCGGTATTTTCGAAGGTGTCAGATTATCTAGAGCGTAGTTCGATTCCGCCTGCCGATTGTCATCGCGGGTAGTAATACAATCAGTAACACGAAGGCAGATGGTTCGGGTACTGCAGTAGCTGACAGAACGAAAGACGAAGAAGGACGTCGAGAGAACATAAAAGTTTTCCCGAGATTTTCAATCAATAACTGTGCGTCTGTCTCGATATCGGTAACACCATCGCCGTCAAAGTCACCAAATGACCACTTAGATCCAGATTCAGTCCCCAAGTTTCTGACAAGCCTGAAACCATCAACCAGCACGTCGACTTTGCCGTCCAAGTTGGTGTCGCCCAACAGCGCTTTAGTCGCGTCGACGGTTAATCCAGTGTAGGTAGCCGCGATGCCAAACTCGTTGTCGAGTATGACGCCATTGATTTTGCTGAATACCCCTGAAACACCCTCGGTTGCGGTGATGATCGCCTGTCCATTGGCTTGATCATCCCGCAATGTAAGGTGTCCATCCAACGAAGCGGTTCCGTCAATTCTCAGCAGGTCATACTCACCTGCCTGCGTGCCAAGCAAATCTGTGAGAAGTTCGGCTGATTCCTCCAGCTCAAAGTCACCTTCAATATCCAAAATGACTCCTTCAACGCCGTCGCCAAGATCGACTTTGGTTGATGCGATCACTCGATCCGCGACAAGCCGACTATCAGCACCAATGGTCAGGCCTGTGACGGTCGTTTGGGCTGCGATAAGCTGAGAAGTCTCGTCGCTCTCCGCAAGATTGGCGACCACACTTTCAGCAGTCACAGTGTCAATTCTCAGGTCACCCGTGTTGGTGTAGTGGACCGGTCCCTGTGAATCGATCGCGATCACATCGACATCATTGTTGGCGTTGTCGAGCAATGTGTTGCCGTCCACCACCAGAGCAAGGCCCGAGGCGGCAATGGTGCCGTCTGATGTCTGTGTTACATCACCGATTGCTTCAAGTAACAAGTTGCCTTCACTAATCGCTGTCGATCCGTCCAAAGTACTGACGTTCTGGAGAACCACTGACCCACCAGCTTGCAGAGCGATGTCGCCTCCCGTTGTGGAGGTGGCAACGAGGACACTTCCGCCAGCCACTTCGAGTTTGCCGTCAGCGCCGTTACCTGCGATATCATTCCCGGCCATCAGCGTAATAAAGTCGTCAGTGGTATCGGCAGCAGTCGTCATGCCCGCAATAATGTCGACGACGGCATCATTTTGATTGTCGTTAATACTCCCTGTCGCCATGATGTTGACCGATTGCCCGGCGGTGACGGCATCGATTTCAAGATCACCCAAACCGCGAAGTGCGACGGCGCCTGTATTGGAACTGAGGTTGACTACGCTTCCATTGGCGAATTCGACTTTTCCATCCGGGTCGATGACCGTTGCGGCAGCGTTTCCACCGACTTCGTCAGTAGCGTCAAGCGTAATCAACCCCCCAGCATTGAAGTCAACTGCCAAGTCGTCTTCGAGATCATTGACGCTCCCTGCGGAGGTCATGATGTCGATTGTCGTGCCAGCAGTAACCAAACTGACAAGCACGTCGCCTGCGGCCACGATGTCTACGGCGCCTGTGGTTGCTGCGATGTCATCGAGCGTCAGATCCCCCAGACCTCGCAAAGCGATATCGCCTGTTGAGGAGGTTGAATCCACCACACTGGACGCCGCCACTTCCAGTTTGCCGTCGGGGTCAGTCAACATCCCGGCAGCAACTACTCCGCTAACTTTATCCTGAGCGGTTAGCGTGATCTCACCTCCTGCGGCAAGATCCACCAGCAAGTCATCCTGAAGATCGTTGATGCTTCCACCGGTCGACAAAATGTCAATGTCTGCGCTGGCAGTCACCGAGCCAACCTGGACATCACCTGCGGCCATCACGTCAACCGAGCCAGTGGTCGAGTTCACACTCCGCAAATCAAGATCACCCAAACCTCGCAATTCGATATCACCGGCTGTCGACGTTGCATCGGCAACACTCGAACTCGCCAGTTCAAGCTTGCCATCTGGATCGGTCACCATCCCGGCAACAACATTTCCGCCAACTTCATCCTGAGCCGTCAGTGTGATCTCACCGCCTGCGGCAAGGTCCACCAATCGGTCATCCTCAAGATCATTAATGCTCCCACCAGTTGACAGCACATCGATATCCGTTCCCGCAACAACCGAACCGACTTGAACATCGCCCGCCGCCATCACGTCAACCGAGCCAAGCGTTGCATTGACGTTCCGCAGCGTCAGATCCCCCAGACCTCTCAATGCGATATCGCCCGTTGAAGAGGTTGAATCCACCACACTGGACGCCGCCACTTCCAGTTTGCCGTCGGGGTCAGTCAACATCCCGGCAGCAACACTTCCGCCAACTTCATCCTGAGCCGTCAAGTTGATCTCGCCACCCGCAGTCAGGTTCACCAACTGATCGTCCTGAAGATCATTGATGCTCCCACCAGTGGATCGCAGGTTAATATCTGTCCTCGCACTAACCGAGCCAACACGGACATCACCTGTGGCAGCAATACCGATAGAATTGTTGTTTGCCGAAATGCTATTCAATGACAAATCGCCATCGATATTCAAGTCCAAGGATTGAAACGAGTTGGTGATGTTGCTCAGGTCCAGAGAAGCGAATTCTAAACCTTCCGAAACATTTACCTGAGTCAAGCTGATATTGTCATTTAGCCCTGCTCCAGATTGACCATCGATGCTTACGCTCGCGAGCAACCCGAAAAAATCAGTCGCAATTCGAAGTTCACCAGCGACAATTTCAAACTCGTTGCCGGGAACACCATTTCCGCCGGCCCACGAGCCATTCGCAACATTGAACAGATAGGTGTCCTCGGGTGTTCCTCCATTGATCGTCGCCGATTCTTGATGAATGGACAGATCCTGTCCTATATCGAAGCCGTCGAGAATCAGTTCTCCACCTACAAACGAAAAAGTTGCGTTTTGAGCCGTGCTTGTTTCGCAAAACCCAAGAAAGCTTAAGAGCAACAAAGCTGCTGTTACAACGACGGAGGCGTAGGTGCGCATGATGGAACGGCAAGACAGTCAGGTTGAATCACATTTTTTTAATACTAACGACACGTCCTTGCCCAGTTTATCTGTTCATCCCGCCATTGCAATAAAAATGCAAGGAGCTCGACAGATTTTTACATTAACGATTGGCCTTGTCGCCTAACTCCATTGGAATTTTGACCGACCGAGTTGAGTGAATTGATTTAGGACTCGGCATCGAATGGATGCTTCGGTTTTCTGGTTGGGTAGTTTTCGATTTTTTAGCTCACCGCCGAAAACGGTTTTGAGCCGGTACATCACGGTCTCTCCGAGACTCCGGATGTGATAGTCCGCTTTGATTTTCCAAGCCTTTCGGCTCGAACGTCGGATCTCTCGCACGGCTTGGTCACGTGGAAGCTTGGGTTTGTTCGAGTTGCCGTGTTGCCAAAGCTTAGCGTTCCTGCGAGGTGGGATGATCGGCTCGACCGCTTCCAAGTTCAACACATCGTACACCTTTCGTTGATCGTAAGCTCCGTCACCGAAGAAACGCTCGATCGGTTCGTTGACTTGATCGATCATCGCTTCGACAGGTTCTGCGTCATGGATATCATTTCCGGTCAGTTGCTCCGCGATAATTTCGCCCGTCTTTGGATCGATGCCGATGTGAAACTTGCGCCACGTGCGACGCTTGCTCGCGCCGTGCTTGCGAGCTTTCCATTCACCCTCACCGTAAACCTTTAAACCCGTGCTATCGATCACGATGTCCCGACCGCCTTTGACCGCCGTCACGTTCAATGCGACGGCAAGTTTGGCTGCCCGCTTCTGCAAATTGGTGTAGTCAGGAATCTTGAGGTCGATACCCATTAGCCGAACCAACGAACGACCAAATCCTTCCGTCTGACGATAAGTCAAGCGAAATACTTCTCGCAATGAAAGCAAGCAGACAATCGCCTGATCGCTGTAAACATAAGGCGCGCCAACTTTGACTTGGTCATTCTCGTGCTGCCAGTCGATAATCACATCTTCTTCGAGCCAAAGCGTGACATCGCCACGACGAACCAACGATTCGTTATACTCTTTCCAGTTGATGACCTTGTCCTGCTTGCCTTCAGTACGCGTTTTTGCTCGTTTGCCCATTGGTCGCTCCGCGAAAGTTCTCGATTTAATCCGTTCGGGCGAGTTCTACGCACACAAAACAAGAATTGTTCGACAAGGCCTTAACGATTCGTTATGTTACTGGCCGGTGTGTGGCTGGAATCAATGGTCAGCAAG
>CAYTPS010000409.1:0-4428 GCA_964439245.1 uncultured Pirellulaceae bacterium | reverse complement strand
GTGTCGGTGGTGGGTCGTAAATCGTCTGGCCAAACGCAATCAATCGACTTGGGCACTGCTCAACCAATTCGGCGAGGTATTCGAAGAATCAAAAGACCAACTCGGCCAACTGCGGTTTGCTGACGTTACCGACCGTCTTAAAACGATCGCCAAAGAGTGGACAACCGACCGATTCTCCTTTCGGTTGGACAATCAGATTCAACATCTGCTGCTGGACGAGTTTCAGGATACTTCTCCCGTCCAATGGTCGATCGTCAGTCCATTTGCCAAATCGGTCACAGAAAGTGAAATCGGCGGACGCTCTTTCTTTTGCGTCGGCGATATGAAGCAAGCCATTTACGGCTGGCGTGGTGGCGTGGCAGAAATTTTTGATCTGGTAGAAAACCAACTGGACAACCTACAGCCGACGGCGCCACTGCTGAAAAGCTACCGTAGTAGTCCGGTTGTGATCGACTTTGTCAACGAAGTGTTCGGGAAAATAGGACAGTACCCAAGCGATGACCCGACGACAAATGAATCTGTAAAACAATGGGCCAAGTGGTTTAAGAAGCACACGACCGAACGGTCAGAATACAAAGGTTTTGCCACGATCGAGTACGCGGCCGATCATGACAAGAAAGATGCCAACGGGAAGTCTACGATCAACCACCACGTAGCGGCCCGCATTCGAAACGAAAACGTGAACGCGGCGACCGTTGAACGAGTCCGTCAATTAGTCAAAGATCTGCCTCCTCACGGGACGATTGGTGTATTGCTGCGGACAAACAAGGATGTCGGACAGTTGATCTTCGACCTGCAACAGGCTGGCATCGATGCCTCAGAGGAGGGCGGTAACCCTCTGACCGATTCGGCGGCGGTTGAAATGATTCTTTCTGGGCTGCAGCTATGTGATCATCCCGGCGATGATGTGGCCCGGTTCCACATTTCCAATAGCCCAATCAACGAGCTGTTTGATATCGTGCCTGAAGGCGATCTCAATCGCGCCGAAAACAAAAAGGCGGTTGCCGGCGGAGCTGCGAAGGTGAGACGAATGCTCGCGGAACTAGGATACGGACCTACCGTTGAGATGATGGCGGGTTTACTTGCACCGATATGCACCCGTCGCGAGTTACTGCGATTGCAGCATCTTGTCCGCCTCGCCTTTGGCAGCCCCGAACAGACTCAACAGTGGTCGCTGCGGCCATCGAAGTTTGTCGAATTTGTGCGTGAAGTCAAAATTGGCGATCAAAGTTCGGCGCAGGTGCGTGTGATGACGATCCACAAGTCAAAAGGACTGGAATTCGACTCGGTAGTCTTGCCGCTCAAAAACAGTGATCGTAGTTGGTCCGGGTTCCCCCCCGCAGTGGTGGAGGGACGTGATTCGCCAACCGAACCGGCAAAGATCGTCACCCGTTACGCCTCTGACGCGCATCAGAAACTATTACCCCAAGAGTTCCAAGACGTTTTCACCGATGAGAAACGCCGCACGGTGCGTGAGGCGATGTGTGTGTTGTATGTAGCGCTCACACGCGCCGCCCGATCGATCCATGTGGTCATGTCCTATGGGATCAATTTCGGCGGGAAGAAGAAAACGCATCCCAAATCGATGGGCGGCGTGCTGCTGGCAACAGTCGGTGAGTCAGTCTCGCGTGAAGAAGGGATTGTCTATACGTCTCCACTGGGTGACGAACAATGGTATAAGGACTTAGAGGAACCTGAACGCGAATCCGACCAACAGAAGAAGCTGAACGGGTTTTACTTCGACGCCGTTGCCGACCGCCCGAAAAACCGTGTCCAAAACAGTGTTGCCTCAGGACGGGGCGTGGCTCGAGTCAAACCTTCGATGCTTGAAGGTGGTGAAGAGATTGAATTGAGCCAGATCTTTGGTCTTGAGGATCAACAAGTCGCTTTGGAACGCGGGCAACTCATGCACGGATGTTTTGAATTGGTGCGTTGGATCGAAGATGGACTGCCTGAAACGGATCGGATGCGGCAACACCTAGAGAGAATCTGCCCCTCATCGGTACTGATCGGCAAGGTGATCAGTGAGTTCTTTGCCGCGATCAAGAAGGCGCCGTTGAGTAAGCTGTTCAGTTTTCGTGAGTTCGCAGAGTTACACCCGATTCACTTTGACGGCGGCGCCAACCGAATGGATGTGCTCAATGAGCACCGGTTCGCAATCAACGTTCCTGCTGGCGATCAAGTGGAGCTAATGGAGGGCGTGATTGACCGGCTGATTTTGGTTTACAAAGATGAAGTCCTAGTTGCCGCCGACATTATTGACTTCAAGACTGATAACGTGGCCAAAGGGGAACTCCCCCAAAAGGTCGATTTCTATAAGCCTCAGATGGTCGCTTACCGGCAGGCCGTAGCCGTTCAGTACGGTATTGAATTGGACCAAATCGCGACACGGCTTGTTTTCGTGGGCACTGGCGAGGTCGTCAATCTTGATTTTGCTGAAACAACGGTCGACGCAATGTCCGCAATCGCGCTGCCGAAGGCTCCTCCACAGCCCGCCCCGACCGAAAAACGCGGTAAGCGAGTGGTTTCTAGCACGATTCCGGAGGACGAACTGGCCATATCACATGCCGATCGTAAGAAACGGGTCATCAATCAAGGGCTTGGGGAGGAAGAGGCGCCACCCAAAGCGTCACCACCAAAGAAACGGAGAACCAAGAAACCCAACTTCTCTCCGGGACAAAAGACTCTATGGGACGACTAGACCTAGTTGTTAATGCTTTGTCGTAGCAGTCCCCGTCTCGCAAAGGCTAACCGGTTCGTTTTCGAAAAGACAATCGTTTTTGCAACGCGCGAAGCACCTTAATCGCGACGACAAGTATTGCGGAGAATCCGGCCGCCAAAAAGACACAACATAAGACTACTAAGACCAAATAGACTTTGTTTTCACCAAACAAGCCACCACGTTCAGCGGCGCTAAAGATCGCCATCGCACCGGCGAGCCAAAATGTACTGATTAGCAGTGTACGAATTCCAAACCTATTCTTTTTCTTGACGACAATTTTCTCAGATGCGGTAAACGCAACTCTCTGTTCAAATTTTCGCACTTCGCGATCGGCACCCAACCAAGCACCAGCTTGTAGGAACGTGACCAACATCACGATGCCATAGATGGCGAAACCGGTACCGATACCGTTTTGGAATGCTTGGGCAGCCAACATAGGCACCAAAGCAATAAAAAGCCCTGTCAAGCAAGCTGCGGCGGCCGCCGCAAATCGCGATCGCAATGGCCAATCCAACGAGGCGTTGATGCCTCGAACCACCAAGAAAATGAGAGCTCCGACGACGCCTACCAACCCCGTAAAGGCCCCCCCGATTACGATCGTCATGATTCCCATGCCGTAGGTGACTACAGCCGTGAATAAAGTAAGCAGCACGGAATAGACTGCGCTTCCAATCAGCATCCCTGAATAGCCAGCCCAATAGGCTTCAGAGGTTTGCAGTCGTTTCCAAGCCACTTCGATTGAATCGGTAACGATCACAGGCCGATTCTCGCTCATTTGGTTCCTGAAACTGTCAGTGGCCACTCGTCGCCCTTTTCTGTGTCAAATGCGCCATTAATACCAATCCCCCATCATTTCGCCGTCTTCGCGATTGCCAATGTTCTCACAAATCACTGGATCTAGGCCGAACGAAATAGAATGCACCGAACCATCCGCCATACAGAAAGAGCTTGTCCCGGGATGCGCACTACTGAAGCCTCCAACAAAGTCTGGTTTGGGGACATTCCCTAATTGATTAAGATTGAATACAGCTTTGTAGTCGAGGATTTCACTCATGTTCCGCATCGCTGCCCTCGTTCCTGACGCCCAGCCCAAATTCCAATTCTCGTTGGGAATATACTCGCCGAACATGACGGTATTGCTACTGCCGTCATAGATGTCGCCGAATCCAATTCGGCTGTTTAAGAAAAACAATCCGTTGTTGTCACTGTCGATTGGCGTCTCACTACCGTGATGACAACCGGCGTAACTCGAAATCGCGGCGGTATCTGTTCCCTGCCCTGATGCGTCTGTCAGCATGCTGGGAAAAGCATCTTCGAATTCGTCGCTACCATCTTCCGCTTCTTCCGCCTCGTCAGCACCTTCCTCAACGTCTACCGACAAATTGAGCGACAGCAGACACTCTTTGGCTCCCTGTGAAGGGCAGATGAGCACCGGAACGTGCAACTCTCTAACGGGACCGTTGACCGGAGCATACGTACCTGCTTTTACGTCGAATCGATCGGCCATACCGCGTTGTTCGAGATACGGCAACAATTGAACGAACAAGCTGACGTGTTGGCCGCTTGGTGCTGAGAGGATTGGCCCCTTCCCGCTATCGACGACGCCTTCAGGAAATCGCTCGTTAGAAAACTCGTAATTGTGAACAGCCAGTCCTAATTGGGCGATATTGTTCAAGCATTGGGTGCGACGCGCTGCCTCGCGCACC
>CAYTPS010000408.1:0-4432 GCA_964439245.1 uncultured Pirellulaceae bacterium | reverse complement strand
GTTGGGGCCACCATTGTAAAATTGGAGTCTACGCCCAGCACGTCTACACCACGCTGGACGAAAACGACACCGTTTTGGAGTACTTGGAGTACAAGGCGATCTCTGGCACCACAAATCAGCAGATCCTCGCCGTGGCGGGATCACTGCTGTTTCGCGATGCTCACATTCACAAAAAAATCAAAGTCCTCTCCGGCGGCGAACGCGCGCGTTTGTGCATGGCGGGGATATTACTGGGCGACTACAACATCTTGGTGCTTGATGAGCCAGGCAACCACCTCGATGTCGAAACCGTTGAGGCACTCGCCGAAGCACTCCTAAAGTTCAAGGGGACAGTAATCTTCACCAGCCACGACCGACACTTCATGAAACGTATTGCCAGTGCTGTGATCGAAGTGCGCGACGGGGCGGCGAAAAACTACATCGGTGATTACGAAGCATATCTGTATTCGGTCAGCAATGAAATCGATGAGGGGTATCGAAGTCGCAACGCCGGCAGCATCAATAAATCACGCAACAAATCCGGCAAGGGTGGGAAAAATTCGAAAAGTGGAGATCGCCCCGAGCCAAACTCTGAAAGAAAAATCCAAAAACAAATCAAAGCCGCCGAACGAAAGATCAAACGACTGGAAGAGGAAAAGAAGGTTTTGAAAGAACAGATGCTGTCTTGCCACGACCCAGAAGAGGCAATGGAACTTCATAAGAAAATAGAAGCGCTCTCAGCCGAGATTACTCAATCGGAAGATTTATGGCTGGAGCTCACCGAGGGTTAACTTGACCGCTTGAAAACAGTTATCCTTTGCAGAGTGCAATACTGACATCCCCAAACTGGAAAGACGACGATGGACACCCAATTCATTCTAAATTTAATCAGCCGTTGGTTGCATGTGATACCCGCGATCATCATGGTGGGCGGAACCTTGTTCTTGCGTCTGACCGTAGTCGCGGCGACCGAGCAAGGCTCCGTCGATGCTACGGCGCGTGAGGCGATTCGCAAGAACTGGGTCAAGTGGATTGGTATCTGTACTTTGCTGCTGTTGGTCTCAGGTCTTTACAATGCATTCGTCAAGGCAACAACGCTGCATTTGTCACCGGCCTACAACGGATTGTTGTTAGTAAAAATCTTGCTTGCCCTTGGCGTGTTCTTTTTAGCCGCTCGACTGTCTGGCCGAAGCGAAAAAGCCGTCGAGATGCGCAAACGAGAAAAGCACTGGACGAATATTCTGTGCATTATGATGCTTGGGATCGTCCTAATAGCGGGATGGATGAAAACGGCATCCGGCACCTATGACGTGAAAGATCGATCAGAAAAAATCGTTGTCCAAACGCTTGTAGCCGAATGATTCTCGCACCGATTCTCGTTTGCGAACGAAAATTCGATCTATTCGTAAATTACTCGAGTGGGCCAAGCGGCAACCGATAACACGCCGCTTGTTCGCCGTTGCGAATGTACAGCCGGTCGTCAACAACGACCGGATGATTCCAAGTCTTGCCCTCGATCGCCTTGAACTTTGCGAGTTCCTGATGGCTGGCGGGGTCGGCCTTGATCAGAACGGCCTCACCTTTCTCACTGGCCACTAAAAGAAGCGCAGAATTCTCCATCATGAGAACCTGCCCCTTCCCGTACCGCCCGCCTTTCCAGACACGTTTGCCTGTTTCAGCGTTGATACACGCGAAGATCGCGCCGTCGAATCCGTACAGATGGTCCTTGTAGAAGACCATGTCGTTGAAATCCGTTTTCATCGCGGTGCTTGTCCAGATCTCGCGGGCTTCCATCGTGCCATCATTCGATTTAGTTCCAACACGGCGAATCCCATTGCCGCCATCAGTAGGGATCAAGAAAGAGTCCTTGCTTACGAATGTTGGTTGCAGCGCACGGTAGCCTCCAGTATTCCACAGATAGTCGATTCGGATCTTCCCCGTTGTTGGATCAAGGACTTGGGCGCCTTTGTTGGTAAGCATCACAATAACTTCTTCACCATCGACATCGCACAACTGGGGCGACGAATATGTATGATCCCCCGATGAAACAGACCATTTGACTTGGCCGTCTACCACATCAAACGCAAAAACGCCCTTTTCATCGGAGCCTCCTGCATGGACGACGACCGAAGACCCGACCACCAACGGCGAAGAAGAAAAACCCCAAGCAGGCGCGGATCGATCGGCCAATTTGGCGACATCAACCGTCCAGACCTCAGCTCCTGTTGCGGGATCCAATCTGACCAGATGGCCATTTGCTCCAAATGCAAACAATTGCCCATTGGCCAACGTTGGTGTTGCTCTTGGCCCGGCACCTCCGAGCGATTCCTCAAAGCGCGTTTCTATTGAGTAGATCCAAATTTCCTTACCCGACCCCGCGTTGTAACAGACAACAGATTCCTCATCGCCACGTTGCTCTTGTGTAATCAACAGATCACCAGCGACAACAAACGACGACCACCCCGGCCCCACGGAAATCTTCCAAATCAACTCGGGGCTTTGCGAATCCCAATCAGACGAAATTTTTGGGCCTCGGTAAACTCCCGATCGATCCCCCCCGCGAAAGCCAGGCCAGTCAGGATTAGCAATCGCTGCGGCATAACCTTCACTATTTTCGGAGCTGACGGGTGCTAGTTTTTGATCACCCCGTTCGGCAAGAAATAGGTCTTCTTTGGTTTCGGTCCATCGCCAACTGTAATCGTTTCCAAAATCTCCCCAAACTCCATCGTGCCGAATCAGCGCAGAATACCCAAACGCGATCAAAGTCAGCCCGAGTGCAAGGACAGTCCGCTTGCTGGTTCGTAGTTGGCTGAACAAAACTGCTGCAATTCCGAAAACGGTCATTCCCATCGGGACCGTCAACAAAACTGCTCCGGGGCCTCGCATGGACTTGTCCGCGATTCCAAGAACCAATGCAGCACCGCCAACAATAACGATCAGTCCGAGCAATCTCTCTTGCCAAGTTGATCGGCTGAACGTCAGCCACCAAATTAGCAAGGCGATGCCGCCGAGAAACGGTCCAAAGCCGGCGACCATCCAGGTTGCATCAGTTGCGTCGGGGACGATTACAGGAGCCAATTTGCATACCAGCATCACCAGCAGAATCACGACCGCAGGCCAAATTCTCAGAGGCTTAAACTTTGATTCTACAAGCGATACCTCGTTCACTGACTCATTGCCTTGAATTATTTCTGTCATTGGTCGCCGATCGTTACAAATGTGGGGAGATTGAAACAATTCGCTGCGCATTTCGAATCATTTTGGTTTCTTCTGTAGCTTACCGAATTTTATAGCAAATTGTTTCCGTCAATCGAGTCGTTTCTGGCCACCCAAATTAGGTAGATTCGATTGTCAATCCGATCAGTTAAAGTGGTGTGAGTTCGGTAAACCAACGAAGCTGCGTTACACCAGCTGCCACTTCTTTCGCAGATACCACTCGACCGTCAACACAAACACGAAGGTCAGCAGGAATGCGGTCGAGTCCTCAAACGTTTCACCAATTCGCCACGTCGTCGGAATCTTGACGCTTTCGATGGGCGGATTGGCAATAAATTCATCCAGAACACTTCCCAGTTCGTCCGGTTCAATTGACCTGCCGCCAGCATCAGCCGTTTCAGCAGACAAGCGATCCAACCGATCCGGATCCGCGACAGGGTTGGCTTTCTCCTTATCGCGATCCATGACCACGAACTGACGTTCGGACGAACCAATGTCGACGCCTGCCCGAGTCCCCGTCGCCACGATACTATACAGGCCCGCCGCGGCAACGAGATCAGGTTCGACCTGCCCGACAAACCCACTCTTTTCTCGTCGAACCAAGATATTCTGCTTGCTGCCATCGGGCTGAACGAGCGTCGCAGTAAACGAGGCGTCTGTCATTTTCTCCCCCTGAGCGGTTTGGGCTGAGACCCCAAACTTAATTTTAGGACGAGGCTGAAAACGGCGTTGCGGAAGTTCGATCGACAGCGATTCACCTGTCTTGGTGTCCCAAAATGCCAACCTCAGAATCACCTGCCGCCAAAACTGGTCGAACTCTTGTTTGAAAGTGCGTTCGGCAGGATCGTCGTTGAGGCGAAAGAAATTCCACCGGCGGGTAGAATCACCGGCAAACGCAATCACGCGTCCCCCTACGTTTGCCTCGATCATGATCGGATGCCGGGCACCGTCGTCGCTTCGCAGCAACACCAAAGCATTGTCTTTGACCGAATCAAAGCGGTTGGCCCCGGTCAGCGGGGGGAGCTTCTTCCAAGCCTCAAGCCCCTCGTCTCCCAACCGAGTCAGATAGTGATCGCGCGTCGGGACCATTTTGATCTCATGGTTAATATGCAGCTCGCGTCTAACGTCTTGGCCAAAGTTCTGCCTTTCTCCGCGCTTCATTCGAACGGGCAACACGTCGGCCAATCTCGTGCTGCCATAAGCACCAGCGCCGAAACTGTGTGATCCCCCCAGCATC
>CAYTPS010000407.1:2389-4437 GCA_964439245.1 uncultured Pirellulaceae bacterium | reverse complement strand
ATCGTCAGCGAATCGGTGATCGGGGGAAGTGGGGAGCCCAGATTGATGGTGCCAGCGACAGAAAAATTGATCGTGTCGGTTTCACCGTTACCATTGGCCACGATGATCGCCTCGCGCAAGCTGCCTGCCCCTGCGTCCGCGAGGCTACTGACCGTCAGCGACGCCAGCAACTGCCGGTTTTCCAGATGCTCAAATACTAGGCGAGCGTTGTTGGTCGGGCGTCGACGAGTTGGGTTACTAGATGACAAGAATGAATACGACAAACGTCTTAACATCATGGTGCCTGCAAAAAAGTGCTCGAGTAAATCATTCCGCAACAGAGAGTATCCGAGTACAAGATAGTAGCAGAGCACAGCACTCGATGTCGCCAGATTTGGTGCAGCTAACTAAAAAAATATAAATTTCCGATCCGAAAACATTCTTGACTAGGAACTGAACAATATCTCCATGCTGTGTGAATTTTTGTCCTACACTGGCGACCTATTTTGCACGCAACTCTGGCGGTACCTCGGCTAGGGTCTCGTCACCAAGCACGTAAGATTGACCCACGAGTTTAGCGTCATGGTTGATCAGGTCGGGGAATCTGATGCCGGGTAAGACTTCAACGGCGAAGATTTCTTGAACTCCCTCCTCGAAACGGCAGAAGCCTAGTGTTTCGCCAGTCTCGATGTTCAACACCCAAACTCCGCAAGTTCGTTCCTCGGCTTTCTCGAGTCGTTCGACCAACGGGAAGTCGCTGAAGACAGCCGTCTCGCGGACCTGGGAGAGGCCGATGAATGCAAGTGGTCCCAAGAAACTTAGCCCACGCGTGAAGCCGGGAAATTGGGCCATTGGTTCGTACTTGCCTGTTTTCAGGTCGACCGTGCCAATGGTGCCCTCACCACTTTCCAATACCCAGAGACGGTCGTTGTACCAGCGTGGTGAGTGTGGCATCGAGAGACCTCGGACGATGATCTCGTTCGATTCAATGTCCAGCAGCAAACCGCCAGCGCGTTTGTTTTTTCGCCAGCCCCCCGGCTCGTTCGTCTTTCCCAATGCGGTGACGTATTTTGCTTGACCATCACGCGTCGCCAGCCCGTTTAAGTGACAGTTGTCGCCGGGAGCCATCTGTTTGATCCAGTCCGGTCGCCAGGTGGGTTCGAAACTGTTCGTCTCACTGCGTTTGGCTAGGCAACTGAACGCTGTATTTAAGAAGACCAACTCATTGGCAGCGCCTTTGGTTTCTGATTCTACGAACGCCATTTCGTGAATCTGGATGTTGCCCGTGCAGTGGCTGCGGCGGGGAAGATAGCAAGCATCGTGCTTGGCCGAGGTGCTGGGATAGTCGTCTGATCCATCTAGCTTGCCACAGACGGCCGGTACGTTGTGGAACTCCCAGATGTCGATGCCGCAACCGATGGCAAGTCGCCCACCGTCGATCGCAAGTCCCATCGGCTGTTGCAGATTTCGAAAATGGGTATTTAGAAGACCGCCGTCTTCACGAAGGATGACCAGTTTTCCCGCTTGGTAGGTCGTAACAAGTACCGACGCTCCAAGTTGCCGCAGTATCTCAGGAAAGGTGTTGGTGTGGACACTGCGCAGTGGATCTGTGGCGGGATCACTGAAAGTGTCGTGGGAAGGTTCTGGTGATTCGGTCATTGTGCTTCTTACTACTGGCAGCGATGAGCAGACAAGTCTGATTGTATCTTAGCGAAGAAGAAAACCAATCAACGGCAGGAAGGTAATGGAGGGGGATTGGTGTGGAGGCCGCAGAGCAAGAGGTCAAATGGATTTCCCGCGTCTCGATGCTTTTGGATCCGACCACGGTTGGTACTCAATCATGCTGACGCGTTTGCCCATAATGCGATACTCGATGCCACGCCATTTCACGACTTTTGCTGTGAGTGCTTTGATGCATCCGGCAAGGTAGCACAGTTGCACGGGGCCCATCAGTAACGCGATCTTCCACATCACATCCATCGGTAGCGGTGAAAGAGTTTGCTGATTGCGTTTTTGAAGACTTGTCGAAACAGCCCTTCTTACTAACGCGTAGCCCAGAACAGAAAGCC
>CAYTPS010000407.1:0-2379 GCA_964439245.1 uncultured Pirellulaceae bacterium | reverse complement strand
GCCCGGCAGCGACTATCAATACGCCTGCGGCAGCCAATATCATCATGAAATCCAAAGACAGAAGCGCCCAGATCAAGCAAACGTCAACGCCGATTGCTAAAACGGCACTGATCGACGCATGCAACACTGTAACGGGAAAGGTTGGTTCGTAGATCTTTGACCAAGTCAACATGCGGGCGATCCAGTCCATGGCGTACTTCCACGAACAATCATCGCGATTGACCATCAGCAGTGCCGGGTTGACGATGATTTTCCCACCCATCTGTTTGGCAAATTTAGCGATCGGCCCGTCATCGACGATGGAAGTTCTCCAGTCATCAATCAGGCTGCTGATGACGAGGTCTTCGTACCGCACGGCCATTGTTCCGGCCCATGGGTGTTTTAGGAGCACAGTAGGAACCAGGGCACCGGCATTCCAAATCGATCTCAATAGCGCTCCATGAGAGAGCGGTTTCGGCGGTTCATACCATTGGCCGCCAGTGACAACGGCGACTCGTGGGTCTGTCAATGGTCCTAGTAAATCGGCCAGCCAGTTTTCGTGGGTCACGACGTCTGCGTCCACGAATGCTACCCACCGTGTCTTGGGTGACAACATCTCCGAGGCTTGGATTAAGGAACTGCATTTGAGGCTGCAAGTGATGCGCCGATTCTCCAATGGGACAATCTTCATTCGGTTTTCAAAATCAAGACGGGCCTTAATCTCTTGCAGTCGCGCCCAAGCAGGGTCGGACTTGCTGTCGACCACGACAAGAATGGAATAGGCGCGGAAGTTCTGCTTCAAAAGTGCAGCGACTGCTGGTTCAAGACGGGGGTCAGTCCCCCGCACGGACAGAATAATCGTGGCCTCGTCTTGGTGTTCTGTCGCTAGGGGTTCGCATCTTGTAGAGTTGATTCGATACCAAAACAGAGCCGCAAAAGCTGTGTTAATCAGAACGCCGATAAAAACTAACCAAAGGAAGATTCCCACTACGAGCTCCCAGGGAGAAACAGTTGCTTGACTAATGAGGCGAACCGTCCGAAGTCACTCCAGAACTCCAGATTCAAAAAAGAGAACCGGTTCTTGACGACGCCAGAATCCGTGAGGCGCCATGTGGAGGTTGATCCTGCGATCAAGTTTTTACCTCCCGCAAGTCGTTGGTTCTCTTTTGCTTCTTCTCCCGTAACGTAGCAATGCAATCGATCTTTGGATGGTGGCTGCTTTGAAGCAGAATTCGGTGGCAAGTGTTGGTAGCTATGTTCCTGGTGAAACACGGCGGCAGATTCGGAAAGATTGACAACAGGAATATTCCTTCGCTTGGCCGACGCAACCATCCAGTTATCCCAATTGCCTCTTCCAACAGCAAAGTCAGGAATGTTTTGGAAGTCCGCGCGGCGAAAGGCGAAGTATTCCTTGCAGACGATGGGGGCTGGTTTTCCGTTTCGGCGGAGTTCGGCGAATCGTTGGGGAAGTGTATCAGCTTGCGACCAATCAAGCGGCTGGGGGACGACGACATCGGTTCGCCTGCCAATGGCTAGGAAGGAGTCGCCGACAACCGGATCTTGCGCAACGGTGAGCACTGAGTCGATAAAGTTGCGATTTAGAATGACGTCCGCGTTACAGTAAATAAGTATCTCTGATCGAGCACTGGCGGCAGCCGTGGCAAAAGCGCTGCTCAGCAATGGCGTGCCTAACCGGTTTCGCTTGACATCGGGTAGATGGCGAACGTTGAATTGTTTGGCCGTTTCAGCAATTCCTTGTTCATCGCCCATCAGAATCACTTCAACGTCTGCTCCCAATATCGCCCATGAACCGATTGCGTTTCTTTGGATCTGATCTGCTTCGGCCGTAAAAGGCTTAGGCAAAGTGAAAATCGTTGCGCAGAACTTCGGGGCCGTAGTCCTTGGTTTGTCCCCGGCAGCCACTGTTGTTATCGAGACTTCTTGATTAGCCATGCCGATCACCGATTAACGTGTCGGAAGCTGAACCATTTCCTGTAGCCCACGGTCCAACTTCGGATCAGTTGCACGAGGTTGAAGGTCCACCAATCGCCGAAGCGAAAACCAGGATCCTCCGGTCGCCATTTGGAGAATGCGGTTTGGTCTAGATGTTGGTAGAAGCGTTCACGGTCAGGATGGAAGGGGCGAAAATTCCAAGGCTTGTACTCGGAAGTGTAGTGTAATATAGCCGGGTTGTCGCGCATCTGAACGAACTGAGACGGCGCTATCGGCGCTTGATTCTCGTCGGGATACGCATACACATGTGTTCCTTGATTCCATCGGGCTGGTAGTTTTCCCCACTGTCCTGCGAAAACAACGTTGAGTGCGTACTGGTCCCAACACCAGATGTAGTCCGGATTGGCTCGCAAACACTCGAAAAGCCGTGACGAAATACTCTCTTCT
>CAYTPS010000406.1:0-4447 GCA_964439245.1 uncultured Pirellulaceae bacterium | reverse complement strand
ATGCAGCAGTCCAAGCATCCCCAAAAGTCTTCTTAAAGTTCGGCATTGACTGTTCGAACCAGCCATCGCTCACTTTTTGCGAATCAAACCACAGAGGTGGTGTATGCCGATGAGTCCAGCGTTCTGCCTGAGCAATCATCGACTGAAAGATTTGAGGATGCGCCGCACTAACATCGCGTGTCTCGGAGATGTCGCTTTCAACATCAAACAGCTGCCAGCCCGATCGCTTGGACCGATACAACTTCCACTGATCTTGCCTGACGCCAACTTCATTGTCGCCGTTGCGATGCCGCAGCGCAAAGATTGGCTTGTTCGGTCGAGGGCTTTTCCCAACCACCAAATCATCCCATATGTCCTTCCCATCGAGCTTTTTGCCCGTGGGAATTGCCGCGCCGGCTAATCGGGCAAATGTTGGATAAAAGTCTAATGCGGATACGGGATGTGAATACGTCTTGCCGGCGTCAAGTTGGCCGGGCCAATGGAAGAACATGGGCACACGAAACCCTCCCTCAGCGACATCGCCTTTGGACCCACGCAGCGGTGCGTTGTTGCCGCCTCTACTCGTCTTTCCTCCGTTGTCACTGAAGAAAACAATCAAAGTATTATCGAACTGACCAGTCGTTTTTAGTTCTTCGACAATCAAACCAACGCCACGGTCAACTGCCGCAACCATCGCTGCGTAAGTGCGACGCTGAGTGTCGGCGATATTAGGAAGTGCGTCGTAGTCCTCTTGCTTCGCTTGCAGTGGTGTGTGAGGCGCGTTGTAGGACATGAACAGAAAGAATGGCTCATCCGACTCTGTCGATTCACGCACGAATCTGGCGCCCTCGCTTGAGAGGGCGTCGGTCAGATATTCATCTTCGGTGACTTCGACGCCGTTGTGCTCCAACGGCCCAACATAACTCCAGAAATTTCCTTTTTCGTTACGTGTCTGGCGTTTGTATTTCGCACGATACTCTTCAGGAAAATATTCGTGCCCGCCGCCAAGGAAACCGTAAAAGTCATCAAAGCCGCGTTTGTTGGGGTGGTAATTTGGCGTTTTGCCAAGATGCCATTTGCCCACAAGCCCCGTACGATAGCCGGAGTCTTGGAGGACTTTGCTGATAAAGGTCTCACTAGTTGGCACGCCCTTATCAGCACCAATATTGACTCCGCGCTCGGGAATGTTGAATTGTGATCCTAGAAAATGCGGGTAACGGCCCGTCATCAAACCGGCTCGACTAGGTCCGCAAAAAGGATGCGGCACGTATCCAGATGTGAATACTGTGCCTGCCTTGGCTAAACTATCCAATGAGGGCGTTGGGATTTCAGTAGATCCGTTGAAACCCACATCGGCGTATCCAAGATCGTCACAGAGAATCATCAAGATGTTGGGGCGCCCTTTGTCGCCTGCGTTAGCAACGGTGCCTGACAGCAGGATGGCTAGAATACAAAGGAGGCCAAGGTTGTGTTTTCTCATCATTTAAAACGGGAGACTAATGTCCCTAAAGCTTGCGGTTTTCATAAAGTGCTTTGATCTCATCGGCGCTGATCGCTTCGCCAAAAATTGTCATCTCGCCAATGCCACCGTTGAGATTCCTCACCGCGAAATCAGGCGATTTTCGTAGCGGCTGGCCCCAGTTACCAATCTCGGCTGGACCAATGCGAAGCGTCTCGACGAAGTGACGATCCTTGATCGTCTCACTGCTAACGCGCTGTCCATTGACGTATTGCTGCACGACGCGGTTGGCAGGATCGTAAACGGCTGCGAGGTGAACCCACTTGCCACTGCGGTCGACGTCCCATATGGGATCGGTGTAGTAGATTCGGTGCAATCGGGCGTCGGGCAAAGGTCCGTTACCAGCTCCCGGCGTATCGTCGACCATAACGGAAAACATCATTCGACCATCATTCATGATTTGCCAATGCAGTTCACCATTCTCATATCCGTCTGACATAAACAGCGCGTTGTATTTGTGGTCTAACCCATCAATTCGCGCCCAGCACGCAAACGAAAACGCGCTGAACTCACCCTCAATCAACGCACGCACTCGAGAACCGGGGCGGGAAAAGTTGAGGCTGGAAGAATCCGACCCAAAACGTCCCTCGCCGCGCTGCACCGGACCGACAATCTTGCCGTCCAATTCGTTGCCCGATGACGCGGCTTCGTTGGCAACAAAGCGTCCTGATGAAGAATCGGCGATCGGATAGTAGGCGATCAAACGAGGATCTTTCCGCAAATCGTTCTTAACCTTCTTCCAATGTCGGAAACGCTCGGTTTGTTCTTCAGCATGGCGTCTCTGGACATCAACAATGGTGCTTAGGTCTTCTAAAGAACTCAGATCACGTTGGCCTCCGACAAGAGATTTGGCATCACCAGTCAATAGGTGTTGCCCGTCATGTTGGCCACCACGCAGTTCAATCTCACCATCGATCACTTTGACTCGTGCATAGTCGTCTTGGACTTCTAACGCGAATTCAGTCCCCAAATCTACTACCTCAGAATCTGCCGCTCGCACAACAAAACCTCGCGCTGCCGGCGGCACGTTAGCCCGCAAGCGACCACTGATCAATCGCGCGGACCAGTCTGACTCCAGAACTAGTTTCGCCGGACCTTCCATGACAACCGTTGCACCGCAGAAGAAATCAATTTCAGCGACGCCTTCGTCGAAGGCCAACAAACCAGCCGGCAAAACGTCACCGCGAAGATAGCTGGACGATTCTTCGCCCCACTTAATGCCAGCGACATGGCGCAGCGTGGCATGTCCCGAAATTGTCTTCTCTGGGATAGCTCTATTTTCGGCAGATTGTAATTGGGTAACCGGCTCGGCCGCGTCTCCCTTGCCAAGCATGTAAGCGATCGAGCCGACTAGAATCAACAGCGACAATATGGCTGCTAAACGCATCCAATTCGCATTCAGATTCCAAGTTCCCCCCGACGGTCCGGGATCAAACGCGGTTGGCCCAACTTGTGGAAACATTTGAGGGATCGTCGGATCTGTCTTGCCCGCGGCTAAGTCACGCATCGAAGAATCAAACGCAGTGAGTTCTCGAAAACGCTTACGAGAGTCTTTTGAATCAATCAAAGCCTCTTGAAGCCGTTGTGACTCGGCTTCGTCGATGCTGCCGTTGAGCCAAGCAAAGATCAAATTGTCCAGATCATTTTGGTTCATGAATTCGCCTCTGCCGTCCTCAGCTTCTTAACGCATTCCATCAAACTCTGACGCAAACGCTGAATAATTTTATAGAATGCTTGTTCGCTTTTGCCCGATGCCTTGGCGACATCTCTCATCGTGACGCCCGGCGAATAGACTTGCATTAGCATCGCACGCTTCTTGGTATCTAATTTCGCCAGGCACAGTTCCAGATAACGCGTTACGACCGTCGTGTCTTCTTCCGCCTCATCGGCCAGCGTCTCCCACAAATGATCGACAAAGATCAGAGGCGATTTGGCCAGCTTCGTTCGGTGCTTCAGTGCTTCAAACCTCGCGATCGTCAGAAACCAACCACCGAAGGCGGTGCCTGGTTCGAAGTCAGAGAACTTCCGCCAAGCAATTAGGCTTGAGTTCTGGATGACTTCATCTACATCATTCCATGTAGGCACAAGCCCCCGTAGGAACGAACGAACCATCGGTTCATGTTCGATCAATAATCGAACAAAATCCTCGGCGGGGTCGGGCTGATTAACCGTTGTTTCATCCATACCATTTCACCCTCTAAACCCAAGAAACTGGACAGGGAATTCCGAATAATTGAGCCTGAAGAGCCTGAAAACTCTGTGACCCGCGTCCAAATGGCACCTACTCTAGATTCGGTCAAGATTCTGAGCGGTCTGACTCGAACGACTTTTGATTGCCAAAACGCAAATTCTCCAAGCTCTGGCGAGATCGGCTACAGCGCCCGATGGTGGCGTTGCCTCCAAGGGAGGAGGAAATCGGTTAAAGAGCGTTGGCCGACGCTGGCAATCTCAAACAAGATAGCATGGTCGGTTACCCTTGTTGAAGCCCGCTCAAATGTCTGGCTGTTTGTCTAAATATTGTTTTCAACCAGCTTTTGGCGTCTCGCCCCAAATTCAAACTAATTTGCGTTTTCGCATGTCCAATTCGGGGTAAAATTCGAGTTAACCACTGAATCTTTCATGCGTGAATCGACTGAATCTCTCCCACCTGATTGGCCAATAATATGAATCGCTATCCAATTGTTGCTGCGGTCCTATGTCTTTGTTTGCTTGGAACGACTTCCCTCAAAGCACAGCAACCCAACGTCGTCGTAATCATCTGTGACGATGCTGGGTACGCCGATTTCGGATTCATGAACGGACTTAGCGGCGAAGTTTCAGAGATCCCGACTCCAAACCTTGATGACTTGGCAACGCGCGGTGTGACCTTTTCGCGTGCTTACGTCGGCGAGGCCTGTCAACCGACACGTGCGGCAATTGTGACCGGTGGATACCAAAACCGAATTGGTA
>CAYTPS010000405.1:370-4462 GCA_964439245.1 uncultured Pirellulaceae bacterium | reverse complement strand
CGAATTCGCAGGCTTGGCCGATAACGATGGGGCCAGAACCAATCAACAGAATTTTGTGAATGTCGTCGCGACGTGGCACTCGTGAGACCCTAAAAAATGAATTGTTGGTGTGGTAACCCTTAGGCTAACTTGCCAAGTTTCTTCGGGGTTTTGGCGGCGTAAGCTGCCTGTCGGCCAAAGAACTCGGTAAGACGAAATTCCTTAAGGATGCAAAATTTCCCAAGGGTACCAACAGCCCGGTACTTCCTTCAAGGTGCTAAAGCCCGAATCAGCAAATTCGTCAAGAAACGACTACCGCGAAGACACGCGGGCGCTCTTTTGGAGCGTAATTTCCGAAGCTGAAACTTTTGTCGCAGCCAGTTCACTCCCCAGGCCATCCCAATAACGTCCCGATTACCAAGGAATAAAGCGTTTGTCAGCGGCGATTGCTGGCAGGGTGAGAAACTGCACTATGTGAAGAAGGTCTTCAACCTGCTTTCATTGAACTCCCAGTCGCTCTATTTGAGTCTAACTGGCTCGTCACCCGAGGGAAGCGTTAGCCCGTCGAAGCCGCTGCTTGGGGATTCAGCATTTGGGTCGCTTGAGCCATCAGCAACAAGCGGGACGTCTTCTGGGTCGAACGGATTGAAGGTCTCAAAAAACCTCTGCGACAGTTCCGGCTGATAATTCGACGGTTTGAAGATCGTGCTGAGCATATACTGGCGATTTCCGATCAGATAGACCTCAGCATCTGACTTCAACGCTTGGTCTCCCACCTGGAATTCGTATGAAAATTTGCGACCTGGGTAGGTCCGAACCTTAACTTGCTTGACCGGGTCGCTGATCGTGCCGACAACCTGTGCGATTGTGCCTCTGACGGCACCGTCAAGAGTTTTGTTGATTTTCTTGCGAGTCGTGGGCAGTTGATGCAGATCATGGTAGGACATCGTGAAAATAATTTGCTTGTTATTTGCCGAACACAACCATGTTTTCACCTTAATAAAGGGCTCGCTGGCGACCGGACGAAACGTGCGTTCACTCAATCGTGGTTTGGCCGGCATCATGATTTCCGCATTGGATCCCTCAGCTGCATGCTTAATCCATGGCCCGTCGGTGGTTTCGGCGTCATGTGATGCCGGTTTGGAATCATCTTGTGGATTGGCCAGCAAAGTCTCCGCGGGAAATGCGACGGCCATGAAAACTACCGTAGCCAGGCAGATCAAAGTTGGATGCTTCATCAGTGATTTGGTCAAGAAATTCATAATGGAAAACCGGTTCCCCGATCGAAGTTGATGAAATGAAAAGCGGCTTTGGTAGCCACCGCTTGCCCATCATTTGAATCGGCAATTGCCCCTGATTGGGTTACCGAATCCAAAAGGTATCTGTTTTGAGGGTAATATCGCCCTTTTACTCAACATAAACGGCGTTTGACACCGTTTTGGTACGGGTTTAGTCTTTGACCTACACATTATTCTAATAGAGGTTTTCCTTGTCCAGTTCTAGCCCGAGCCGCAGTGGTGCATTTGATGCTGCTGTCGACAAACGAGTCGAAAAATTCACTGAAAGCATCAGTTTCGACCACCGCATGTACCAGCAGGACATTCGGGGAAGCATTGCCCATGCTCAAATGTTGGCAGATCAGAAAATCCTGACTGCCGACGAAGCCCAGCAAATAGAAGCGACTTTGACTGATATCAAAGGCGAGATTGAAAGTGGCCAATTCCAATTCCGCCAAGAGTTGGAGGACATCCACATGAATATCGAGCAGGTTCTGATCGATCGTCTAGGGGATGTGGGCAGAAAACTGCATACTGGTCGCAGCCGCAACGACCAGTGCTCGACCGACGCCCGTTTGTGGGTACGCGATGCGATCGATCGACTCGATGGTCTATTGGCCAATCTCCAGTCAGCTTTTCTCGGCCGCTGCGACTTTGACGCCGGTGTCATTATTCCGGCCTATACCCATCTGCAGCGCGCTCAACCGGTGCTCGCATCGCACTACTGGCTGGCATACTGTGAGAAATTCCAGCGTGACCGAGACCGCTTGGCTGACTGCCGCCGCAGAGTCAATTTGTGCTCTTTAGGGACGGCGGCGCTCGCTGGTACTACGCTGCCCATCGACCGTGAAAATTCGGCAAAGCGTTTGGGGTTTGAGGGCTTGGTCGCCAACAGTTTGGATTCCTCCAGCGATAGAGATTATCTGCTCGAGACCGTTTTTTGCTTGTCAACGATCGCGATTCATTTGAGCGGTTGGGCTGAAGAGTGGATTTTGTGGTCGACCGTCGAGTTCGATTTCATTGACCTTCCTCATGCGTTTTGTACGGGTTCGTCTATCATGCCCCAGAAGATTAATCCCGATGTGCTGGAACTAACGCGTGGAAAAACGGCGCGCGTTGTCGGCAGCCTGCAGACATTGTTGATGCTGACCAAGGGCCTGCCGCTGGCTTACAATCGCGACTTACAAGAGGACAAGCCGCCGTTGTTTGATGCCGTTGATACGGTCGAAAGCTGCCTTGAAGTGGCCGCGCCGCTGGTCGAAGGGGCACGGCTGAAGTTGGATTCTATCGCTGGTCGGTTGGATCGTGGATTCCTTGATGCCACGACGCTGATGGAGTACCTGATTAAGCGTGGACTGCCGCAACGCACGGCCCATCATTTGATCGGAGGGCTTGTGAAGCTTGCAACCGAAAAATCCGTTACTCTTTCTCAACTGCCGCTGGAGGATTTCCAGTCTTTTGATTCGTCTTTGGACGAGTCGGTCTATGATGTGCTGGGAATCGACAAGGCAGTTGAAGCGTTCCAAAGCGTCGGCTCGACCGCGCCAGCGATGGTCGCCAGCCAAGTCGATTCGTGGAAGAAACGCCTTTCATAGCGGATTGGCCAGTATCACGCCGCCTATGCGACCAAACCGTTGCTATCGCACAGACGGCTAACGAGCTGAAGCCAAATCTTCCGCTCTGGAGATTGGCAAAGCCGTTAACTGTTTTGGCTCACGTCAAAATGGCCAAATACGTACGCTTTGACAGCAAAATCCTTTGACGCGTTAGGCCAAGTGACATGATGCCCCGTCTGGGTTCTCTGCGCCCCAGACTTACAGGCTGTTTATTCCGGTTGTAGCGACGGAAATTTGTGAATTGCCAATTACAATCGATCCTACATATCCAGCCCTGTTGCCACTGCTCCGATCAAGACGATTATCCTACGGCTATGCTTAAGATTTGCTCCAACGTGAAATTTCGATCTGTCATCACAAGTTTGACCGCATTTGCGGCCGCAGTTGTCGTCCAGATTTCAGCAAATAAAACGACTTATGGAGCCATCTTTCAAAACAACCTATTTCAGGTCACCGAAGAGGACGAATCATCTTCCCTCCGCCGGACCGATGTAGACCAGCTGGAGGTTGCAGAGAAAGTTTTTGAGTTAACGGCCGACAACGAGCACACCAACATCGGATTGGTAGTGCGATCGGTTAGAGACCAAGATCCACAGACTCCAACCGAATTAGCCCAGGCGCTTTCGGCACTGATCGACGTCGAAGCTTGGGCGGATGCCAGAGTCTATTTAGAACAGCTGGCTAAAGTGGCGATGAACGATAAGGAGTTGTATGACCTGTACGTCAATCGCGGGGCCGACTTCTTCTACGTTTTGCATTCGGTAGAGCAATTGTCTCCCGATAGCCAACGCTTCGCCAAACGCGTTTTGGGGGCGGCCAAAAATTATGCGATGTCCGACGCACGGATTCGTACACTGGTAAAGACCCTCTCCGACCCCAACATCAATGTTCGTAGTACCGCCTTTCGAAAAATCAAGCAGATCGGCCCCCCAGCCTATGCAGTGATGCTGGAGGTATTTGGAAATCCTGAGCAACAAAAACTTTGGCCGGGCGTTCGTGGAGCCGTCAGGCTACTTGAGGACGACGCGACGGAAATACTCGTCGCCGGTGCGACCTGCGGCAACCCTCAGATTGAGGTCGAGGCGTATTATGGTTTGGCTAATCTTGGGACAAACGAAGCGATTGATTTGATCAGCTATTTGTACCTTTCTCCAAAAACTCCTCAGACCGTAAAAGCGTTTGCCGAAAAACGAATGCGAGAGTATTTCGGTGGCTCGATA
>CAYTPS010000405.1:0-360 GCA_964439245.1 uncultured Pirellulaceae bacterium | reverse complement strand
GTTCTTCGTTGATCGCTAATCTCAGCGGAAAGGCAAACCAAAATCTGCGCGGAAAGCGAAAAGACGTTGCCTCCAATGCCAAAGTCAGCGTTTGGAAATATCAAGCGGAATCAAACAAGTTTGTCTCTGAGCGTGTTTCGCTGGTTGTTGCCAGCCGGATTCGAGCAGCAGCGCAAGCAAAACTTCTATTCGAAATCGATCCCCACAACCGTCAGCACCGCGAGCTGTTTTTGTTGGCGTCTATCGAGTCGGCCAAGAAACAGGCTGGGCCAGACTCACCCATCGATGCCAAAGCAGTCCTTGAGCAGCTTGGCAATCCGGGAGCTGCCGAGCTTAATCGGTTGCTTAGCGTGTCTCTCA
>CAYTPS010000404.1:0-4512 GCA_964439245.1 uncultured Pirellulaceae bacterium | reverse complement strand
ACGGGTGCATAAGCCTCTGAGAGGCGGAATCTTAATCGGTAGATCTTCTATCGTAAAGACTTGGCCGCTGCTTCAGCGAAAATTCCAGAAATTTGCTTGAAAGGCCCGCGTTAAAGGCAAAAGTCAGCCGCCAGATTTCATGCCCATACGCTGGCGAAATTCGTTTGCCGGATGTTGGCTATCGCTTTCCCGCCTTGGCGGTTTGGTACTTTTTTAGCTGATTTCGATAGTAGCGGCGCGGCGGGTCCAACGCAATCGAACGCTCGATTGCCTCGATCGCTTTGTCAAATTCTCCTCGCACAAAATGGGCCTCGGCCAAGGTATCAATATAGGTGTGCTCTTGGGGTTGCAACTGCACCGCCAATTCGGCATGCCGCAACACGGTATCGAGTCGCCGCTGAGCACATGCCAACAGCCAAGCATAGTTGTTTCGATTCACGGGGCTGTTGGGATATCGCACCAAGATATCTTCGAAAAACAGAGACGTCTGTTGGGTGATATAGTCTGCCAATTCCGTTTGCCCCAGTTCGTCCAAACGTGGGACAATGTTCTCTACCAATGACGGGCTACCGGGCGAAAACTGATTCACTTGATCAAATATCGATCTGGCCGCTTCAAAGTCACGGGCTTCCACAGCGCCCATCACGTCGCGAGTTCGGCCATCGATATTGACCGATGCTGCATGGATATACTGTCTGATGCTGTTGCCAGCTAACGATCCTAAAAATAGTTTCAACGTCCGGCGTTTGCCGAAATTCGCACTCTCAATTGGGTCGGCCAGTTTCCAACATTCCATTGCCGTTTTCAAGTTCTCCGTCTCTTGATAGGGGGCCGGAAAAATAGTGTCCATCCTCGCTAGTTCACGTACCCAAGCACCTCGCTCGTCGTCGATGAAATCTCCGTAGAACTCGGACATATGCGAACCGTAGTGTTGCGGAACGACCGAGCCGTAAAACATCCTCTGCTTAGCAATTTGCTCCTCTCCAGCCTTTGACCAAGCGTGACTACTAAGCCCAAGCGAGTAGCCTTTGGAAGACTCCAAAAAATGCTCATCAAACATCCGAGCGGCATTAGCGAATTGCCCCTCTTCCAACGTTTCTTCAGCAAGTGAGAACAAAGCATCGGGTTGCCCCTTAAGCGCCGCCAATTCTTTCCACTGCGAAGCTTCGCGGTGCCGCTGATGGAACTGGTAGATCTGGCTGATCTGCCAACAACTTGTACTCGTGGAGCTGTGGCTGACACGGGCAAGTTCCGCGTCCAGATCAAAACCGTCAGGGTAAATGGCATTAAGGTCTTCGGCATCTATTTGCTTTAGGGGAGAATCGAGTAAAAAGCTGATTCGCAGCAAACGCTCCAAAGGGTCTTTGACTGACTCGTAAATCGCTCCGTTGAGGAACTTTGCCAAGGCAACTTTGTCGCCAAACATCGCACCGCTGCCGACCATTGAAGCTAGTTGAGAATCACTGAATCCAGCTTCTCGCAAAAACGACCACGTTGCGTCTGGCCGTTCCGGACGGCAAATTTGCTTTGTTGTCTCTTTTCTGATACGCGACAACTGATCTACATCGTGCAGCAGAAGATAAACTTCTCTCAAGAACAGGGTTGCTTCTTCTTCCAATCCAAGATCAAGCCAACTTTGGCAAACGTAGATGTAGTACCCGACTTTCTCGTTAGCCTCAGCCTCAAGTTTTTTGTATTTCTGCGAGGTTCCTTGACGGGACGATTCTCGTTTCAGTTTTTTGATCAGTTTGCCGATTTCCTCGCGGCGATCTTCGGCCCATTTAGTGCGCGACTCAAACGATGTGCCCGCACCAATCAGTTCCTCAAGCTCTCTATGGCGATGAAGAATCGACAGCAACAGTATTGAAGGAATGTCCTCAGCAAGGTCGACTCCCTGTTTGGCTTTTCCCCAGTCGCCGGTCAGCATCGACAAAGCGGCCAACATGTCCTCATCCAAGCTACCACTGTCGCGCTGCGCTGCTTCAATCTCTTCAATGGCTTTGACACCCGCCTCAACACCTTCGCCGTATTGTTTCAGCAAAACGAATTGCCAAGGCGTGCAAGAGAAATGCGGTTTTTCGTCATCGAAATCTTCTCCCATTAGCACAGCGCGCTCAGCCAACTCTTTCCAGGCCCCGCGCTCAAGTAGTAACTGGTTCGCACGTTCCCTGCGTAACCCTTCCTGGGGGATCTTGGCGATGTACCGCCCGGCGGCTTCGTATTGGCGCTGGAATACCAGCAGGTTGATCAGAGTGTCAAGTTCCTCGTCTGAGCGAAATTGGTAATTCGTCTCAGTCGAACGCGCTTCGTTGATACGATCGTCTAACCGCTTTTGAAGTTGCGTGACCTGGCTATCCAGAGTACCCATCAAAAAATGAAAACGCGTACAGAGAACCGGTTGGTACTTCCACATCAATGGCGTAGAAAGCAAACGGTCAATCAGCTCCCACTGCTCGCTCCGGCAAAGTTCTAGGATATGAGAATAGTAATTGTCATAGTCCTCAAAAATTTCCCGAATGCCTTGCGGTTGCAACTGTTCCAGCAGCGCAAAATGCGCCTCGTATTCTTTGAGCGTCAGCAATTTTTCGAGGATCAGGTCACGGGTTTCAAAACCGACGTCATTGAAATCCAGCCACGCGCGCCGCGCCACCGGGGACGTCTGCCCCGCATTGATTGCTCGAAACACAATCTTGAGGTTTTCCAATCGGCGGTTTTGTTCGAGGCTGGCAGACCGCTCTATTTTTTCCAATGCCGGCAGAATCTCCGGTCCCATTTCAAACAACTGTCGAGTCGCCTGCTGCCGATCTTCGAAGCGGTCGGACCTGAGTTCCTTGACGATCTGAGCGACTTCTGCGTCAGTCGATTGTCCCCAGGCCGAAGTGCCAGCTCCTGTCATCAAACATGCGATCATAATGCTGGCCAGCCACGATGCCAAATGCGTTGGCAAGAAGTTGAGAGTGTGACAGGCGTTCATGTTGATTCGGTCGATAAGGCATGAATGTTGATCTGGGTCAAAATTCATTCTACGGCAGTTGTCGCGTGTGTCACCTTGAATCATAAAAAAAGCGGCAGACAGAAATAGATCTGCTGCCGCCTACCGTGTTTTTTTGTTGGTGTGCCAAATTTTGGCTTTTCTACCATTAGAAGTTCATTCGCAATCCAAAAGTGATTGCGTGAAAGAACAGGGTATTGGCCGTGTCGACACCCGAAGTGCCATCGCTAAGGAAAGCCGGTGGTGCCAACGCAATCCCGTCAATCCACGTCGCTTCATATCCGACATAAGTGGATACCAAATCTTCATACAAATCGACATAGATTCGGCCTCCAACCTCAGCCAAGAATGAGCCTGTTGATTTTGTCTCTCGAGTCGTATCTTCGGAATCAAATAGCACGCCGCTACTAAACGAATTCAAAGATCTGGTTACTTCGGTAGGGTTGTAGTATCCACCGGCTCGGATGAAGCCCTTGGTGTAAATTTGCTGCGACACAGGGAAACGTAAATCGAGCCCAGCCTGCAAACCGATCAAGCCGTTGGTGGCCTCTCGGGTGGCAACGGTACTTATCGGGATCACCGGGTTGCCGACCGCTGCTCCTGTAGAAGCTACGCTCGATAGATTCGTTGTGGCAGTATCGGTAAGCGACACGTATCGCGGTCCCGAAGAAAATCGAATTCCTGGCGCCAACGAACGCCACGAATTTAATTCAAAACTCAACAGACGCGAGTCGTATTGGTAGTTAAAATTAAGAACGTCAGCTGCGGGGAACAATGTCGAGTCGAGGTTCGGTCCGGCAACGTCGGTGTCTGTGCCAAAATCAGCGATGACTGAACGGAACTCCCATTGGCGCTCGAACTTCCTGTCTTCAAAACCGAAGCTGATTTCCAAACCGGGTGCCGAGCCAGCATTGGTAGCCTGTCCGGCGTCGAACAACGTTTCACTTGTGAAAGCGTTTGTCACCAAAGGGACGTTTGAATCGGTACCCGGACGGCTGTAGGCGCGACCGCCAATTTCAAGCCAATTCTTCTGGTCAATTCCACGAGTCGTGCCCGGCCACTGCGCGTGACAGGGGCAGGTCGAAATTGACGCTGCAATTGATATCGCAGCGGCGCAAAAAGTTAAAAACGTCCTCACGGAACTCCTCCAGACCTTATATCAGGCGCAACTTGTGTCTGCACTTTTGAATCGGTCCGAAATTCCGTATTAATAAGATCGATTGCTACTGCCAGCAATCTCCACCGACTCAGCCCAAATTACCAAGGACATTTAGCGATCCAAACCACAGGGCGCGCGGCGTTTTGCTGGCGAGTTCCCTGTTAAGAAAGATCAATCCGAGGGAAAAAGTTTCCCAAATCCGAGAATTCGCGGTTAGTCACATAGCCGCAACTAGGGCGATTCGTTAAATTCCTTGGAGCAAAGCCTGCTGATCTACGCCTACGTATGGCGAGGGTACTTATCGCAAAAAGTGCTGTCATGATGCCATCTCAAACGGACGCAATGACTGATGAATGTTTTT
>CAYTPS010000403.1:0-4513 GCA_964439245.1 uncultured Pirellulaceae bacterium | reverse complement strand
ATTCAGGACCTATACCTCGCCAGTCAGTGGTGCTGTGTTCGGTACGTCTCGAACCATCAAATGGGATGACCTCTCAGGATCCGGAAATGATTTCAGTATTGCCGGTCAAACCCTTTTCACTGTCGACTCCAACGACGGTCTTGGCCCGGTATCTGGGGAGGACTTTGGTAACGATGCCTTGGTGTACATCACGCTCGACGGTACTGGCTTTAAAGATTTTCAGTTTCGCTTCGACATCGAAGGCACACCGTTTGATCCAGATCCACCCATTGACCCAGTTACCGGGTTGCCTGAAGAGCCAGAAAGTTTTCTGCCCGATGAAGTGGACGTTTTCTACCGTACCACTGGTCCGGGAGGAACTTGGTTTCGCGCATACAACAATTTTGATCTAACTTTCGAAACGTTTGATCCAACCAATCCCGAAAACCAAGCGGGTGACACTGGTGGTTACGTTCCGCTGGGTGCGGCATTGGATAACGCATCCCAGATCGAAATTATCTTCAGCGATTTCGATAGCGATGGAAACGGCGAAATGGAGCTCGATAACATTGAAATCGTCGCCAATGTCATCACATCGACAGTTCTCCTGGGAGACGTAGATCTAAACGGTGCCGTTAATTTTGCCGACATCCCCGCATTCATTGCAGTACTGCAAAATGGTGGTTTCCAAGCCGAAGCAGACGTCAACGAGGACGGTGCGGTTAACTTCTCGGACATTGGTCCTTTCATTGATATTCTAACCAACCAATAGTCAGTGGTGAATTTTAACGTTGATGGTCCGGTTCGACTGCGGGCCAAACAAAGAGAGCGCTGGACGAACTGTTTGTTTGTGATTGGCTAAGACTCGGTTAAGGAGTCTTAATGAACGGGCTTGCGTTAGATTCGTTTCGTTCTCTTTTGCTACAACTGAACCAAAAGGTCTTGAGAGTAGGTCTGTGGCTTCTTACGATTCGTGATGTACAGGGCGTCAGTGAATGCCCCAAACATCAATCGAAGAATTCAGGACACACCATGAAATACACACGAGTGATTTGTGCTCTGGCCTTAACCTTGGCCGCCTGCAGTTTTAACTTCAATCCTGTCAATGCTCAAACTGATGTTGTCGCGTTCTGGGGATTTCAAAACACTTTTGGTTTTGATGATGGAGCCGATGGCCCCAACATGCAAGATCACCTTGCCGACGTTGACAACACCGTAAGTGGTGGTGCGAATTTGCAAACGTATTTGGGAGACGCTTCAGATCTGGACGATAATGGAGGCGGCGGATTCACGACTTACACCTCTCCAGTCAGCGGTGTGACGTATGGTGCAAGTCGGACGGTCAAATGGGACGACCTCGCGGGACCCGGTGACGATTTCAGTATAGCGACTCAAACTGTCTTCGATATCGATTTCAACGATGGTCTTGGTCCAGTATCCGGAGAAGACTTTGGCAACGATGCCTTGGTTTACATTGTTCTAGATGGAACAGGCTTCCAAGATTTTCAAATCAGATTTGACATTGAGGGCACACCTCTGGATCCCGATCCAGGCATTGACCCAGTTACCGGACTGCCGGAAATACCGGAGAGTTTCTTGCCTGATGAATTTGACATTTTTTATCGAGTTGCCGGGCCCGGCGGAGTCTGGTTTCGTGATTACAACAACTTTGATCTGACCTTTCTGCCGGTCGATCCTGCCAACCCAGACAATCAGGCCGGTGACACCGGAGGCTATGTACCTCTAAACGCTGCCTTGGATAATGCGTCCCAAATTGAAATTATATTCAACGATTTTGACAACAATGGAAATGGCGAAATGGAACTGGACAACATCGAAATTGTTGCCAACCAAGTTTCGGTAGTTCCCGAGCCAACTTCAACCAGCCTTTTCCTTGTGGCTGGGTTGGGTTGTTTGGGCCTCCGTCGTCGAAGCTAAATGGAGGAGAACGCCATCTTTAGCTTAAGGTGTACAACGGCTGTCAAATTTCAAATTTGGCAGCTATTTTCATGCTTGTCTTGGAATTCTCATCCAACGCCACGCTATTGCCTTTTGGAATTAGCGAGTCCAACTAATTGGGCTATAGGGTCGTCTCTCTCGAAATGGTTGCCTCATACTTATTGTTGAGTCCCGTCTGAACCCAAGCCACTAGCACGCCTGCGATTGCTCCACACAAATGCCCGTCCCATGAAACTCCCTTGGTAAGAGGCAGCACTCCAGTCAGCGTTGACCAGCCATACATGAACCCGACGACTGCTGCGATCAGCATTGGAATCAAGCGCTTTTCAAACCATGCCGCGGCCAAGAAGAAGGTGACCAACCCGAACACCAACAGGCTGGCGCCAACGTGGGAGACGATATGGCTGTCAGAACCGTTTCTCCCGAACAGCCACAGCAACAGCCCACCCAAACCCGCGATCGAGACAACCGTTTGCCATGAATTGGCACGCGATCCAGCCAGCAACGTCAACAACACAATTAGTGGAAACGTGTTGGCGATCAAGTGTCCGAAATCGGCGTGCAGGAACGTCATTGCACCGATGCCAGGAATCCCTGAAAGGTATCGTGGCACCAATGCAAGATACTCACCCAGCGGTAAGAAAATATCCAGAATGTGCACCGCCCAGACCACTCCAACAAACGTGAGAACGTCTTTAATTTCCTCGCCAATTTGATGCTGATTGCTGCTTGTCGGTGATGTGTTCAAACTGTCTGACACAAGTGGTGTTCCTGTTTTTATTGTGGCAAAAAAATTGCAAATTCTAGATTTTGGCCTCTGGTTGTTACCGTAGCCAAAAAAATCACTTATGGTATCAGGCTTCGTGCGTAGCGCTTGGGGTTGATACCAACAGTCGCAGAATCCAATGCCATGTAATTGCCAGCAAAACCGCTGTGCAGCCAACATGCAGTACTTGCACGACCTGAAAGATGGCCACGTGCGCCAATACAATGCCCATTAACATCATAGCGACCACCATTGCGAAAATCCATTTTGGCTCGGCAATACTGCCCGATTTCGCTTTGCTGATCCAAAACAAAACTAGCGCCGATGTGATTAGCAGTGTCCACGAGAAACTACGGTGCACTTTATAGACGAGTGTCGCCCCCAACTGATCAATCCACTCGCTTCGATCTAGCCCTGCAGATGCTTGAGCCAGTTGGTCGGTTTGCTCGCGCAATTGACTGCCCATCAGTCCCTCACAAAACAAACAGCCAAAAAAGATCAGCGACGCAACCAATATTTTTTTCCGATGGGCCGAATCGATGGTCAGTGAGCTTCTGTCTGGCCGTGTCATCCAGATGATCGTGACCAAAACAGCGATCAACAGGAACGCCAATGCCATATGAAGCGTGATGATACCCGGCTGCAGTCCACTGCTGACAACGATCGCCCCCATGATTGCATTGCCAATTACATCGGCCAAGCAAAACCAAGACAACCCGATCACCCACCACTTGAACCGCTTGGCCTTAAAAGACAGAAACGCCAACAACAAGGTTGAAAACCCTAGCGGCAGCGAAGTTAAGCGATTGAGGAATTCGATCCACGTGTGCACGGGGTCGAAACTGGCCAACACGGTCTCGCGTGTGATGGTATCCGGATCCATTCCTTTTTTGGCTGCGTGTCGCTTGAATTTCGCCATGTCCAGTTTGGATACGTCGATTTGGTCAGCGCTAGTCGGAGGGATGAGGCACCCCCAGCAAGTCGGCCAATCGGGGCAGCCCAATCCGGATCCCGTCACGCGCACCGTGGCACCTACCACGACAAGCAAGATGAGCGAGAATAGTGCGATCCAGGCGAGTCGATTGACGATCATGGAAGTGGTGACAGGCGAAAGATAAACGGGCTTTCGCTACATCATGGCCCAAAGTCCTCTTTTTTTCCAGATGAGTGAAATTGTGTCGCGGCTTTGAGCGCTTGTCATGGACGAGGGAATAGGCCACGTGTCGGACCAAGCAAATTAGCCTTGAAGACTCGTTGCTTTGCCCAATAGGCCAACCCAAAACTGGGGTGTCGCAGAATCCAAGTTTTGGTGAGGCAATTCGAGAAAACTGGCTTGGGCTCTGGCGGGCGCGCTTGCCAATGGGCTTCAGTTTCGATATCATTTGCGAAGCCAAACGCGGGATGTGGCGTAGCCTGGTAGCGCGCTACACTGGGGGTGTAGAGGTCGCTGGTTCAAATCCAGTCATCCCGACTAAAAACACAGAGAGCATCAAGGAATTACTTTCTTTGGTGCTTTTTTCTTTGAGGAATCGATGTTTCGTCCGCCCTGTACCACGGATACCTTGGCCGCAGGCGATCAAATTGAGCTTTAGTGCGGCGGATGGCTCCAGAGTAGCGGGCAGAAAATGCACTTGCCCTCAGTAGCGAACTGGCTCGGATGTGCAAAGTGCAATCTGAAGGCGACACCCCGAGTTCGCCGAGAACGAGGTGAGCTTCAAGTTCATTTAGCCAAATTGAGGAAAGCTGGGCGACTGAATTCCCTGCATTTTCAGATCGTTGATTCTCTAATTGTCTGTCTCAATGCTGAAC
>CAYTPS010000402.1:0-4529 GCA_964439245.1 uncultured Pirellulaceae bacterium | reverse complement strand
GTCAAAAGCAATGAAGATTTATGCTCAACGGTGGAAAGCGATACTTCTTATCGCACTATGGTCCATTTTGACCATGGCGGGAACTGCTGGTGTCTACTTTGCCATACTCGCGTCTCAAAAAGGCAGATTTGCAGCGGGTGCCGCATTGCTCGCAGCCAATCTCTTATTACTTGTTGCGGCCATCTCGCAGAGCATGTTGTTTCGACGCTGTTTACCGCTTAAGTTGCCGGTTATCGAGATGGACGTCGATACATTTTATGACCGCCGTATCTGCTTAGCTCCAATTCCCTGGTCTGCTATTTCTTGGCAAGCCATTCACATTAAATCCGGTTCGATTCAAATGGACGTTGATGCGGATTATCGGCATCAAATGCGTAGCACTTTCGCAGATGGTTTGGCAACGTGGTACTGTCGTCTACTTGGATATCCTCGCTATACCGTAAGTCCGCTCGCGACGGGCCATACTTCGCGTGAGTTGGAGGAGATTTTCTCTCAGTTCAAGACATCAAAGCCCAAGCGATGAGTTGTTCGGTAGCCGGCTGACGGCATTGACTTGAATTCGCATCCAACAAAAGCCGATCGAAATCGGCTGACGATCAAACTGAATTGAAGATCAAGAGAACGCAACTGCGCTCGAATCGCGCAAACACTCAAATGGAACCCCACAAACAACTTCGCAACTGTTTCAGAAACGCGTTGTTATCCCGCGCCTCCGTTTTCCGAGTTCGCGTTTTGTTCTGGTTTTGGTCTTGAGACAATACCTTGTGCATTATTCTGAAACAGGACAAGCTCCACGCCTCTTAATATAACATCGAGTTGTTCGGTAGATTCTTTTGGTTCGCCCAGTGGGAATACCCGTGTGAATGGTAGTGATCGCCGTCACCATCGGTGTGGGAATACTTCCACGACAACTTCGAAACGGCGCCCGGAAAACCACAGGTCAATGCATGGTCAACGCGGATACCTGAAACCGGTGGTTTCGGAGTGAGGTCCGTCGAGCAGCTATTCACCGGGACGCGGCGATTGACTTGCAAGCAGAAAAACCCGCGCGGCCGAGTGTGCGCCGTGTTGCTATCTGGTGGCAGTGCGCTTCGAACCCAGTTGTCTCGTTTTCGCAGAGGGCGCTTGTATTGTATCGTGTCGATCCAAGTTGGCAAAATTGTGATCAGCAAGCAGACAACTGGAAGGAGGATGCGCATCATTGGTGAAGAGGATCCGTCCGAAAAAAGTATCAGCAATATCGACACCAGGTACCATCCGAAAAAGAACACAACGACAGCACGAAAGATCGGAGTTAGTCGACGGGGGCGTGATACAACTGGCTCAACAAAATCCCTTTCGCTTCTCTTGGGGGGCGGCGGGACGTATGGGTTATGGTCTCTCATGCTGGTTGCGAGATCGTTTTTAGCGGCAGCGTGCTCGGGAGTATGCCAGATCAATTGAGCCCGATAATCTCCTCGATGACCGAGGCCGAACCAAAAGTGGTCGATTACAAAGAACACGCGCAAGTCGTGCTTCCCATACATCAAACGTTTAGCCAGCGTCTCCGTGTCTATGTGTTTTTCGTTCTGCCAAATCCTTGTTAAGGTGGGATCGCCGGAAACCCTGGCCGCGTATCAACCGGCGGAAGTCTGGGCCATGATCGAAATGTTGCAACTGCACCCCGTAGTAGTTCACATACTCTAGCGTGGCTAGTGAGGTTGCAATAAACCCGCCGATTCTATCGCCAGGACTCTCTGAATGGCTAATCCATAAGATGTCGCAAAGCGTAGCACCAACTCCTGCGCATGTGAGGATGAGAAGTGGCATTTTGAGCCGTTCCGCTATATCCAGTAGAGTGCCGAGTGCAGTCTCGGAGTCGCTAATCGAGGCGAGTTTGGCTTTCCAGTACAAGCCACCGACTAAAAGGAGTGCCGCAGTTGGGGCGAAGCAAGCGAAAGAAAACCAGCCAAATGACTGACCGGACTGTACCATCCAAAGAACGAAAACACTTGGGAGAAGAAAGATGCAAAAGATCTCCATCTTCCAGTACCCTTGAAACCGTTTTTTTAGGCGTAGCTTCATGGTCTACTCGGATAGCGTCAGCGCGGATCGGACTAGAACGGACATCTTGCAAAAAGAAAAACCCGCGCGACCCATTCGGCGGCGCGTTACTATCCCGCCTTTTCTTTTGCGGGAAAAGCACACGGAACGCCGAAGAATTCTATCGACAAGTAAAGAGGAATTGGGAGAAAGTAGATTGCATTTGAATACCATTGTATGGCGGTGAGTCCCGCCAAAAAACCTGTCAGTCTGGCACCAAAAAAATAAAAGCCGTATGCCAATGGGAGGCAAAGCAAGACAGAAAGCGAGAATCTTGGCAACAGTCTTTGTGAAAGCATGACAAGTGCCGTTGTTGCTCCAAAAATCAGAATCAGATTCAAGCAAAACGTCGGTCTCGAAACACTTGACGGTCCCGGCACCGGTGGTAACGCAGTTGCAAGCTGAGGCCCCGCTGTTTTCCATGGATCGTCGGGTTCTACATAGTGAAATGGCCAGCCCACCGGAAAAGGGTATTCGGCCATTGATTTGTAGTGCGTTGGTTCTGGCAAATTTTCAGCCCAATTAACTTCATATGAAACTGAAAGCCCGCAATTCAACGAGATAGGGCCCCAAAGCCATGCAAGCACCGCAACCCACGTGATGGCGGTCCACGTAACTGGGTTAGTGACACGCGTAATTGTCTGAGTGGTTTTCATGCACTGTGTTCTCTACCGTTTCGAAACACTTTGCAGGCGTTCTTGGCGGCATTACGCTGAGGATGACCGATTTCGAAGGAGCGGCTCTGCAATTCAGAACCGCGTGATTGAGCCCATCGGTTCTTCCGTGCATCATACGGTGTTAACTCTGCGCCGACGCCGAAGAGTCAGCGCAGCCCAACCTGCGGCTAATAGATGCAACACGGTCGGCTCTGGAACAGAAAGGGCGACTGGATTGCTTAGAGCTTGCCCTCCCAACCCGTAGAACTGAACGGTAGTCGGAGGATTGGGGATTGGCCAGTTCAATGCGAAGTTATCCCACAAGAAGATCCCGGGAGTCAAAGTAAACTGTTCGCCAGTGGACAGTGACCAAGGCGAGGTGTAATCGAATAGCCCAATGCCCAAGTCGTTTGGGTCTATTATGCCAGCAGTCCCGCTTGCGGTGCCCCGTAAGAAGATCTGGGATGATGTGTTGGTTTGCCCGTCGATCGAAACTATCGCATTGGGGTTAAGCGAAGGGCTTCCAGTGCTTCCGCCGATTCGCGGTGGTGAATTAAAGACATCCTCAAAAACGAATCCGCCAAACGTACCATTGCTGAAGTTGGTAGACGCAGTAAAAGTAATTGGGGAATTGACTGTGATTTGCAGTGCGTTTCCAGATTGAGAAAACGTCACAACGTCCGCAAACGCGAGGCTCGGAGACATCCAAGCCTGTGCAAACAGAAGCAATAAACAGCTGACAGCCAAGTGAAGTTGTTGAATCAAAATGTTTTTCATGTAAGTACCTTTTTAGTCCGAAAAATGTCCTTAGTTTGGTTCACAGTAATTTTGCCAATACGCGTGTTACGCGTAGACAGGTAACTAGCAGCATCACGTCGAAGGCAACCGCGGTCGAATTGCAGAATCACTCAAAGGGAAACCAAAAAACGATTTGATATCTGTTTCAGAAACGTATTGTTATCACGCGTTGCCACTGCGCTATTTCAATGATTTGTGAATTGTAATATGGCGTCGGTAGCAAAATCCATCGTGCGCAACCATTTTGAATTCGATCCCCAGTTCTCTCGGTGGAACGACGACACCGTGAAACCCGCCCGACTCGTGTGCGTAGTAATCAAAATTCTCACCGAATCTTGGCTGGGCAACGCCATTTGTGGCAGGTGGAGAATCAAATGTAAGTTTCTGTTCTAGTTTTTACAATTGACGGTGTGAATTTCGAGCAGCGTTTTACCCCTGTCGCGTTTGCGGCGCGTCGTGTCACCGTCGACGGCGGTCCCAGTTATACGTACCACTGTACCAAGAGGGTGGCCGAGATAACCAATGACGTTGTCAGCCGTAAATTCCGCCACCGAAATAAACGCATTTGATGATACGACTTCGTTGGTAGTTTCCGTGTCGGAAGCCTTACCGGAACGCTGTGTTTGCGCGAAAGCCGTCACCGCTACAAGCGTGGCAAGTAAGATAGGTGCAAAAGCGTAATTCATAATATTGCTAGGCGTGATAACCGCAACAATCACCGGGCCGCGGCGAAAGTCTTGCAAGCAGAAAAAAACGCGCCGCCCGCGGTTCCGGGTACATTGTATTGCTATGCCGCGTTTCTTCTTCAGCCAGCCATGGTGGGGTCAAATTTGCCGCCCTGCCTGTTTAACATAAAACGCAACGCCAAAACGATCAAGCCGGCGAGCATCCATTGTACACATATTGCAGTTGTCCCGTACACAACCGCCTCTTCATTGCAGGAGAACTGCAAAGTCATTTTGCCATCATTTTTAGACCCTTTGTTGGCGCCCA
>CAYTPS010000401.1:1777-4546 GCA_964439245.1 uncultured Pirellulaceae bacterium | reverse complement strand
ATCAGACGAAAAAATGCAGGTCAACCTGTTGGTGGATATTTCCAACAGCATGACTTTCGGCAACGGGCATCTAAACAAATTTGAGTACGGGGCGACGATCGCAGTCTGTTTGGCCTACCTTGCATTGCGCAATCAAGACTCTGTCGGCTGCATCACGTTCGACGATCAAATCCGCAACCGCCTGCGCCCGATGTCCAGCAAAAGCCAGTTGCATTCGATCATGTCGGTGTTGGATGCCGCGTCACTCGAATCCAAAACCGACATGAACAAGATCCTCGGCAGCGCCGCCGAATTATTGACCAAACGCGGCATGGTGATTTTGATCTCGGACCTTCTCTCGGACACTGAAGCAACGCTCAAGAGCCTTCGTTTACTTACCCAACGCGGGCACGACGTTCTGGTTTTTCATGTGATGGATGATGAAGAGATCGACTTTCCGTTTACCGGCCCTACCAAATTTCAGGACATGGAATCTGACACGACCGTGAACTGTAACCCGAAAGCACTTAAAGTTGGCTACCTTACGGCGCTCAACGAATTCCTGGACGATCTGCGCCGAGGCTGCGCAAAATCGGCAATACAGTATGCGTTGGTCAGAACGGGTGACCCGCTGGACGCTGTCTTGGCGCAATTCCTTTCAACCCGCATGGCAATGTAACCATCTGGACACGGCCAGAAACCGACAACTGTAACTTTCTCAATGCTCGACAACCTTTTTACATCATCTGCTGGCGTCTGGGCGGGACTCGTTTCCGCTGCGGTGCTGCTACCGGTATTGATCCACTTGATCAATCTGGTGCGATATAAAAAGGTCCCATTTGCGGCAATGGAGTTTTTGCTCAAGAGTCAAAAGCAAAGCAAGAACTATGTATGGCTAAAGCAGATCTTGTTGTTACTAAGCCGAGTGGCGGCACTGGTGTTAGCGTTGTTTCTACTTTCCCAAGCAGGCTGCCAAGAGGATCGTATCGCCCGGATTTTGGGTGGACGATCGACCCATCACTACGTCTTGCTGGACGACAGTTTTTCCATGACCGACAAGGGCACCAGCAGCAACTCCAACCGCGCGGCAAGTGCTTCGTCCACTGCGTTTGACCACGCTAAAAATGTTTTGACATCCATCGCCGGTCGCGTCTCCAACCGACAGAACCAAAAGTTCTCACTTGCACGATTTTCCGCCGGCGAGCGTACCGAGGGCAATGGAGAGGTCAGATTTGATTTGGTGAATCGACTGGTCGACAGCACCTTCGGTAGCCTATTGGAGGAAACCAAAGGGAACCTTGCGCCGTCGGCGCTTGCCGTAGACGGGCGCTCCATCATTGCTCAAGTTTCGGCCATCGCGCGCGAACGTACTGATGAGAACCCGATTCTGTACGTCCTATCTGACTTTCGCAGCAAAGACTGGGACCTGACGGGGGATATCGAAAGTGACCTTCTGGCGTTTAAAGAATCTGGTGGTGCGGTCGAATTGATCAATTGTGCCGCCGCGGCCAGTCCAAACCTTGCAATCGTCGATCTGCAACCGGCCAGCAACGTGCGAGTCGCCAACACGCCGTTGATGATGGAAGTGAAGATCAAAAACCTTTCTGACTCTCCCATCACAAAACTTCGCGCCTTAATCAGTACCGACACCTTCAGCCAAGCCACCACACCAGCGGGCCTGGTCAAAAAAACGGAGGACCTGCCTGCGATTTTCATTCAGAGAATTGAAGCACAAGAAACCATCACTCGCCTGTTTCCAGTGTTCTATTCCTCTCCCGGCCAACACGCTATCACCGTTCGGATCCCAGAGGACGCGGTCGCGATAGATAACGTGCGGTCAAGCGTCGTGGAGATTAAAGAAAAGGTCAAAGTGTTGTTGATCGATGACGCCAACCAGAAACACGCCACCTTCGTCCGACTGGCCCTGAATCCAAATCAGTTGACGGGGATCGCCCCCGAAGTTCAACCCAAGTCTTTTCTGCGCGACGTAGAGCCCGAAACATTATCCCAGTACGACGCGATCTATCTGCTGGACGTCGATGCGCTAGACGACGCGGCCGTTCGTGCGCTTAAGTCGTTCTGCCAAAACGGTGGAGGGCTCGCGTACTTTCTGGGCCCGAGATCTAGCCTGACTTTTTACAACAGCCTATTTGAAAAAGGGCAAGGCATCTTCCCGATCGAACTCGAACAGGCCATCGATGTCGAGGAGGACCCTCAAGCAACTGCTGCTGATTTTGCACCGCTGGATCACCCTATTTTCGCCCCGGTATTGAACCAGAAAACTTCACTATTGGATCTAGTAAACATTGAAAAAACGATTGCCCCCAAACGTGAGTGGCTGCTTACTCCACCGGCACACGCCAAAGTCATTGCCACGGTCCGAGGGGATCAGCGACATCCCTTAATGGTGGAAAGCAGTTACGGCGATGGCCGAATTGTCGTCTGCACTACGACAGCAGGTCCAATTTGGAATAACTGGTCACGTAACGCGACTTTCCTTCCTGTACTTCTGCTTCTTGAGGACTACTTGGCTGGCGGCAAGCATCAGACTACTGACCTGACGCTTTCTTCGACACTCACACTAGAAAAAGATGCAAGCCAGTTTCTATCCGATGCCACAATGTTGTCGCCGATTCTTGGAACCGAAGAACGCGCGTCAACCGAACTGAAGCTAAACACCTCTGATGGCAATCAACTTTTTCAGACCGAGCTACCAACCTACAATTCGGCCGGGCGAGCCAACCTGACGCTGCCGGGAGTCTATGATTTTTGGTTTCAAGAGACAAATGG
>CAYTPS010000401.1:0-1767 GCA_964439245.1 uncultured Pirellulaceae bacterium | reverse complement strand
GACCAGGTCGAGGGAAACTTAGAAACCGTCCCCGCCGGTCAGTTGTTGACCAGCCTAAGTGCCGTGCAACCCACTTGGGTGAACTGGAATCAGTTCAATCCGGAGCCCAATGTAAAGCCGGCTTCTTCGCTGAGCCGCTTGTTTCTGTTGTTGCTGGTGATAGTTTTTGCGATCGAGCCGCTGTTGGCGTACCTTTCCTCTTTTCATCATGCTTGAAATTTCAAAAATAATCCTACAGACCGATACACGAACCTATCTCGAGCTCCAGCCGGTGGTGCCCTTAGGGATGCCGTGGCAAATGTTCATGGCCATTATCGTGTTAGTGTTGCTGATCGGATGGACGTTGTGGCTGCACCGCAAAGACCACGTCGACCTAAACCGCCCGGCGGCGACCCTATTGACCGCGCTACGGATGATCGCCATAGGCACACTTATTCTTTTCGTCCTTAACTTGGGCAAGCGTTCCGAAACACGACTGACCAAAGAATCGCGACTCGTGTTTTTGATTGATGACAGCCTAAGCATGGGATTGGCCGATCGTAAAGGACCGCCCACCTCAAAGGTGTCCGGCTCTACGCAGATTCCACAGCCGCGCATCAAAGACGTAAAGCGTTTGCTTGACCGCGATTTAACCGACCAATTACTCGCGTCCCATACGCTGGCCATTTACAGCTTCAGTGAGATGGACCAGCCCACGTTGTTGGCGGAGCTGCCAAAGCTCAAGTCATCAAAGTCCGCCGACGAAGACAAATCGCAACTTACGGCCGATCATGCAGCAAAGAACTCTGGTAGATCACTGGTCATCGCTTCGATCGGGATTGTCGTGGGCATGTCGGCGTTGGCGTTGATGGTCAGTCACTTTTTTCGCCCTATTCCTGCCAGAGATGAATCTGCACCTGAACCGTCGGCATTTGGTTCCTGGAGGTTCACCGCCGGTGCATTGGCTCTCGTGCTTTCTGTCTTCGTGCTGGCCATCGCCGACCTTGCCGCACCGCGCGTTAGCTTGCTTGCGGTGTTAGGCATCAACGCGCCCCAAACAGGGGAAAGCAACGCAGTTTCGGTTGCAGCGGAGACCATCCAAAACGCGGTTACGTCATCAGAGCCACAGGCCGACCCCAACGACTGGATAGACTCACTCGTCCCACGTGGAACCTCGACGCGTATCGGTTCGGCACTGCAATACGTCGTCAACAAGGAGCAGGGCGGGCCCATCGCGGGCATCTGTTTACTTTCCGACGGTCAAAGTAACGCTGGCATGTCCATCGACCGTGCTACCGCCGCTGCCAGCAACGCTGGAATTCCAATCTACGCGATCGGCATCGGCTCACCCAGTCAACCAAAGAACGTAATGATCGCGGAACTTCAATCTCCCGATCGTGTTTTCCCCGGCGACAATTTTCTACTTAAAGGTCTAGTCAAGGCTTTCGGGCTTGAGGGGCAGACCGCGCGAGTGCAACTATTGAGCGTCGATGAACAAGAATCCGAAGCTGAAATCTTGGAGGATGAGCAAAATGTCCGGCTGTTGGCCGATGGCACGCCCACCACTGTTGAGTTCAACGTAAGCCGTGACGAAGAAGGCAAGCGTCGCTATGAAATGCGGGTTGAAAGCTTCGAAGAAGATCTAGATCTGCGCGACAACAGTCGTCGGTGCTTAGTAGAAGTCGTCAAGCAAAAGACGAAAGTGCTTTTGATTGCCGGTGGCCCCACACGCGAGTTTCGCTTCCTTCGCAATCAGTTATTTCGTGATGAAGAGATCTTTCTTAATGT
>CAYTPS010000400.1:0-4547 GCA_964439245.1 uncultured Pirellulaceae bacterium | reverse complement strand
ACATCAATCGATCGCGCGAGATGGTTTATGCATTGGAAGCGGCTGGCGGTTCACCAAGATACTCCGAGCTTGAGGGATTTGGCCACAACATCTGGGATGCCACCTACAGCGACATCGAACTGTACAATTGGATGTTCAGCCAATCCAAAAGGGGCGGAGCTACCAAACGCAAAGTCGCCCAACCAAAGTCGAACAAATCATCCCGAAGAACTGCCTCCCGAAGAGATGCCGCCCGAAGAGTGGCCTCAGGATCTTCAACAAGAACAACACCATCGGAGCAACCGCCCAAGCGCGACGCAGCGACGGCAAAGGCCCTATTGGGAAAATGGAAAGTACTTGCCGCGTCTCAAAAAGGCAAACAAGCCAGCAAGGATGTTCTCGAGAAAATGTCCGTGACTTTCGAAAGGGACCAATTTGTCATCGAGGTGGATGGCCGTAAGGAAGTTGCGAAATTCAAGCTCGGTGGTTCCCAAGCTGCTCAGCAGATCGACATTATTTCTAGGCGTGATGGCGTTAAGGATTCGGCGGGGATTTTCCAACTAAATGGCGACAAATTGATCATTTGCTGGGGTGAGCCCGGACGTCCACGTCCGACACGTTTTGTAAACTTCATGAACGTCAAATCACTGGTCCTTCAGAAGCAGTAAGCCCGGCATCTAAGCTTGTGCGCGACTTCCACCGGGCCACGACCAGCACCACAACGCTGATCCAGCCCATTAGAAATGGAATCCAACTTCCCCATCGACGATAAACCGATACCCTCGGTGCAGCAACTTTCTGAACGTCACAGATAAGGAACTCGGGCGTTCTACGAGGCCCTTTCTTGATCACCCGTCCACTGTCGTCGATGTGAGCGGAAAAACCGGTGTTTGCACAAACCAGCATCGGCTTTCGCATTTCAACAGCGCGGAAAACGTTGCACGCAAAATGTAGATCCAAGCAAGTGCTGCCGAAGAACCAGCCGTCGTTGGTAATATTCAGCATCACATCAGCTTCTTGGCCATCGCTCGCGAGACTATTTAGCTGTTTGGACAAATAGTGCGGCACCGTCGTTTCGAAACAAACATTCGGGGCTATGGCAATTCCGCCGGAGTCCATCACACAAGCACGTTGGCCTGCGGTAAGGCTCCGCAAAAAAGGAAACTGCTTCAGGACTGCAGGAAAATACTCCAAGATCGGAGTGTATTCGCCAATCATCACTCGATGGTTTTTAAAGTAGCGCGAGCTAACCTTCCCTGAATCGTCAATAAGAATCGCAGCGTTATAAACCGACTTGTTAGTCATATCGTAGGTGGTCGTACCCGCAATCAAAGGCAGCCTTTCGAACCGACCGACATCATTAATTGCCTTATCCCAGTATGAACGAATCGCTGTCGCATATTCGACCGCGTTTGGATCGTCAGCATCCTTGGAAAGATAATCAGGCGTAGGAAAAGCCGACTCTGGCCACACCATCAAATCAATCTTTTTGTCCGCAAGACGCGCCTGATGCGAAATCTCCATTCGATGCTTGAAATCATCGAAGTGCTTCTTGTTCGGGTCTTGGCCTTTGGGCGGAACCAAAATCGTATCCAGAGAACTCTGTATTAACGCGATACGAGTTGACAGCTGCCTGTCAGCATCTGATGTTTGACTTGGCGCATGATGACTTTCGTTCAACTTCACGACGCCATAGCCAATCGTTGCCCCAACCGCGACAATGCTCCACACAACCCCCGTCGCAATCTGCGGCCACAGCGATTTGGACTGCATCCGATCATCACCGTCGCGCGACATCCATAAAGCGAAACAAGCTTTCGCCATTCCGGCCGCGAAAGCGGTAATGGCGAATGTGACCGTGTACGCCCCAAACAAATCAGCACATTGGATCAGAAGCGGATGTGCATATTGCGAATGAGATAGACAGACCATGCCGAAGCCAGTCAAAAAATTCACACGCACCCACTCCAACCCCGTCCACGCGACGGGAATCGCAACCAGCGGCGACATTCCCATCCGATGAGTCATCGTTCTGGCACACACGATAAAAAGTGGTGCGTAGACCGCCAAATAGGCAGACAGTGCCCACCATCCAATAATCAAAATTGGATGGGGATATGGCAGAAAGTAAAACGTTATCAACCAAAACAGCAGCGCCGCGCAATACACCTTCGTTAGCATCCGCGAATTCGTGGACAGCGATTTGGGAAACACCAGCAGCATCAGCGGCACCGGCGCTATCCAGGCCAGTGGTGCCAATTCAAGCGGTGGGCAGGCCAGCCAAAGCAGAACGAAAGTCGCCAACGCCAACACGAAAACAGGGGGCCTGTGACCGCTAACCACCCTGTCGGTCAGCTCCTTAGGTTGCTCTCTTGAAAAAGTACTGACTGGGGAAGATGTCACAAAAATTGTGTTTGCATTGAGGACAGAAGAAATATGCGACAACGTGAGAAGGCATGATAAAGTTTTCCTTTCGCTAAAGCCACCGCGAATCTACTCGACAAATGCAGTGCGGTTTGCTCCAATAAAGGCGTTAAAGAAAATGTATCCAATAAGAGACGAAGTCAATGATGTCGAATGCAGTTGCGCTTATTCTGGGCGGGGGACGTGGAACCCGACTAGCTCCCTTGACTTCGATCCGCAGCAAACCGGCCGTACCCGTTGGCGGCAAATACCGGTTGATTGACATTCCGATCTCGAACTGTATCAACAGCGGCATCAACCGAATCTATGTGCTGACACAGTTTCTCTCAGTGTCGCTACACAGCCATATCCGAAACAGTTACTCGTTCGATAAATTCAGCGGTGGATTCGTTGAATTGCTGGCGGCTCAGGAGACAACATCCGTCGGCAGCGACTGGTACCAAGGCACGGCAGATGCGGTCAGAAAAAACCTCGTCTACTTTGACCAACCCGGCATCGACTATGTTGTGATCCTGTCCGGTGACCAACTGTACCGCATGGATTACGGTGATCTAATCAAAACTCACATCTCAAGCGGAGCCGACGTTACCATCTCTTGCATGCCTGTCTCTCGGGAGGACGCGCGCGGCTTCGGCGTGATGCAACTGGAAGACTCTGGTCGTGTCAAAGGTTTCGTCGAGAAACCACAGACTGATGAAGAGATAAACGCCGTGCTCACTGACCCTGAGTGGATCAACTCAAGAGGCGTCAACAGCAAGGGACGTGATTGCCTAGCAAGCATGGGAATTTACGTTTTCAACAAGAAGTTGCTGATCGATATGCTCAGCGGATCGGAGTACACCGATTTCGGAAAAGAAGTATTCCCTCAAACCATTGAGACGCATAACGTTCAAACCCACTTGTTTGATGGTTACTGGGAGGACATCGGGACGATCCGTTCGTTTTATGAAGCGAACATTGATCTTGCATCACCCGACGCCGAATTCGATCTGATTTCGATCGAGAACCCGATCTATACGCGTTCGCGCTTTCTGCCGCCGACCCAGATGTCAGGAGCACAGGTTACCAACAGTTTAATTGCCGACGGTTGCCGAATTGGAGAGGGCGCGGCGATTGAAAACAGCGTGGTCGGCCTGCGTACAATCGTTGGCAAAAATGTAACGATCAAAAACTCGATCATCATGGGTGCCGCCGACTATGAAGATGACTCGGCCGATCAATTGCCGCTGGGAATTGGAGACCAAACGGTCATCGAAGGCGCCATCATCGATCTCGACTGCCGAATTGGCCAAGGTGTCCAAATCATCAACGGCAAAGACCGCAGCAACACGGACCTTGAGAATCCAGTATGCGTAATTCGTGACGGCATTCCAATAATTATCAAAAAATCGGTTCTCGACGATGGCTGGAAACTTGACGAAAAAGTTTAAAGGCGCCCTTGATCCGACAGTTTAATCTGCCGCAGAAGGACAAGCGTTTGCTTCAGAGATTCACTAACTTGTTCTGGCTGTGGACGATCCTCGGCGTGACTTGGGCATGGTTCTTTCCGCCGCATTTCGCTTGGTTCGGCCCTTGGGTATCACCCGGCCTGGGTGTCATCATGCTTGGCATGGGTCTGACGCTCTCGTTTGCTGATTTTCGAAACGTTTTGCGGCAACCACAAGCCATTGGCATTGGCGTATTTGCGCAATTCCTAATCATGCCGACGATTGGCTATGCGATTGCAAAGACGTTCGGACTTCCGCCCTCGTTAGCTGCGGGATTGGTCTTGGTCAGTTGTTGTCCCGGTGGAACGGCCAGCAACGTGATCGCGTTTCTCGCCAGAGCGAACGTTGCTCTGAGCGTCCTGATGACGATGTGCTCAACCGGACTCGCAATTATTTTGACACCATTGATGACAGGTTGGCTTGCGGGGGAATTTGTCGAAGTCGATGTCCTGAAATTGTTGATGACGACCGTGCTGGTGGTGTTGCTGCCGGTGGTAGTTGGGCTGCTACTAAACCAGTTCGCCGCACAGTGGGTAAGTCCCTTGAGAAGCGTTTCGCCACTGGTATCGGTTATCTTTATTGTGTTGATCGTTGGTTTTGTGATCAGCGCCAATCGCCAAAAGATATTGGAATCCGGCTGGCTTCTGCTCGGAGCAG
>CAYTPS010000399.1:0-4558 GCA_964439245.1 uncultured Pirellulaceae bacterium | reverse complement strand
GCTGGATGGTCTCGTTTAACGACGTGATCCTTCCGGTCGACGAAGATCTAGTGGCAGCCGTCCCAGCAGGACCACGAATCCCCGGTTCGAGCCGGCTGACGCGCTCGACAGGCGAGTCCAAAACAGACGGCATGCTGTTGTCGATGTCAGCCGATTCAACAACCCCCTTGATACTGCCGCCATTTGTGACAATTTGTGTTTGTTGCGGAGTCGTGCCAAATTGCAACAACGCCTTACGTTTCTTTCCTTGGCGAACAAATTCGACTTCGACTTGGTCACCTTGGCCTAGGGTTTTGGCGATCTGCTTTAGCTCGTCCATGCCAGACAAACTTCCGCCACCGGCGCTCAGCAATCGGTCGCCAGGTTGGATCCCCGCGTGGGCCGCATTGCCGCCCTGCTGTACGCCTGTCACGACCAACTGGCTGTTACTAGAGGCTTGAACCATCATCCCAAAACCGGGGCCACGGCTTTCCTTGGTGCCGACCATTGGCATCGCGGATTTTCTAGCACCGCCGGTCAGTGGAGGAAGTGGCCGAGTGCGAGTCGATGGCTGGCTCTGCGCTGCGGTGCGGTACGGTTCGCGCGATTGGGCTTTCAGAGGAGCTATCTCTCCGCGGGTTGCCGGAGTAGGCGCGGCGGTAGGTCGAGGCTGGTTGCTGCGACGGACGTCGGGCAGTTTCAGTTGATCCTCCTCGCCGATGATCTCGTCCTTCAGCTTCTTCAGCAGTTTGCCGCGCGGAATCAGCCTTTCAAACGGATTGTCTGCCCGGGATTCGCTGAGACCGGCGGAGCCAGAAAGGCAAAAACTCGCCACCAAAGTCAGGGCAATATTTCTTCGCTTCATAACTACCTCAGAATTCATTGAACGCAGGCGGTGTTGAACTCAATCAGGCGAACTCTCTGCCAATTTATCGCAGTCAATAGATCACCTTAAACGCGGTACATCCTGCACAACCATTCTTCGTCGGAAGGATGCGGCCAAATGAAAAAAGCCAATTCTGCAGGCGAAATCGGCAAAGATAGAAAACCGTCAATAATCGTTCTAACCGGAACTGCGGCAGCGAACTTGCTAAGGTTACACGCACAGTTGTTTTGAAAGCCCACGTATTCTCCGTCCGCGACCATCCACAAACGTGCTGTCATACTAGTGAAGCGGTCGCCAAAGATGCAAATTGTAAAAATTACCATCGACGAAGTTGAGCTCAACAGATATCCATCACAGCGGACTCAGACCCACAAAGGATTGATCGATGCATAAAACCAAGTTCCAGCTTTCTTGCCTGTGGTTGCGCATGTTTCTGGTCGGCGCTCTGCTGGTACTTTGTCAGTGCGTTTCAACCGTGGAAGTGGCGGGACAATCGTCTGTACGTGAAGCCAATACGAAACGCCAGCTCCCAGGTTTCTTGACGCGTCCATTTGCGAGGCTGGCTGGAAACAGTGTGGACTCCGACACGACCAATACCGGCACTTCGGAACCTCTGGACGATGCCTTTTTCGTGCAATACGAAACACAGCTCAATGCGATACTAAAGACGCGGCTGGATGAGGAAAAAGAATTCGTAAAGGAGATTGTCGATCAGGTCAAAGCAGAAAATCTCTCTACTCGGTTGATCAATACAAGCTTCAAATGGGTCCGAAACAAACGCCCCAACGTGAAGAACTCCTTCGTCTATTTTGAAAGAGTTCTGAGAATTCTTGCCAAGAGCCAAGGCGTAAGTGAATTTATACCAGCGTTTGATCCAGGAATTTACAGCCGAACGTCTACGATAACGCTTCCTTAGCACATTCACGAAGCTGTCTGGAGGTCGCCTGAGGTCACGTTCGGTTGATCTTCTGGTGTGTGGATTCCAACGCCCATCAGCTGGGCCAATTCGTCGAGCTTACCAGAGTAGCGGCGCGAGAAGACCAATTCATTTTCATCGCCCAAGCCAATCTCCGGCGTTGAAAACTGAAACTTGTTACCCAGCACTCCACGATGGATCATCAGCTTCGACGAAGGATCGATTTCAATCGATTCCCCGGGGAACAACATCCGCTGCTCGATCAGTTTCCAGTTCGCCTCTTGCCGGACCAACAGCAATTTTGATTTAGCCGCAAATGGCCCAAGCGGCTCTTTATTGAAGACGGTAATCTGTTGCTTTTTCGGAACCCCATATCCCGGCCAGGCCAACGCCAACACGGGGTCCAGCAGCATGGTTCTCAGGTAAACCGTTCGACGATAGATCCAGCGAAAGGCAATTAAACAAGTAGTGAAGATGACTAGATTCAAGATCGTTGCGATGAACGGGCTGTAGGCATACACCGCCATCAATGCAACGCATGCTGTTTTATTGGCCACTTCCAACATGGCATCGACAAAAGGGAAAGGTATCAGCCACACCGAAACCTCAAAGAAAAACTTGACCGTGTTGATCACCACGATGTTGATAATCGCCGCGATACACATCAATGCATCGGCCGTCATGGAGAATACTCCGGCTTGCATGGCAATGGGCCCTTCTGCCATCGGCGTGTCTTCTGGAATCATCATTACGCGCAGCAGAATGATCGTAATGATGCCCGCATAAGCCTCGAGTTGGTCGATCGCCTGAGCGGCCGGTTTGCTGACTTTGGTGAACCGAGGAATGGATGTCAAAAGTGTCAGGATCAAGAACACCCAAAACACCGCCGGATTCTTCAAGACCGTGTTATTGCTCAGAAAGTCGTTGACCGGCATCCAATCGGCACCGTACTGTGCGAGCCCCGCCAACAACGTGACACCAAAAAATGGCGAAATGGCAATCGGCGCCAACGGCCCCAACCATTCGCTGGCTCTGACGGATCCAGCCAACCCGTTTGCTTTACGCATGTCCGAGCTGGTCAGTGGGTTGTCCAACAGCTCCGGAATCGAAATCTGAGGTGAGTACGCAACGGTGCGAATGGCATTGGTTGCCCGATCACTCGCGCGGTTTTCGTCAGCAATCTCGATGAGCTTGACTTGAGTCAGCTGGTTGACGGATGTATCTGCCTTGGGCAAATTCCAGAACACCGACGCAAGAACCGCTAATCCGACAACAACAACCAAAGGGCGTAGTAAAAGTCTATTCATCGCTTCCATTTCTTTAAGGCATGCTGCTCACTTGAGCATACAGCGAGACAAAGCATCTCACCGTTTTTGCGTGACGGCACAGTAATCTTATCCGCACGTTGGCTGGAAAGAAACGCGGCCAACAAACAATCGCGGCAAACGCTGGTCAGCTTGGAAAAATGGGCCACGGATCAGACATTTTTGGGTGCAGGACTCTTTGTTCAGCTTGGCCAATCAACGGCAGAGTTGCGATGTCTGTAGCGGGTGCAAACGCAGAGGAATCGCTTAGACCACCCCTCTTCGCACACCGCGCCTACGCATTCAAAACGTACTTCCTGCAATCAAAAACAATACGTCTGAGAGGAAAATTCGCATTGCCAGAATTTTGTGCGCAAGCGCAAAAGAGGAAGGGCTCCTACGACGCAAGTAATGCGATAAACGAGGGAATATCTGAAAAATCCACCATCCCATCTTCATTAACGTCCGCCTCAGACTAATAAGCGCCGTTGATAAGCACGGATATAAAAAGAGGGGATATCAGAAAAATCGACAACGCCGTCGAAGTTGCAATCGCCAAGCAGTGTACCGGAACTTGCAACAAAGTTACTCAGCACGACAGAGTTATTCGTGTAACCAATCCGAAATCTACCAATACCATCGGAAGTCTGGACAATTCCTCCTTCTGCCAATCCAGCAAAGCTGCCCGTAAGTCCTTGATCTGAATCAAGGATCGCAAATGTGTCTGAGGCAGATACGCTCAGATGAAAATCGTCAAGGAAACTTATGTCGAGCTCAGCTGAACTTGCACCGATATTAGTCAAACCACCTACGTCGACAAAATCGTAATCGATGCCCTGAGTCGTGCCGGTCAGCTCGATAGCGATTGTTCCTTGGGTCAAGCCAAGGATTATGTACCACAGCACACACTTCTGACACCATGCGAGCTTCTCGCAGCGCTACTTCAATATCGCCACAGATCTTGGGACTGCCAAGTTTTCATGCCACGTTTCTCAACCGAACACCAATGCAATTGCGGCGAAGCTACGGTCTCCAAACTTCCATCGCCAAGGCTGCGTTGTCACGATATTGAGTTTTCCGGCTTCCGAACCGGCGAAGCCTTGTCGGTCATCGTTAAGCGCAGCCAAACGCTGGGAAAGTGCTGCGGGATTAGTGCCCGTAAAAAAATTCTTGGCGTTGAGCGCTTCAACCACCAAGTCCATAAATTCTTTGGCTGGCATCTCCTCCTTGAGCGCCGGAAGTGTGTCGCTGGAAACGAAATCCGTCACTAACGCCACCATCGATCCGGCTTCCACTGCATCGAGAAGCATCCGCAGATGATTGTCCCGGACCGCAAGAACCACATCGTTGACGCGTTCAAAATCGTCACCCAGAGTTTTGAACACCGAATCGATCAACTGAGACAACATGCAGGCCGATACGACAACATCCATTTTGAGTATGTCAATTTTCCCGGACGGAAAAGCTCGCGGT
>CAYTPS010000398.1:2579-4558 GCA_964439245.1 uncultured Pirellulaceae bacterium | reverse complement strand
GTCGTGTTCGATATGGATGGTCTGATGTTCAATACCGAAGATCTGTACGATCAAGTAGGCGATGCGATTCTGCTGAAACGTGGTCAGCGATTCACCAACGAAGTAAAGCTCGCCATGATGGGCTTGCCCGGCGACCAAGCGTTTCAAGTCATGATCGACCGATGTAATCTTGAAGATTCGGTGGAACAGCTTCAAAGCGAGACCGAGGCGCTGTTTGCCGACCTTCTGCCGCGCGAAATACGCACGATGCCTGGTCTGATAGAGCTGCTCGATCGCCTTGAAGAAAGCGGAATCCCTAAAGGCATCGCGACCAGCAGTCACCGTCGATTCGCCAAAATCGCATTGGGCCAGTTTGACTTAGAGCAACGCTTTGAATTCGTTTTGACCGCCGAGAGCGTGACGCTCGGAAAGCCTCATCCGGAGGTCTATTTGCTGGCCGCGGAAAAAATGCAACTTCATCCGCAATCGGTGCTAGTGTTGGAAGACAGTCACACTGGCAGCACTGCCGCCGCTGCGGCAGGAGCGTGCGTGATTGCTGTGCCGACTGAACACAGCAAGGAGTGCGATTTCTCCCATGTTCATGCGGTCGCCGACGGATTGCACGATGAAATCGTCTGGGCGACGATTGAGCACGGCTATGACAGCGAAAATTAGAGTGGCTAGTTGTCTGGTAGAGCTGAATTGACAGGTGCAATGTTGCGCTCGCGTATGCTCACGCAAGTTTGAAATCTAGCACCCAACGCCTAACGACCCGGTTCACTTCTTTAGATGAACAAATCGCGTAATGGCGTGCCATCGTCGGCAACGGTAAATGGACGACCTGAAGGAGAATCAACTTTCTTTTTAATGTCGATGCCCATTGCTGTTGCGATCGTCGCGTTGAAGTCCGGAACTGTGACCATGTCTTCGGTAACCTCGCGGCCTTCTTCGTCGGTCGAACCGTATTTCAAGCCGCCCTTGATGCCGCCCCCGGCCAGCAAACAAGAAAACGCTTGCGGATAGTGATTTCGGCCGAGGTTGCGATCGTATTGAATGGTCGGTGAACGCCCGAATTCGGTCGCCAAGACGACCAATGTGCTATCGAGCATACCCTTGCTGCTGAGGTCTCCCAACAATGCCGCGAGCGCCTGGTCGAGAACTTGACTCTTTTCTTCCACCCGTTCGAAATTGTCGCCGTGGGTATCCCAACCGCTGTTATCGACTTCGATAAACCGCACGCCAGATTCTGCCAAACGTCGTGCCAATAAACAGGCTTGCCCAAATTTGTTCCGACCATATCGATCTCGTAATTCAGATTTCTCTTTGGAAAGATCAAATGTTTCTAGATCTTTCGACTTCATCAGTTTGACCGCCTCGTCATACATCGATGCGTAAGCCCTTGACTGCTTGGTGTTGTACTTATCCGCGAAGCGACTGTTCATCACCTGCAGTCGCTTGAGTCGTTTGCGGAACCTGTCTTCGGTCAAACCATTCGCCAATGTACTATGTTGAAGGCCGGCTTCTGGGTTGCCGATAGGAAGCGCTGCGTAGCTTGATTCAAGGAAGCCCGCCCCAATCCCGCGCTGTTCCCGCCAATCTTAACGTTCCCTGGAAGGGTGCGATTTGATTTGCCCAGATGGTAGGCGCTCCATGCCCCCAGATCAGGATGTTTGATTGTTCCACGCATCGTGTAGCCCGTATGCATATAATAGCGGCCTTGAGCGTGAGCGCCTTGGTTGGAGTACAGTGAGTTGATCACTGCCACGTGATTCATCTGTTTGGCGAGGTTTGGGAAGTACTGGCTGACCTGCACTCCGTCAGCCGCCGTTTTGATCGATTCAACCGGGCCCTGTGTCTCCGCGCCGGGCTTGGTGTCAAATGTGTCGAGATGGCTCATTCCTCCACTCATGTAAAGGTAGATCACGGACTTGGCCTTGCCGCCGAAAGCTTGGCCGGTGCGACCGCTGGTGGCTAAGGCGGCCTTCGCTGTGCCGGCGGCA
>CAYTPS010000398.1:0-2569 GCA_964439245.1 uncultured Pirellulaceae bacterium | reverse complement strand
ATTGGTGATCTGTTTTTTGAAATATGCTTTTCATTGCAATGTCCTTTTGTGTGCCTTAGCCAACAACAGCATTTTTGAAATGGCGGAATTGGCCCGGCGACCGAGGGAAAATTCGGGAACGCTTGGTGTTATTTGAGAAAGATGAATTCATTTGAGTTGGCGAGTGTCCAGATAAGGTCTCCGTATGCCGATTTGAAATCGGATCTTACTTCTGAGCGCCACTGTCGCTTCTCGGATCGTGTCGGTTCACGGTTGAGCATCGTTAAGAATAAAGTGTCGATCGCGTCGATTTCGTCAGAACCTCTACGGCCGCTTGCCGCCTTGCTCATCTTCAGCAAATTGCTCATCAAAACGGTATTCGGATCTTTTACGATTTGTTTTTCAATCATCCCGTTCATCATCGACAAAACTTGAGGAACGGCCGGGTCGCTATTTGAGTTTTCGATCTGCTCTCGGTCCGACTGGCCGAACTGACGCAGGAAGTGTCCGGCTGGAGCGGGAGATTCGATTTCGGAGGCACGACTGAACTTTCTTGAGATACCAGATTTCAAAGACTGCATCTTCTCGGCACGCTCGAGCATCAAGGCTCTGGCCGCGTTTTCGTTGCCCTTACTCCGAGCTGTTTGGATTGCCTTGTTTAGAGATTTCATCGTTGATCGCATCTCTCGCCCGACCTTCCTTGCGGCTTGTTTTGACGCGTTGGCCATCTGAGATCCTTTCGAACCCGATGTGCCGTACTCGATTAAGTCATCCAGTGCACCTTCTTCCTTGTTAGACAACGCCGCAACAAGCTCGTTCATTTCCCCCCTGCGAGAATAGTCGTTTCCACTAACACGATGGTCGATATCAGGGACGGTCAACGCCAATAGCGAATCCCAAATCTGTTCAGCCGACATCCGTCTGACGATGGGCCCATTGAACGCATGAGTCAGCGGATCAGAGACGTCTGAAGCTGTAGCTACGGATTGATAGGTCTGGCTGTTGTAGATTGCTCGCAGGAACTGCTTCCTATCAAACTCTAAATCGATCATGACATTGGTCAAATAATCCATTAGGTCTTCATTGGAAGCCTCCGTATGGTCCTCGATGACATCGACCGGTTCGATAAGAGCAAGCCCGAATGCTTGCTTCCAAAGTCGGTTCGCGATGGTGGTTGCGAAGCGAGGATTCTCTGAGGACGTCAGCCACTGTGCGTAGGCCCTTCTGGAGCCAACTTCCTCTGCACCCGGGATGTTCTTTTTGTTACGTTGCTTTTTAAGTTTCCTCTTTTTTGCCTTCGAGGTTGATTGAGAAGGTACAACGGCGTCCACTAAAGCCTCTTTCTCAAACATCGTCTTAGCAGTGATGATTTCGTTCTCTTCTCCGTCTGATCCCATAAAGCCTTCAGGAAGCCGTGCCAGTCCGGTGCCCGACCCGAAGACTCCCATTTGACTTGCGGACAAAAGACGACGAATGCGGAAATAGCTTTCGCTTGATTGTTCCCGCAGTTTTTGGATTTTCCGCTTGTCCTCTTTAGAAAACGCTTTCGCGAAACCTCCGGTGCCGTAGTTAATGCCGCCGGTGAAAGCGACCATTTCGAAATAGTCTCTCTGGGTCCACTTGTCGAACGGGTGGTCGTGGCATTGGGCACATTCTAGACGCGTGCCTAAAAACACCCGCACCGTGTTAGACATGTTGTCTTCGGGCATATTCAGATCACGCAGATAGTATCCCACTGCCCCGCTTTCTTTTGAAAGCATCTTCCCCTCGGCAGCAAGAAGCTCGACCACAAACTGGTCGTAGGGCATGTTGTCTTCAAGCGAGTCCTTGATGAAATCGATATAGGGTTGGCCAACGACCTTATTCATGCGCGATTGGACTCTCAGAAGATCGGCATAGAAGTTGAACTGATGGCTGACGAACCCGTAGGAATCCAGAAGCTCATCAATCAGATCGGCGCGTTTGGTTTTTGATTTGGAATTGAGAAAGACCATCGTTTCTTCCAGCGTCGGAATGCGACCGATCACATCCAGATAGATCCGTCGCAAAAACACTTCATCACTCGACAGCCGGTTTTGCTTTACGCCCTCCTCTTCTAGCTTCGCCAGTACGAGATCATCGATCTGGTCGCTGATCTTAACAATTGCTTCACGGGCGACTGATTTGGCCGATGCCTTCGGCGATGGCGTGTAGGCATTGCTGTTGTTTGTTGCGTAACATTGGACGCTGGTTAAACACACCGCGACCAATGCAAAGAAACCAATGAGTGATGTGAAATTTCTCATAGTGAACATCTACTTGTCGAAAGCGCTTTGTGGAGTACCCCGCTGGCTAGACAACAGATGCTCAACCAGGCCCTTTTATTGGACGATTTTTTGGCAATCTGGTCCGGCAAGTTCCGTTTGTTCGGATCATCCGATGTCGCAAATGGGCAGTCGCCCGAGAATTATGGTCGCCGGCTAACCGAAAGGAGCTGGGCAATAAAAAAGCCTGCTGATCGTGTTTTCACGACCAACAGGCTCTTGAATTTTTCAAAGCGGATAGCACGAGATTCGAACTCGCAACCGGAAAACCGGCACTTCCTTTCCAA
>CAYTPS010000397.1:3148-4559 GCA_964439245.1 uncultured Pirellulaceae bacterium | reverse complement strand
ACCGTTGGCAACATTGAGAAATCCAGACTTGGAAGTCGTGTCGTTGGTGATGTCTGCCACAGCAGAGATGTCAATCGTGCTTCCAGTCCCATCGGCCAAGAACCGAGTAGCGCCTCCGACGTAGTTTGTCAGTGAAGACAGATCCACGGTCCCCTGATTCAAAGCTGACACATTCCAACTTCGAACAAATGATCCGCCTGTCACCGTCGTAAGATTCGAGAGATCGACGACCGTACCGGCTCCATCTGCAGTAACAAGGCGATCCTGATTGCCGCCGTTGTCGGTGATGTAGCTTGTCACGCCAGTGAGATCGAGCGTCACACCGCTGTCCGCGAGAGCATCAGAACCATCAAAATTTGCGATGCCGCTGAAGTCATGCGTCCCACCATTAGTTAATTGAAGCCGCGTGTTGGTCGCTGTCGTCAATAGAGACGCATTCAGTGTCGATCCGCTTCCGTCGATCACGATTCGATTGCGATTGCCCTGGGTTGCGCTAATCGTCGTCAGACTGGTGGCGTCGATCGTACCTCCGTCCGAGACCTGTAGATGACTAAAGACGTTGGTTGCATCGTTATTGAAGACTCCCAACGCCGTCATATCAATGGAGCTTCCGGCACCATCTGCGGTAAACTGTGTCGCGTTACCCACGTAGTTATTCAGGCCGGAAAGATCGATTGATGATCCGCTGTTGGCATTGAATTCAAGCCTTCGAACAAAGCTGCCTCCCGTGACCTGCGTTAAGCCTGATAGATCGATTGTCGAAGCATCGTTTGCTGTGAATTCACGGCTCGCATTGGTCCCAGTGTCGGTTATGTAGGAACTGACTGTAGAAAGATCGACAGTCGATCCACCGTTTGCCATGACGTTACCGCCGTCAAGCACCGTGTTCCCAGTGGCAGCAAAGTTGCCCGAGTTGATTGTCAGCTCGGAGTTGACGCCCAGTGTCAAGTCGCCAGATACGCTGCCCCCGCTCTGAATCGTCAAGTCGTTGTTGTCCCCAAAGAAGATGTTCTCGACGCTGTTAAGCGTTTGAACTGCCGGACTTGAGCTGTCGATCGTGACGGTAAATCCACCACCCTGATTGATAATGACGTCGTCCGTTGGCTGCGGCAACGATCCAGTGGACCAACTGGCGGCGTCCTCCCAGTTTCCGCTGGCGGCGGTATCCCATGTGACTTGCCCCAATGCCGGGCTCGCAAAAGTCGTGGCAAAAGCTGCCGTAATTAACCATCTCTTGAACATGTCGCTTGATCCCCGTATGAATTGGTCTTCTGCACTCAGAAGCAGGCGACAAGAGGAATCAGACGAATATTCTGTCGATTTCGACAAAATTGGTTCGAGCAAAACCACGAAAAAAGCCGTCGAGGATAACCACGACAGCTTTGAGTTCAAAAATGGTGCTGGGATTTCG
>CAYTPS010000397.1:0-3138 GCA_964439245.1 uncultured Pirellulaceae bacterium | reverse complement strand
TCTTTTCGCCGAAAACCAATTCTCGCTTTGCCTCGTCCGACGACGCAGACTCAACTTTTCCTTTGCAATTGCCACAGCAGAAGTGGACCTTGACTCCGTCAACTTCAACAGTTTGCTCTTCATCAACGTCGCCGCCAGAAATCGGGCACTTGGTCTGTGCGTACTGGCCAGTCTGTACCAACTGTAGATTGGCAGCCGTTGAATACTTTTCAGGATCCTTGTTCCACTTCTTGACGCAACCTGGGCAGCAGAAGAACACTTTGCCATCATGGTGATCGACAACTTTCGATTCCTTGACGTCACGTTTGGGCATCATGAAGCACTTGACGTTGCTGATGTCCCACTTTGCTTTCATCCCGAACGACTTTTCGAAAGCGGCGTCTGCGAAAACCAGATTGATTTTTTCTTCTTCCGTTGCAGCTCCTTCGGCTTTCGCCTTGCACTTGCCACAGCAGAAAGCAACTTTAACGCCACCGACTTCGACAGCCTGCTCCGGATCAACATCGCCGCCAGAGATCGGGCAACCGGTTTGTTCGAATTGACCTGTCATCACCAATTGATGGTTGGCCAACACAGCGAATTTGCTGGTATCGTTCGCGAAAGTCTTCGCACAATTCCCACAGCAAAGATAAACCTTGCCGCCGCGATAATCCGCTGATGCAGTATCCTTGGCTGCTTTGCCTGCAACGACGCATTTAACATCCTCAGTAAGCTCTTGCCCGCCGACGGATGATACGAGCGCGAAAACGACCAGGAATGCTGTAGTAAAAATGTATTTCATGTCTTGTCCGATAGATTGACAGATGTTGAACGGAACCTTTTCACATCTTCCCGTTTCGAACCGGCAATTGTCAAGAGAAATCACTTTTTCCGTGGCTCATCGAGACGAAACGTCGTGACGAGGCCCGCCAGCAAAAACCCGAGAACAACCGTAAATACGGTTTCAAATCCAACAATATCAACCAAGGCCCCAAAAACGAGGGAAGTCGCGATAACTGGTATCGAGATGAACAGTCCAAGCGTACTCAGGTAAAGAGGATGCTTTTCACGGTCAGTGACTTCGAGAGTGTAGTTGGTCAAAAATCGTACCGTGATCGGCGTCAGCCCGAGCAAAAAGAACACAACCGGGTAAAGGAATCGGCCCGCTTCGCCCGACCAGCTAAACACGATTCCCAAGACGGGCGTCACACAAAGCAAAAACATCAACAGCTGCAACACAATCCGATTGCCAAGTCGGTCTGCGAGCCAGCCCATCGGAACCGTGATCAGCGATGCTCCAATGTGTTGTGCAATCACCCAAGGTATCAGCGAACGAAAATCAACATTCAGTCTTTCCCGAGCCAGCGTCTGGTAGTGAGGGGTGAGCACGACGCACATACCAAACATTGATGCCACTATCATCAAACGGCGAAAGTTGCTGTCGTGCGCGACTGTGCGAAGAGCAGACCTAAGCAGCAGTATCGGGCGTTCTACTGGAGTATGGCTGGTGTCCTTTTCTTCTCGCAAAGTGAGAGAGACGAAACTGGCAAAAAGAAAGGCGACTCCCGTAAAGCCGAACACCAGTTCAAATCTTCCGGTATCCGCACTCAACCAGTTCCTCAACAGGAACCAAGCACACAACACCGCGATCGTTCCTCCAACGATACTTCCAGCTGCCGCAAGCCTGCCTCGGGTTGTGGCATGAACCAGCTTTCCGATTAGCGTATTGACCAGCAGTTGTGAGATACCCGTCGCGATGAAAAAGAAAGCGTAGATCACCAGAAACACAAAGGGCATTGCGGAGAACTCGCCTTTGGTGACATACCAGATTGCAGAAAGGGCCAGAAAAGCACTACCCATGCCGAAAGTCGTCGCCGCAAGTGCATATTTCTTCTTCGACAGATTGCTGATTCTTTGGGAAAGCAGCAGCGGCGGAATGCTCTGGCCAAATCGATTGAGCATCGGCAGGCACCCGCGCAACCAACCACTTCCGCCGATCAAATCCAGAAAGGCGGGCATGATCACGCTTTCTGTCTTGAAGATCCAACCGACGCGCAGCCAAATCTGATACAGCGCCAAACGGATAAAGTTGGCGTCGAAAGAGTTGTCGGGTCTGACCGTTTCGGTGGCTGCAGGGGATTCAGATGGATTCTGGGAGTTCATCGACGGATTGTAGGTGCGATCGATTTTCAGGCGAAGCGCTGATATCTTTTTGGTCTCGATACCGTCCTCGAAACTCGAATCTGATGTTGCAGCTGAAAAAATCTCTGAGGCTCGAATGCCTGCGTCTTCCGTTCAGACAAGCGCTCGAAACCGCGAAGCGCATCGGCGCGGAGGCAATCGAGGTCAACGGACGGACTGAAGTTAGACCAAGAGAAATGTCCCGGACGGCTGTGCGTCACCTGCGAAAGATGCTGGAAGATCACCGACTAAAAATCTCGGCGGTCAATTTTCCAACAAGAGCAGGCTACGCGGCGATAGAACTCCTTGAGCCCAAGATCGAGGGAACCAAGGCGGCGATGTCCATGGCATGGGAGCTGGGTTGTAGCGTTGTCGTCAACGATATTGGGCCAATACCTGAAGACCGCGAATCGCAACCTTGGCACACGTTGACGGACGCTCTTACGGATATCGGAGCTCATGGCCAACGCTGTGGCGCGTGGCTCGCAGCAAAAACTTCTCCCAACGCTGGTGACGGGACGCGTCTGAAAGAACTGATTGACTATCTTCCAGTGCAATCGCTATTCGTTGATTTTGATCCGGCCAATTTCATTCTTGCTGAACACTCAGCAACCGACGCAATGGAAAAGCTTGCTGAGCAAGTCGTCAACTTCAGAGCTCGGGACGCAGTACGCGATTTTTCGCTTGGCAGGGGCGTCGAGGTCCAGCTTGGCCGCGGGAGCATCGATTGGGCTGCATTGCTTGGGATGCTCGAACAGAAGAATTTTTCGGGGTATATCGCCATTGATCGCGATGCTGAATCAGATCCCGTTAGCCAATGTGCTCAGGGATTGGAATATCTTGACAACCTGTTTCGTTAGCCGTGGTTGTGGCTTCCAGCCGCAATCGTTTGTGGCATAAGCCTCTGGTTTGTCCCATAAGACTCTGGTTTGTGGCAGCACCGCATCTACGGGTTCCAAACGCTGGAAAGGTGTGTAT
>CAYTPS010000396.1:0-4589 GCA_964439245.1 uncultured Pirellulaceae bacterium | reverse complement strand
GTCGCTAACTGATGAGACTTTGTTTTGGTTGCCCGGACGTTGACCTCGCCCAAAATGGTGATTGAATGCCTCTTGCCGGGTGAACAGCGAAAGCGTCAGACATCGGCACTGCAACCATTTTTGAGCTTAGATGCCACTCAGTGCGTCATACGGTTACTTGGCGCCTGCCAGCCTAGACCACAGATCGGCGTAAGCCCTCAGGCTGCCCAAAGGCAATTTTGTTTCAACTTGGTCGAGTTCAGGTGACAACTCATAACCACTGAGCAACATGGCTGCCCCGATACTCGTACCCGTTACAGCTGAGTTCGTGAAAACGCGCCGCAACTGCTAACGAATGCTGCGTCAGCTAAGCTTGGAATTCGAATGTCGGCAAAGTCCCGCGTATTGGTGTTTAGTGAAAATCGCCATGATTTTTAATACCTATCCTAAGTAGGCCTCAAGCCCCTGATCAACTCCTCCTTCCGATGCTTGGGAACGGGCAGGTAAGACCCCATCGTGACGGCCATGTTCTCATGTCCGATGTTCATGCCCCACGCCTTGAACTCCTCCACGGTCGCGCACCGGTCGTTCGCCATCTTGATCAGGGTCGTGCGGAATGCGTGGGGGGTGTATTGTGGTAGTTGTACCATTGCAAAGGCGTTACGAATGATCTTGTTCAACGGTGTCGTGGTACTGAACGGCTCACGCGAAAGTCCGATTTTTTGGAAACCACCCATTTCTGCCAGCCCCATCTGCGCCTTAGGGAAAAGCGCATCAGACGGGCCAAAGAGCTTATCCGAACGTAAAAAACGCACCCAAGCCGTGAAGCACTGCAGATAGGCAGGATCAACGGGCATAAACACCGTGTCGATATACTTCGCCGCCTTGGTGTTCACCTCGCGCGGGTCTTGGAACACCTTGCCGTTGAACAAGTCGATATGCCTGAGCCGCAGGGACGCCACAGCCCCTACCCGTGCGCCCGTGAGCATGAGGAAGGCAAAGAGCGCCTTGTCGCGCTTCTCGAACTCGGTCGCGCTGGGCATAGCTTGGAACGCGTGCAAAGCCGCTTCCGGTGACGGGCATTCCTTCTCATTGGCGGTGTGCGCAATCCGCGCGGACTTGCGGTTGTTGTTGAAATACCGCGCGTCACTGTAGGTCAGAACCTTCTTGTAGCCGCTTTGCCCAGCCAGCCAGTGAAAGAACTTGCGCACAAGTGCGAGTGTCGCGTCGATAGTCGAGTGACTTAACGGCATTCCATTTCGGTTTTTTGCTTGGGAGAGGTAGACTTTGAATTTTGCGGCCTGGTCGATGTGGAACCGTTTGAACGGCTTGAAGCCTGTTGACTGCTCAAACTTCAGCATCGCCGCCAGAACCTTATCCGTGGTCTTGGTGTCCAGCCCGTCAGCTTCCTCCAGATAAAACACATATTTGCGCTTCATCCGTTCGTTTTCTTCAACAACTCTCCGCATCTATATTTCCTCTTTTTAAGGGCGGGTTTGGGGTCAATTTCGAGCGGGCCAGACGGACCTCTCAAAGTGCGGTTTTGAACTGGGCCTGAGGGGTTCGTTTAGGCTTAGGACCCATCCTTGAAGGCGATGTCGTAGAACTGGCCAAATTTACCTAAGTCGCGCTTCCCCACAAACCGTTGCAAGTCGCCCTCACACGCCTCACACAGCCCTTTAAAACGGCCCCGCACATCCGTGATCGGAATGCAGTCGACCATCCCCCACAAAGGTTTTTGAGGCGCCTTGCAGGTAAAGCAAAACATCTCTTCATTACTCATCTTGGCCGATTTCTTGGTCCGTTTTTCTTCAAGGTAGCGGATCAACTCAGCGCCAAGGATGTAGTGGGGCACATGCGAGGTCATCGCCTGCAAACCGCTTGCACGCCATGAGCGGACAGTTCGAGGTGTCACGCCCAGCGCGCCACCCGCCTCCTCGTAGGAATAGAGGCGGTGCTTTTTGACCCTATGCGTCGCCATACGCTTGGCCATTAGTCTTGACCACCCTTGTAAGGCTCAACGCGCTGGGCATTCACCCATGTGTTCAGATCAACACCGCGATAGATAATCTTACGACCAAGACGATAGTAGGCAGGCCCGGTACCCTTGTGACGCCACTGCGCAAGCTTTTCACGATTGCCGATAACATCAAGTTCCGTATCGCCAAGGACATAGCTGCGATCTTGTTCAAATAGATTCGCCATGGTCAGACTCCAGTTGAGTTAAACTGAAGCAACCCAATCCGTTGCGAGCCAACGTGTTAAGACGTAAGTAAACCCCAAATGCTTTAATGAAAAAGGCCTATTCTTTGGCGACTTTTTTATCCGTCTCGAGCATGTTGGCGATCTTTTGTTTGGTCGTCATCGCTTCAGGACGGATCGCACCCAATCCTGCGAGAGGAGAGGTGATTTGAGGCTCTTTCTCTACATCTACTTTTGCCTGCTCTATCGCCCAGACTGCCGCGTTCTTAACATTTGCCTTTATGCCCAACAGCGCAAAAATTTCTTCAAACGCACGGCCATATTCCGTCGACGGGTGATTACCCTCGCGCGCTATTCCAAAGGTAGGCAGCTTACCTGTGCCACGATAGATCGCCATCGCAAATCTCAGCGCAATGATACGCGCAAAATGGTTGGGGGGTCTGTGAGCGTCGCTCCAGTATTCCGCTTCTTGTCTCTCAAGCTCTTGTTTTCGATTTAAGAACTGCCTCTCCATTTCTCGTGAACGCGCAAAAAACGAAAAAGACAAACCTTGGTCGATTGAGGAAGCGAGCAAAAATGCATCGATTTGTGCCGGGATCTCACGCTTTTTGTCTCTTCGAGCGCCCTCATCTATCGACGACCACAACCTACGAGCCATCTTGCGCTGATCTGCATCCTCTTTGGACACTTGCGCAGATATTAATTCACGTATCACCACAGCGGCTTCCAAGATATTTTCAACGGCCCTTTTCTCACAAAGAAAGTCTTGCTTGTTGTCGTGAATAACTGGCTTTGAAATATCAAAAGGTGGTTCTGACAATGCCAAATACTTCAACTTTGGCAATTTATAAAACCGCTCGGTTATACCATTGAGGCGCTCAACGAGTTCATGGAATTCCATAAAGTGATGTTAACTACGACCTTTTAGCATTTCAACCATTTGTATTTGGTTTGTTCCAATTGCCTCACTTAGAAAAAGTGTTTTTGCGATCGACCTTTTGGCATTTCTTTAGTAACTAATTCGCACAACGTCAGCACTGTTCCCGCTTGCATAGGCAGACCAGCGCTCCATCAATGACCTTCTACGGTCTACAAGATCGCTTCTTGCATAGGCCCGCTCAACGTCGGACCCCACTTTATGAGATAGGCTCATTTCAGCAACTTCCCGTGGAGCTCCTGCAACCTCCCCTGCCCAATCGCGGAACGTCGAGCGAAAACCATGAACGGTTACCCCTTCAACATTCATCCGACGCAACAACATCAGCATAGACATGTTAGACAGTGGCTTATTGCGCTTCTGTCCCTCGAACACATACTCAGACTGCATTGCTCGCAACGGCTCTATGATCGCCAGCATTTCATCTGTCAGAGGAACACGATGCTCCTCGCCACCCTTCATCCGTTCTTCGGGGCAAAGCCAAAGCCGCTTTTCCAGATCAACCTCTTCCCAACGCATTCACAAAACCTCACCCGTCCTCGAACCCGTAAGACACGTGAACCTCAGTGCTTGCGCTGACATGGCGTTGCGCCCCTTTAGGTCCGCGTAGAATGCAGGCACGTCCTGCCATCGCATCGCCTTATGGTGCTTCACCTTAGTCTTTACCTTAGGCAGCGCCTGCGCGTCTTTGATCGCGGTCACCGGGTTTTCACCGGAACGCATCCCCTTAGCTTTCGCGACATCCAGTACCGTCTTGATGCGTTGCGCCAGCCGCTTGGCAGTCTCATGCTTTTCCGTCCAGATCGGGCCAAGGCACATCATCACCTCAGCCTGATCAACGCTATCAATCGGCATGCGGCCAATTTTGGGAAACGCATAGTCGCGCAGTGTGTTGATCCATTGCTGGCCGTGCTTGGCGTTTTTCCAAGTGGGCATACTATCAATGTGAACCTGTTTCGCCACATCTTCGAATGTTGGGATTTCGAGGGTGGCATTAAAGCGGGGGTTCAACCCTTGCTTTGCCATCCGCCGATATTCGAGCGCGCGTTCTCGGGCTTGGTTGAGCGTCACAACATCTGCACCGCCCAAACCAAAATCCGTGCGCAGCGGCGCTCCCTTCCTATTCTTCTGGCCTTTTACGACAACGCGCACAATCCACCTGCGCGCACCTGAGGGATCGACAACCAAATATAGGCCACCGCCGTCGCCATGACGCCCAGCGCCAAGGTTTTCGACCAGCTTTTTTGTCAACTTGCCTGATAGTGCCAATAAAAATACCACATTCTATACCACTCAAGGTACAGACATGGGTGCCATCGAAATAAATTCAATGCCACCTACGGACTACGACAAACCGCACAAAACGAAAGAGAAAAGCCGCCCAAAGCGACTAATTCAAATCAACCAGAAATGGTAAGTGGCGGACTGGGGAGGATTCGAACCCCCGACCCCTTGATTCGTAGTCAAGTAC
>CAYTPS010000395.1:1121-4590 GCA_964439245.1 uncultured Pirellulaceae bacterium | reverse complement strand
GCGCAGTGGTGGCAACATTCAGATTGGCTCGGTTGACGCCGTCAAAGGTGGCGGGAAGTACATGTTGGGGGAACCACCAACCGACAGTGACAAAGACTGGGTGGTGATCGTGCAACCTGTCACTTCGGGGCAGGAGTTTACCTCGTTCGGAGAGCCAGCGAAGACGAAACCAGCCAAGGCTGCACCAACTAATTCCAACCATCCGATGATGCTCTCTGCGATGAATGATTTTGAGTTTGTTGTCGGAGACGGTTTCGTGCCCGGATACAAAGACGAAGCTCGCAAAGCTTTGGCGATCAACGCGGGAGCACATAAGAATAAATTTGCTGCCGCCGAAGCCAAGTTCAAGGGTAAGCCTGGGAAGTACGATTTGGTTTTGAACGCTTTGACCGAAACTGATGGGGAGAGCAGTTACCGCGTACTAGTTTCGGGAAAGAAAGTCGGAGAAGCAACCAATCCTGAGACCAAGAAAGACTATTCGGTAGCCAAGCACCGTTTCAACGGAATTGAATTAGTAATTGATGACATTATTCGCGTTGAATTTAATACGGCGTCCAACGGGAAGATTCCAGAGGGGGACGCGTTTGCGTTTTCACGTGGACGCTGGCGATCGATTCAGGTGCTTAAGGCGGGGGCCAAACCGGCCAAAAAAGTTTCTGCCGGCGGCGATAAGCCAAAGGTTAACCAGTCACCTTTCGAATTTAAGTATGACCCGACCAAAGCGAAGAAGGTCCATCAGCAAACCGACGGAGTTGTGGTCGTAGAAGCCGAAGATTTTGACGCCGTCGATCGCGAAGACCATCGAAAGTGGTACCTGACCACTGCCGACAATGATCCCGGTATCAAACCAGATCCCGACCCCAATCACTCAGAAGGTGCCAGTGGTGGTGCTTATCTTGAGTTACTGCCGGACACACGGAGAACTCACGGGGACCCCTTGGTCAACGGTGTCAGTTTCACGAACAAGGCCGGTCAGTGCAGCGTGTTGTATTACCCGGTCAACATTGAAGAGCCGGGACGATATTTCGTTTGGGTGCGGATGTGCTGTACCGGGTCTGAAGACAACGGACTTCATGTCGGGCTGGATGGAAAGTGGCCTGCATCCGGCCAGCGGTTGCAGTTCACCGGTCATCACGGAAAGTGGCAATGGGACTCGCGGCAGCGTACGGCCAAGGTTCACACGGGCGTTCTGGGGAAAATTTGGTTGGACATCGACAAGCCGGGGCTTCACACGATCATGTTTTCCATGCGTGAAGACGGATTTGAATTCGACAAATTCATGCTAACGAAGCAGGAAAAAGCGATGAAAAGTAAATCGCTAGACCTTGGTCCCTCTGCCAGTCCGGTACGTTAGCGAACACTGAGTCAGCCTGCCATCGAAAAGTTTCGGGGGGCAGTGAGTTTTTGTGGCACGCAGTTCTTATGCAGAGCTCCCGATAGGGAAACGGGACAAGAAATGATTGAGAATAAATCGAGCGAAAAGAAGGTTGCTCATTTACCAAGGTTGCCTCGTCTGGTGCTTCGGCTTGGATTCGCGGGCAGCCAAAATTTGACAGAAGGTCAATCGAAGAAACTTGCTCAACGTATTGATGAAGTTCTTGAGAAAATTGCGTTCCGATTGTCGGAAATTAGGCCTATTGCACCAATTGAGATGGGGGGGGAGGGTCGGGTTGCCTCGTTTTACGACAACAATGCCTCGCCTCTGCTGCGGTTGACTACTGGGCTCTGCGAAGGCGCTGACGAAGTTGCTGCCGATTCCCTTCAGCGACTGAAGGTTTTAGGGAATGGTAAGTCTGACTTGCCCGAACCGCAGTCCGGCAGATGCGTGGAAACAGAATTGGCGGCAATCCTTCCCTTTGATTTCGCCACCTACAGAAAGAGCCGATCACCGGATTTTATGTCGAAATTTGAAAGTCGCGCTGCTTCCTGTGCTTATGTGGTGACGCTTGATGGCATCTACAAGAAGACTCCTGAAGACAAACCATTGGACAAGCAGCGAAGAGCCCGTGGCTATCGTGCTCAATCGGCAATTTTGTTGCGCCATAGTGATTTGATCGTCGCCGCCGCCGATCCCAGTATCGACGGCAGAGCTGGCGGAACGCTCGAGACCGTTCAAGCTGCTCTTAGATTTCAACTGCCAGTGGTATTTATTCACCTTGGGACTGGCAACGTCCATTTGATTGAGCCGGGGCAGAACTTTGATACTGAGTTAGGTGATGTTGATTCGGATACGAATTCATCGCTGGAAAAACTCGGAATGTGGGTTTCGCGGATCGTTGCCGACCCTGATATGGTTCAACCTCCGGATGTTGCAGACTCTGAAGAAAACGAATCGGCGTTGTCTGGACAGCTCGAATCGATGTTGATTGAGTATTTTAATGAAAGTCAAATGCCCCCTGTTGATCCGAACGACGGCCAACGCGCCGCCTCACGGCGGGAAAAGTGGATTTGGGATCCGTTTATTGCCCGCTTTCGGTCCGGAACAGTGCCCTCTGATGTCGCGGTGGCACCCTACGACAGCTACCGCGGTCGCGCCACTCAATTGAACTATCAGTACTCCGGCTTATACAAAGGAGCGTTCTTACTGAACTATGTGCTTGCTGTGCTTGCCGTTTCACTCGCGGCGTTCACCCTATTATTGCTTGGCGACAAGCATAGTGGGGAGGTATTACAGATCGCCACGATTGTCGAAAAGGCGACTGATGGCCAAGTTGAGGCTGATACACCAGCTACTGCATTAGTGGATTCGTCGAGGAGAAATTTGCCGCCTCGTTGGCTGTTGCCAACCCTGGTTGGGCTGGTTAGCGGAAAATTCCTGATTCTTGGTGCCATTTTGTGGAACACTCGACAAGGGAATCGCGGCCAATGGAACGATCGAGCGGTCGACTACCGCTATTTGGCCGAACGTCTTCGCGGAATGTACTACTTGCCGCTGGCAGGGAGTTTTCAACCTCCGGCGGCATCCCGGCCGCAATATGCTTCGCGTGTTGTGAGACAAAGTTCGGTCGACTGGCTGTTCGACGCCATCTGCCGATCTGTTTCTCCCGCAGATCTGCCCAAGACAACGTTAAAAGCCTTCCCTAGTTTTACGGGCGAGGGAGAAATTCAGGTACGTTTGTTGTGTTTGGGGCCCAAGACTGCGATCCAAGCGGTCGGTGAGAATTGGATCCAGCAACAGGCGATCTATCACGCGCGTGTAGCACGAACGATGGGGGCCTTGTGGCGAACAAGTTCCATTGCCTCGCACTGGTTAGGCTGGATTGTGTTGGCATTGGTCACGATTGATTTGGCAGTCGTGTTTGGCGGTCTGTTTCAGATGTTACCGCCGTCTTGGGACGTCATGTTGCAGTTCCTTTTTCCGTTTCTAATCTTTTTGGCCGCCGTGTTGCCGGCAAAAAGCTCACCGATGGATTGGGCTGCGATAATACCAACAGCCTGACCAATTGTCACCATACCACCACGACCAAGA
>CAYTPS010000395.1:0-1111 GCA_964439245.1 uncultured Pirellulaceae bacterium | reverse complement strand
CCGTGTTGCCGGCAGCCGTCGCTGCACTCAACGGGATTCGGTTTCAATCAGAGTGCCAGCGATTGGCAGAACGTTCGTCAGTGATGAGGACGCTACTGGCAGGCCGTCCAGCGGCAGGAGTGGTTCCGCAAGTCACCGCATGGTGGAGGTTTTTGCAATTGCCGGTGAAATGGGTGGAGAAGCTGATTGTGGTCCTCAGGCATATCTTTTTGTGCCCGCCCACTCCAGCGGCGTTGGAAATGTCGGGTGGACGTTGGTTGGAGGTGAATCGGCTAGTTGAACGTATTACGAAATCTCAAGCAGATAGCAACAACGATCCCGGTGCTTGGGCGTTGGACGTGTTGGAGTTGACTGAAACCGTCGCCGGTGACTTTGTACAGGAGGCGACTGAGTGGTCGGTGCTCTACGCAAAAGAACTTTCAAAGCCTGGATGACATATTTGATCAAGACTGGTCACTCGATTCTCGCGAATTGATTTTCTGAACAAGTGCTTCCAGGTTCTCTACAACAATCCCGTGTTAGGCCGATCGGCCCTGTGAATCATAAAAATCTTCCATCTCTTCGCAGTAGTGGCTCGGCCTCCCCAAGATGATTGTTCGCCTTAAGTAACGCAGCAAAGTTGTTGAGGCGAATCGCTACTTTAGGATGCTTTTTTCCGAAGGCTTCCTCGTCAATGTTTTGGGCCCTCCAAATTCATCATGTGCGATTGATAGGAAGACGGAGTTTTTCATTGAGGAAGTGCGGCTAATTGAAGATGAGAGTGACTGGTACTACCGCGTAGCAAATTATGGGTGGCGTCGTACATGTACATGTACATTAAAAAATTATCCATCGATGCGGCCAATATGTCCGCCCACCGGTTTTGTGAAATCGTTAGTCTTGGTAACCAATGAAGAAGATTTGCGTTTACAATGCAAATATCTAATTCCTTTGAACTCGCAACTGGGCCCGAGCAATATGTTGGTTTCTTATCCGAAGAAGAAAGTCCCGTCATTTATAGTTGGAATCAGCGGCTATATGGACTTGGGCAGCAGTGCCGATGATATTGAAAAAAACAAAAAGAAGATTACTGATCAAATCGTCTTCATCTTGGGCTTTTTACGCAATGGTG
>CAYTPS010000394.1:4399-4593 GCA_964439245.1 uncultured Pirellulaceae bacterium | reverse complement strand
GATTGAATGTTAGATGTAGGTCGAATTTGCATCAGGTTTCCCCCGTTACGGGTTTGCGATTTGAATATGATTCAATCATCAAACCACTATGTGAAATTGGCACGATCAAAAATACAAGCGGGAGTGCTTTAGTTCGACTGGAAGATACGGAAAACTTCCAATGAAAAAGACACAGTTGCTTGGCTGCAAATCCT
>CAYTPS010000394.1:0-4389 GCA_964439245.1 uncultured Pirellulaceae bacterium | reverse complement strand
GAGTTGTGCCATCCGTAACAGGCTTTCTGACGCTGCGAGCTAGAATGGATTATCGACGGGATGAACCGCGAATCTTGGTCGTTCCTTTCTTTAACTTGTTGTGACGCTAACAACGCGTCGCCTATCTCTGCCGTTTACTCTTGTCAGCCAAACTTCGCTTCAAACAGTGAAGCTTTCCTGAAAACTTTTCCAGTTTTTAATTGACTGCAGCAGTAGTACGTGCACAGGGAAAAATGGTTCGGAAGAAATCGAAATTTCTTTCTTATCATCTTCACTCAGGAGTATAGGCAAAATCTCACTAACGCCACAATGGCGATACCAAACAAAAAAGCGATGCACGTGAACCAATGCGTGCTGTCATACGTTGTATAACAGTCAGGCGAGGAACGCCCGAATCGTCGCCAGGATAGGCAAATTTTGATTTTCTTTCTTAATCATCTTACCTATCAGGGACTTCTCCATGAGCGCTTTCAACCCGTTGAGCCAAAATGATGACAATCTAAAGCCCGATTTCCTCTCAGCCCCCTCTATTGAACTTGCCCTGTCTTCATTCGAGAAGCCAATGAAAGTCGACCTAGAGGGATTCTTCGAGTTCAGCTTTGATTTGGCTGAGGATTTACTAGACCTAGAGGCACAATTTAAACCGCGTCGACAATTGCACTCCGACCGAAGCTCTCTCATCCGCCCAACCAAGTCTGCCTAGCAATAAAGGCAGCAGCCAAACAAAAAAGGCAGTGACCTGTAAGCACAAGTTACTGCCTTATTGATTCATAAGAGTATTCTGGCTCTAACGCCTGCCAAACTCCACTCGACGCGTACCTAACTGCTGCTGCAGTCGTTGAACGATGTTGCTATGCATCTGGCTGACCCGACTTTCACTCAAATCCAGGGTCGTGCCGATCTCTTTCATGGTGAGCTCTTCATAATAGTAAAGAATTATGATCAAGCGTTCGTTGCGATTCAGGCCCTTGGTGACCAGTCGCATCAGGTCGTTTTTCTGCACTCGGCGAGTCGGATCTTCGCCTTTTTTGTCCTCGAGAATATCGATCTCCCGGACATCTTTGTAGCTATCTGTCTCGTACCACTTTTTGTTCAAGCTGATCAAGCCGACGGCATTCGCGTCGCTCATCATTTTTTCGGTTTCCTTGACCGACAGCTCTAATTCCTCAGCAAGTTCGGCCACCGTAGGTGCTCGTCCCATTTTGGTCTCCAAACGCTTTGTCGCGTTGGCCAGCTTGCTGGCTTTGGACCTAACCAAGCGTGGAACCCAGTCCATGGTTCTTAATTCGTCCAACATAGCACCGCGAATACGTGGCACGCAGTAGGTTTCGAATTTTACTCCACGTTCCATGTCAAAGGCATCGATGGCATCCATCAATCCAAAGACTCCAGCCGAGATCAAATCGTCCAGTTCAACACCATCAGGAAGGCGTTGCCAAATTCGCTCGGCGTTATACTTGACAAGCGGAAAGTATCGCTCCATCAATCGATTGCGAAGTTGTTTATCTGAACAGTCTGGTTTGTACTGCTTCCAGACTTCAAGAATTTCTTCTTGTGATGCAACAGAAGTCGCCATTCAATCCTCCGTGATTGTTTCGCGAGATCAACACAGCTAAAAAGCGTTGACGGCGTATCGTATTGTTATTGGCGGGTTCAGGTACTCCCTGGAGGGAACACATGAACCAGCCACCACTCTTTTTTTCTTTCCAGTGATCTCTTTGAATTTCAAATTGAAACCCATTTGATTCCCGGAAGCGGAATAGATATCAGAAAACGATCACACGCGTCAATGAACAAATTACAAAGTTCAATTTTTCTTTTAGCGATTGTGTTGCTTTCCGCTGCGTTTCCCGCAGTGCATAATGCGCCAGATGTTCTCATCGGCACGATGGCCTTGATCCAATCATCCAAAATTCCGATTTTTCGCATAAAGTGAAATGTACGTGCGATGGAAACCTTTTTTGAGTCTGAACAATCAAGCAAGGTAAACCACCCAATGTCTAGCAGCAGAATATTTCGTCTGAAACAAAGACGCTTGCATTTCTTACCGTCACGCGGCGACAGGCACTTCCTTCCCAAGCTGATCTGCCGTGACCTCCCCGACGATTTCAACTGTCGCGTTGACGACTTCAGCCGTTCCCAAGACGAACAACTCAGTTTGACTTTCTACCGCCATTTCGGCGATCACGGGGCGAATGTGTTGCTGAACCAGAATGATCGGACGCATCCCGTTAGCCGCCATTTGGTTACCGTAGCTAACGATCGAACGCGCTAGTGAATCGACGACTTGCCGAGGGAGATCTAGCCGAATCTCCGAATGCTCGCGTGACCAACCGCAAGCAATGCGATCTTGCAGTTCGTCCGAAAGCGTAAACGCTTCGATAACCCGCCCCGCAGCCCCAGCAAGGCCAGCCGAGATATGGCGCCCCAGGCGAACCCTGACCTTCTCGTTCAACTGCCAACGATTTTTGGTTTCCGAACAATGATCCCCCAGCGTCTCCAAAATTAGGCTCAGCGGGCGAATCGATATTCCTTCTGACACCAACATTTTCAAGACCTGTTGTACTTCAGCCAGCGACATACCATCGGGGATTAATTCGCTGACAACCGAAGGCGAGTGCTTGGATACCTCATCAATCAAGGCGCGCGTGGCGTCACGCGTCAGCAGGCTGGCGGCGTGCTCTAGCGCCAACTGTTTCACTTGTGCAGTCAACATTTCGGTAGGCTTGCTAATCTGATAGCCCTCCGCCACCGCGTGCTGGCTGTGTTGGGGTTGAATCCAATAGGCCGGCTGAGGCATCACGGACTCAGAAGCCATGCCAACAATGGTATGGCCTTCCAACGGTCCGGTCGCCAATCCTGTGTCGATGGCCAACAATGCATCTGGATTGACTGCCCCAGATTCGACCTCGTTTCCCTGAAGTAATACCCTGTACGAATCGCGCGGCAACGACAGATTGTCTTTGATGCGAATCTTCGGCAAAACGATTCCCATCTCACTGGCCAACTGTTTGCGAACGGTACCGATATCCGCCAACAATGTGCCACCTTGGCGAGTGTCGGCCAACTGAATCAAGTCAATGCCCAGCTCAATCTCCAGCACGTCATTGCTCAGCAGCTTCTCCAATCCGACTTCCGGAGTAGGCGTGGCTGTGGAACCGACAGCTTGCACAGATTCACTTTCATCGCTTGCCTCTCCACTCATAAAGGCAACCAGGAGAAACCCTGCCGCCAACGTGAGTAAAGGCAGCATTGGCATTTTCATGGTCACCATCACGCATAAAAACGCTGCCGTCATCACCATCACAACTGGCTTGGAGAAGAACTGACTGACTGAATCAGAGGAAAGATTGCTTTCCTCTGCGCCGCGTGTCACCAACAAGCCAGCAGCCAACGAGATCAACAAGGCCGGAATTTGGCTAACCAAGCCATCGCCGATCGTCAACATCGTAAATGTGCTAGCCGCTTCGGCCAGTGACATTTGATGTGACATACCAATCACCAATCCAACACCGATGTTGATAACAGTAATCAATACACCTGCTACTGCATCGCCACGCACAAACTTACTCGCACCGTCCATCGCTCCGTAAAAATCTGCGTGCGCCGTAACTTCGCGACGCATGGTCTGAGCCTGTTTTGCATCAATGGTTCCTGCGTTTAATTCGGCATCAATAGCCATTTGCCGTCCCGGCAATCCATCAAGTGCAAACCGAGCGGTCACCTCACTGATGCGTGTGGCACCTTTGGTAATGACGACGAACTGCACCACGACGATGATGGAGAATATCACAAGGCCAACGGCGATACTTTCTCCGGTAACAAATCCAGCAAAACTCTGGATCACGCCGCCAGCGGCCATTTCCCCATGCGTGGCTCCCTTGGTCAAAATTAAGCGTGTCGTGGCGATGTTCAAAGATAGTCGAGCAAGCGTTGTTGCCAGCAGAATCGAAGGAAAAACACTCAGCTCTAGTGGCGATCTCGCATAGATCGCTCCCAGCAAAATGACAACGGCGAAGGAAATATTTGCCGCCAGCAACACATCCATAATTGCTGGAGGCAATGGTAAAAAGATAACCAGCAAACATCCAATGATTCCAACTGGCAATAAATAGTCTGGCCAGCGTTTTTCAAAACCCATGTTGATGTCCGAGTGAGATGGTGGTTCGAGTCGAGTTACCCAATGGGGCTCCGACATTGTGCGGGCCAGACTTTAGATAAATCAAAAATTACATGCCAGATGTTTTTCTCGAAGCTAAATCCCGAGTCATTCCACTTACGCGATTAGACTTCTTAAGAAATTCCGAGTTTGCCCAGAGCCAAAGTGATAGCATCCCGTTGGTGGGTATCGCTCTTGCTTTGGAACGTAGTCTCTCTAAACTGCCGCTC
>CAYTPS010000393.1:2924-4594 GCA_964439245.1 uncultured Pirellulaceae bacterium | reverse complement strand
AATTGGGCTTGCTATTGGTGAAGTTGCGGATTTGAATTGTGCTTGGGCCGGTGGGGGGAGCTTTAGAAAAAATGATCACTTTGTTTAAGTGGGGGCTAGGCGGACGTCTTGGCTCGGGCAAGCAATGGTTTCCGTGGATCCACGTTGAGGATCTTGCGGGGATGATTGATTGGGCGATAAAAACTCCTTCGGCCAGCGGCGTATACAATGCTACAGCACCGAACCCGGTGACCAACGGACAGTTCACTACCACGTTGGCAAAATCTCTGAATCGTTGGGCAGTGCTGCCGGCACCGAAGTTCGGTTTGAGAATCGCGCTGGGCGAATTCGCTAATAGTCTTTTCTTCTCCCAACGCGTGATACCTCAGCGTGCTCTTGAGGATGGATTTGAGTTCCAATTTCCGAGGCTTGATGACGCGATTGAGAATGCAATCAAACATCACGCATGATGAAGCTTGAGTAAAAACTTGCGTACGGGTTCGGGCGTGATACAATCGGTGCACTCGGTCTGCACTCTTTTCAATATTTTTGGCGAATCAGATGCGGTTTTTTATTCGAACTAAACTCATTTCGATTGCACTCGCAGTAGTTGTCTTTGGTGCTTCTCTCGCGTCTTCTTATGCAGCACCCCCCGGTTCCAGTTTTTTCAGGTCTGCTTTTCTTGGCAACGATGTCTGGGAGGACAATCTGTCGTTGACTGAAGTGAGGCAACAACTACAAGAACACTTCTCGCAGGTGATTGAGCAACTTGAATCTACTAAAGCGTCTAGTCTTCTGCTGGCACTTAAACGTGCCGAAGCAACTGCCGTACAACCTTGGACCAAAGCACAACGTCGTGGAGCATTGGTCTATCTTGCGGGTAATCGTCGACTGCAAATTGAACGTTTGCGTTTCTACATGAATCGCGGGTTGTTTCCTCAGAATGAAGGGCAGTCGGATACTGCAGTGCCAATTTTTGTTGATCAACATCAGACACACTGCGCAGTCGGTTACCTAATGCATTCCGATGGTAAGGACTCGGACGTCGCGGCGATCGTCGAAACGAACAACTTTGTCCATGTCAGTGATGTGCAGGACGGCGGCATGCTCCAATGGATCCTCTTTTCTGGACTGACACAAGAGGAAGCCGCGCTAATCCAGCCCGCCTACTCAAGGAATTTAGATGCAACTTTCGAGAACCTAAGTTCGCCGATGGCCACGCTGCAAGGCGACGGGCTGGTCCTTTCCGAAGCGACGTTGAGGGTCTCTCGGTTTAACGCAACGTTGCCAGTCAGCTTCCAAAGTGATCCCAATGCGATTCAAGGGATTTTAGCGCAAGGGCAAGCAGCGATCGAAGCCAACAACCTCGCAACTGAAACTGCTTTCTACTCCAGGACGGTTGCAACTTCAACGGGAGTTTCATTTGAAAGGCCAAGTTATGTAGCTGTGCCTGAGAACCTTGATAGCGCTCTTTACGTTGGTACTGGAACGTATGATCCTTTTGTTTTTGTAAATCCAGGCGTGTTTGATTTGCCGTTGAGGTCTTACTTGTCAGCAACTGCGAATGTTTTCAATGCAGGAATCGTCGAGATCGAATACCTCCTGCGATCTGAACAGAGTGACTTTTCACAGATTGCCTTGACCAGTGGTGGGAGCGGCATCAACGGTCACGGTCGTTTTGACGTTGAACA
>CAYTPS010000393.1:0-2914 GCA_964439245.1 uncultured Pirellulaceae bacterium | reverse complement strand
GAACAAAGCGCCTTGCTCCTGCTTTCCCAGATCTACGACGGTGATACAGATGTGCTTTTGGGGGAAGCAGAGTTGTTTTCTTCAGATGATAGCTTGAGCGGTACAGACGCAATTCAGCTTTCAACGGACTTCGTTAGAATCAAGACACTTGGCTTGGTTGTTAACGGTGAACAACAAAGTTCTATTGTTTGGGATGGGGCAATTGACTCATTTTTTCATGAGTTTGAGATTGCCGCCGTTCCGGAACCCGGTACTGGTTCATTGATGTTGTTGTTTGGAACCGCTGCGGTTGCGTGGCATCGTCGCCGACCACTTTCGAGATAGCGATACTGAAAAGAAATATGGCGTGGATCGGATTGGATATTGGTGGCGCGAATCTGAAGGCTGCCTTTCCTCACATGCCTGGCTACCCGGCGATGGAAATGCCGTTTCCGATGTGGACCGATTGGCAATCTCTTGAAGCGGCTTTGACTAAACTGGTCGCACGCGCAGATTCAGCTGACTCGATCGCCGTCACGATGACTGGCGAGCTGGCGGACAATTTTGAAAGTCGAAGAACTGGCGTCTGCCACATTGCCGATGCGGTTGAGCGTGTGTGCCAAAATCGACGCGTTGTCTATTATTCTTGCGATGGATTTTGGCGCAGTCGCGATCAGCTTGAACAGGATTGGGATCTGGTGGCGGCCGCGAATTGGCATGCGACGGCGACTTGGGGAGCACGTCTGCTGCCGGATCGTAATGGAATCGTGATTGATGTTGGTTCCACGACGACCGATGTCTCATTGGTGAGCGAGGGTAACGTGGCTTCGTCCAGCCGAAACGATCTGCAGCGGCTGACGACGGGAGAACTGTTGTACGTGGGGGCCGATCGCACGCCGATTTGTGGCTTGTTAAGTCATGTGCAATCTGGGCAGCAGCGGATCGCTTTGGCGAATGAGCTGTTCGCGACGGTGGGTGACGCGGCGATTTGGAAGGGGCTGGTGCCTGAGTCGCCCGAAATAATGCAAACTGCAGATGGACGGCCCAAGACGCGTCTGGCTGGCGGTCAGCGGATGGCAAGGATGCTTTGCAGAGACCTTGGTGACTTGGACTTTGATTTAATCGACAACATTGCTGACCAAACGATTGCTGCGGCTCAATTCGCGATCGGCGAAACAATCTCGAGAAGACTTTCCGATGCCGAATTGTCAGTATCGCACGCATTGTTGCTCGGTGAGGGGCAGTTTTTGGCTGGAGAAGCGATTAGCGCGATCAATTCCAGCGTTGAAATCGTTTCGTTGGCTGAGGAGATTGGTGAAATGACCAGCGCCTGCGGTCCAGCCCATGCTGTGGCGGTGTTGGCGTCAGAGGATTTCGCATGAGCGATCCAAAAAACTTGCGCGTCGTCAAAGTCGGGGGGAGTTTGCTGTCGAGTTCTGGGCTGGGGCAACGCGTTACGAAGTGGCGTCAGCAGCAACCGCCCGTTCCGACCGCTTGGGTGGTTGGCGGTGGTAAGCTGGTTGATGCGGTGCGCGATTGGCATGCGACACTTTCTGAAAAATCGGCCGACGCTGAAGAAGCGGCTCACTGGATGAGTGTCGATTTGATGTCGGTGACGGCCCAAATGTTCGCAAAGATGGTTGATGCTTGGCCCGTTGAGTCGTCGCTTGAGACGCTACGAGAGGAGTTGCGAATGGGCACGCGAGACATGATTTTTGATTGTGGGACGTGGCTACGAACGGTGAACGATCTAACCAGTTCGTGGGCGGTGACCAGTGACTCGATTGCGGGCCGCTTGGCGATAGAATTATCGTGCCGAGAGCTTGTGCTGCTGAAGTCACGTGCAGCCGCCGGAGAGACGATCGAAGAGAATGTTGCTAAAGGGGTAGTCGATGAGCATTTTCCCGAACTTGAGCTGCGCTGCCCGGTCTGCTTGGTTGACTTTAGCAGCGATGCTCCACAGAGTTGTCGGCAGGTGTTGCAGATGAGGCAAGGGTAGCCGCCGTTTCCCGGGATTAACCCAAGACTTCCTTCGGCAGCCACAGGTCTTCCAGCTGAAAATGATTGCGATGCTTTTTCTTCAGCTGCGTCCATGAATCTTCGTTGTACGAGAGTCGGGCGATGGTGGCGGTGGGCATCGTCACCCATTGATCCGTAAGTGCCTCAACAAGATCCTCCACTCCCGGACAGTGACCGAGAACCATTACGGTATCCGCACCCTCTTCGGGAAGGCGGGTACTCAATTCCTCGACGTAAACCTTCCATCTCGCTAGGTAGAAATCATCGACTTCGGTAATGGTCACCGGTGGCGTTTTGAGGGCTTCGAACCGCTCATTCATAAGTGTCGAGGTCATCGTCGTGCGCACGGCCGATGAATGAAAAATATGCTGAGGGACAAGGTTTTGGTCGAACAGCCAGCGGGCCATCCGGACTGCATCACCAAGGCCCCGTTTGTTCAGCGGACGCTGATGATCGGTAAGGTTCGGCTTTTTCCACGAGCTTTTGGCGTGACGCATCACGAGGAGGGTTTTGGACATGGTGGTACAGGTGGTGCTGAAAAAACGGGGTGAGATTTCTGATGGGTCAAAATTCGAGAAAATCTAAGGGCCTTTTGGAGCGACTTGAGTAAAATAGCCCTTCAGAAGAAGCTGTCTTGAACAGTTTAACGAATGATCGTTCCCTTCGGGGCGGAATTAACTTTTAGGTGACCAAGATGAAGACCAACGCTTTTCACAGATTGATTTGTACCATCGCTTGCGGAATTGTCGCATTTGCAACGTCTGACGTTCTAGCCCAATCAAATTCAGACGCATCCGATGGCGGTACGACACCAAGTAGTGTGCAATCGACAGATGAAATAGCGAGTGATGTTGACGATGCGTCGGGGGGGGCGATGCTGACGTCTATTATCCGCCCGGGATGGAGATTCCGCTGA
>CAYTPS010000392.1:1803-4615 GCA_964439245.1 uncultured Pirellulaceae bacterium | reverse complement strand
GCTTTGGACTGTTCGTGGGTTTCGCCTTCTCCGTTCTTTTTCGGGCAGGGAGAATGATGTTTTCTCCAAATCTACAAACAGAGAGTCGCGTCAACTTGGGAATTTTACTTGCCGTATTCTGCTTCGAAGGTATCCTGACGTTGAAACAGGGAAGTTTGCTTGGAACACCAAGTTGGTTTGGCGCTGGATTAACCGTAGGTTGGATCACCAGCCGCCTTAAAGTAAGTGCGGATCGCACGTCGTATGTAAAGAAAAAGAGGGCGCTTTATCTGCAGCACCTCCAGGGAAATCAGCATCAGATGCAAGGGCGTTAGCCTTAATGGTCCTAAGATTATCGGTTTGGACTTGGCAATAGAGCATAGTTGGTGGCAACGTTCTGACTACAATATGACGGAAACCGTCAAATCATTATAGGATTTATTTTTACTCCTAATTTATCAAATGCTGCGTAAACTAAAACGACTTTTCCATCGCCGATATATTTTTTGGCGAGGAGGATTTCGCCCACGTATTTTGCATGCCTCACAGTACCCAAAGAGTACAACTGTATATTTGGGAACTGAATATGGTGGTTGGCCTGTAATTGGTAAGCTTCTGAATGAGCAGAGCGTGGTGCTTTCTTTTGGCCTTGGAGAAGATGTATCCTTCGACATTGAATTGATCGAGCGATTTGGATCTGACGTGCACGGGTTCGATCCAACCCCAAAATCAAGAGCATGGCTGGCGAAACAAAATCTTCCTAGTCAGTTTCAGATTCACAATGTTGGCTTAGCTGCTAAATCGGGAGTGCTTACGTTTACCGCTCCTTCAGCTGAGAACTTTGCTTCGTGGTCGGCTACGCACAGAGAAGGTCCATCGGAAGACGTAGAGACTGTTGCTCTACCTGTCGAAAGTTTGGAGGCTGTTTGCGAGCGTTTGCAGTTGTCAGATATTGACGTACTCAAGATGGATATTGAGGGATCGGAAAACGAGGTAATCGAATCTCTTGAGAGTTCTAAAATTCGACCTGCTCAGATCTTAGTGGAGTTCCACCATCGAATCCACAGAACCGACTTCTCTCGCACAAAGAAGGCGGTTGAAACTCTAGAGTCGATGGGCTATCGCCTGTTTTACGTAAGTGACCTTGGTGATGAATTTGCATTTGTGCTTGAAGAATCAGTCAAATAGTGGCAATAGGCAAACACGATAAGTTTCTTGGTTCAATTTGTATTCGTCAGCGAATCGCTGCCAGCTATCGAAGACTCTTCTTTGAAATGGTTGCTGAACGTTGCGAGGGACAGGTCACCGTTATTGCCGGGCACTCAGACGAGAATATTGGTGAAGGGGTGCACGAATTTGAAGAACTATCCAATGCACACCTCATCAAAGTGAAAACGGTGTATCAAGGCTCTGGCGTATTTTACCGCTACCACCAACCTGAACTCAAATCGCACTTGAATTCGCTTCGCCCTGACGTGCTAATCACTGAAGCCAGTCCGCGGTTCATTGATACGCAACCGACAATTCGGCAGATGCACCGACAGGAAAGTATTGCACTCGGTTGGGGGATCGGGACAACTGATTTTTGGAACAAACCACTTAAGCGTTTAAGAAGGTGGTACCGCAATCGCAATCTTCGTAATTTCGATGGCATGCTCACATATAGTTCGATTGCCTCCCAGCAGTATCATGAGATTGGCTATTCCAAAGATCAAACTTTCACACTGTTTAACTCAACGATTCCTCGTCCTGCGTCAAGCGAACCGCCCGTGAAACCAGTCTTTACCTCGCCCGCGAAAGTTCTGTTTATTGGGCGGCTAATTCCATCAAAGGGGGTAGAGCGATTGGTCCGAGCGGCAAGCATGCTCAATAAAAAAGGGATTCAGCTTGAAGTTCAGATAGTTGGTGATGGGCCAGATTTCCAGCGACTCAAAGGAATTGCGAACTCTTTGGGAGCGCCAGTAAGATTTCTTGGAAAAAAAACAGGGGATGAACTCGCTTCGATTTCACACAATGCCGATCTGTTTGTATTGCCTGGTTTGGGCGGATTGGCCATTCAGGAAGCGATGTCAAATGCCTTGCCTGTTATTGTAACGGAAGCCGACGGGACAGAAAAAGATTTGGTGACGACTAACGGCTGGGTTGCTAAAAAAGAAGACAGCCACGCGCTTGCTCAGTGTATTGAAGCCGCGGTTTCCGACCCGGAAGAATTGCGTCGGCGAGGCCGTGAGTCGTACAGAATCGTATACGAAAAAATTAATTTGGACTTTATGGCTGATCGGTTTGTCAATGCAGCGGCGGCCATTCACCAGCGTAAGAAATGACGTTTTCCGAGGGATGCTCTTTGAAATTTAGAATCGTCAATATTGTCGATACGTTGAAGACCATAAACACTGGCGTTTGGCACGCCGCTTTGGGTACAACGAGTGAATTGAAGGAACTCTTCGATGTTGAATCCCATGTGATAGCGCCAAAAACTCTGTGGGATGATGAAACCAAATCATTAGCTGGCATTCACTTTCTAGAGAATACCAACACAACCACCTTTGAAAAACTGGTCTCTGAAAATGGTTGGAGTCCTAGTGACACCATCGTCGCCACCCACGGAACTTGGCAATATCCAACGGCTTGGGGTGTGAAAGCGACAGGCATGGGATTCCATTGGGTGTTTTGCCCACATGGAATGCTGGAGCCTTGGCCAATGAGCCAAAAACGGTTGCGAAAAAGAGTTTTTCTTAAACTCCGAGAACAGCCTATGGTGAATAAGGCTTCTGTTATCCGTGCCTCCAGTCGGCCTGAAAGAGAAAACTTAAAGTGTTTGTTCCCGAGCAAG
>CAYTPS010000392.1:0-1793 GCA_964439245.1 uncultured Pirellulaceae bacterium | reverse complement strand
TCCTGTAGACCTCCTGATCAATCGCCAATTCGAATTTTGTATCTTGGGCGACTCCACAAGAAAAAGTGCCCGCTTGAATTGACTGAAGCATTTGTTGCCAGCAAGCTTGCCGATAATGATTCTTTTGAGCTTGTTGTGGCCGGTCCTGATCAGGGCGAGCGAGAGAGTATTGAGCGTGCCGTTAGTAATAGCGGCGTCACGAATGTGCAGATTCTCGATGCTCAGTTTGGGGAGGCAAAAGATAAGTTGTTGCGAAGTTCAGATTACTTTGCTCTGGTTTCGCACAGCGAGGGATTTTCTTCTGCTTTGATTGAAGGGATGGCTTACAACTGCGTTCCTATCATTTCCGATGGCGCCAATTTCCCAGAGGCTTGCGAGGCGGGGGTTGCAATTCATACTCACACGACTGTTGAAGCAATTACTGAAACACTGAATTCTTTAAACCAAATCACAAAAGATGTCCTGCGTCAGAAACAGGTTAAAAGCCGGGATTTTGTCATTGAAAATTACACTCGGAGCAAAATTGCGGAGCAGCAATACAGGCTCGCGTGTGAACTATTGAACCTGTCAGTATCTAATGAAGCTTAACGAATTTAGAAGCGAATTGTCGTTCGGCAATAAGGTTCTTCGGTTGGTTTGGGGCGTAGCTTGGTTTTGTTTTTTCTTGCCCACCCCAAGGCCATTTCACGCATGGCGCAGAATCCTGCTAAGACTATTTGGTGCGGAAATTGAAAAAGGGGTTCGCATCTATGGAACGGCCAAAATTTATTACCCGCCGAACCTCACCATGAAAAAGAATTCCATCGTTGGTCCGCACGTCGACATCTATTGTTTGGCTCCCATTTCGATCGGTGAGAACTCCATGATCTCGCAATACAGCTACATATGTGCTGCATCTCACGATTACACGTTGCCTAACCTTCCGCTGGTTCCAGCCCCCATTACTATTGAAGACCAGACTTGGGTGTGTGCAAAAGCGTTCATTGGACCGGGCGTCACAGTAGGATCGGGCGTCGTCGTTGCGGCCTGTGCGGTGGTCGTGAAAGATATTGGCGACAATCAAGTGGTTGGCGGTAATCCGGCAAAGCTTATCAAAAAAATTGAACGATTAACCACCAAGGAGACATCCTCTGTTGAATGAGCCTTCTCCCCAGCCGGTTAGTATTTTGATGATCAACCAAGTGTTTTATCCAGATGTTGCTGCTACAGCGCAGCACGCTCATGACCTTGCTCGGCATCTGGTTCAACAAGGGCATCAAGTTTCGGTGATTGCGTCGAGGTCGATATACGGCTCTAAAGGTGCGGTGCTGCCGGCTTATGAAGAAGTTGATGGGATTAAGGTATACCGAGTCGCGAAAAGTTTTTTCGGCAAAAGCTCTATCCTCTCGCGTGTGTTTGACTTTGCTTTGTTCTATATTGCTGCGACGTTGAAAGCTACATGGCTAAAAAAGCACGATGTTTCGATTTGCTTTACAACGCCGCCATTCATCGCCCTGCTAGGCAGAATTTTGAAAGCACTTAAAGGCTCCAAAATGATCTACTGGGTAATGGATCTTTATCCGGACCTGCCCGTAGCCTGTGGAGTTATGAAGCCTCGCTCTTTGAGCACCCGTTTCTTTGAAACTGTCAACCGATACTGCTTGCGTTCAGCAGATGCGGTTGTGGTTCTTGGTAGATGCATGCGAGAACGTGTTGTCGCAAAAAACATCTCGTCAGACCAAGTGTCAATTATCGGAGTATGGGCTGACGAAAACGAAGTGAAACCAACTCAACGAGAAACCAATCCTTATCGA
>CAYTPS010000391.1:4396-4683 GCA_964439245.1 uncultured Pirellulaceae bacterium | reverse complement strand
GAACCGCATTTTGTAAAAAGGCCGCTTGTCCGACAGCATTTTTGTCACCGTTTTGCTGATCTGTTTTACCCACATGAACAATTTTTGCTTTTGCGACAAACCCGGATCCGGCTGCTGGGTTCGAAGACGATTCGCTGATATCGGCCGGTCGGTGGCCTTGTGGAATCGGAGTAAAATGAAAACCGCTGTCGCTTTGGGCATAGATAGAATTCGGAAATGCAGTGGCCAAAATGGCGGCCAGGGAGTAAACGCTGTAACGCCAGATCCTTGAAAGCCGTTGCCGCTGG
>CAYTPS010000391.1:0-4386 GCA_964439245.1 uncultured Pirellulaceae bacterium | reverse complement strand
GTTTTAACATCGCGTTTTCCTCGCCCGCATTCTTAACGATTTGCTTGACAGCTTGCTAAGCTGATTGGATGTTCAAAAGGTTTGACATTTACAGCCTTCCTTAACAGGAATAGGGACGCTCGCCTTGTCCCGAAGAAGACGTTCGTCTTTGCAAAGATCGGCTTATCCGCCAGATTGAATCCAACCACTAATATCGGAATATTCGGAAAAGTTTCGCAGGCGGTTTAAAATAGGCAGTTTGTAACGATTGCTGTTTGGATCACAGAGCTCAACCCATGCGGGCTGCCAGCGAGTGGGATGATGGTTGTCCAGATCGAAAAAGGTGCCTCTGCAGCCCGTCCACGACCGGTTTCAAAGGAGGCCAACCCCGTAAAAATGGCTGCAGACGCCACTTTGACAATTTGCCGCTATTCGGCGGATTTTAATTGGGATACCATGTCCCGCATCTGATCTCAGACACCGATCCCCGCATTTTTACAGGTGCCGCTTTGGCCACATCATTCAAACAAATTCCCGAAAGCCGAGACATCAAAGGAACTTACTCCTTCATCAGTCTTGGATGTCCGAAAAACACCGTGGATAGCGAAAGGATGATGGGGTTGTTGAAGCTGGATGGGTATCGTTTGATTTCCGATCCCGAACAAAGCGATTTTGTTGTCGTCAACACCTGCGGCTTCATCGAACAGGCGCGCACCGAATCCTATGCCGCAATCGATGAGATGCTGGAACTCAAACGTGCAGGCAAAACCAAAGGTGTCATTGTCTCAGGCTGTCTGGCCGAACGACAAAAAGAAGAAATGCTCCAACAGCGTCCCGACATCGATTCGTTGGTCGGCGTTTTTGGGCGCGAGGAAATTACCAAGATCGCAGATCGTCTGGTGGGCGATCAAGCCGAACAACGGAACGTGTTCCAGCCTGCTCCGATCCGCGCGTTACCTGACGAAGACCGTTTGCAAATCACGCCGCGGCACTTCGCCTATCTGAAAATTTCGGAAGGCTGTGACCGTCTGTGTACCTTCTGCGCAATTCCCAAGATGCGTGGAAAACACGCCACCAAGCCAATGGAGAACGTGCTTGCCGAAGCAACTCAATTGGCTAATTCAGGCGTCCGTGAATTGGTCATCGTCGCCCAAGACACCACTTATTATGGCATGGACCTTTACGGCGAACCGCGTCTTGCGGAATTGCTAGAGCAGCTCAACGGCATCATGGGCATCGATTGGATTCGATTGATGTACTTCTATCCGATGTACATTGATGAAAAATTGATCAACGTGATTGCCAAATCAAAAAAGATACTGCCCTACATTGATATGCCTTTGCAACACGCTGACGATACGATGCTGCGTCGGATGTCGCGGAGAGTGAACCAAGAGCAGATGGACACGCAGATTGACCTGATGCGAAAATTGATCCCAGATTTGGTTTTGCGAACGACTTTCATCACTGGGTTTCCTGGCGAGACCGATGAGCAGTTTGATTCACTGGTTAACTTCGTAGACAAACACAAGTTTGAACGGATGGGGGTTTTCACCTATTCACTGGAACCTGATACGCCGGCAGCCAAACTTCCTGACCATGTTGACGAAGCGACGATGAACGACCGGCGGGACCGTCTGATGGCGGTGCAGCAGGAGATCATGTTTGCCAACAACGAGAAACAAGTTGGCACGACCATCGAAGTAATCATTGACAATCCTGTGGCGGATCAGCCTGGCGTTTGGGTCGGACGCAGCAAAGGCGACGCTCCCGATGTGGATGGCATTGTGATCGTCACTGAAGGCGAACATCCACTTAAAATGGGTGCAATCGTCGAATGTGAGGTCGTAACGTTTCAAGGTTACGACTTGATTGCCGTCGCTACCGGAAAGCCTCGATAAGATCGCTCGATGGCCGGGGCAGTTCTAGCCCCACGCAATCCTAATCTGCTATGCCTAGTTTTGCACAAATGGCTTTTCGCGACTCTGCTTCAATGGCATCGTAGTAGTCGTACATGTTGACAACGGGTCGGCCTAGCATGGATTCGAATTCGGCTTGAGAGTCGACCGCTGCAACGCCGACGTTGCTGACATCGTCGAGTCCGATGTTTGAGTTGAAGATGTTGGTCGCCGCTGGGCCGAAAAAGTCTTCGTACCTTTGTGCAATCAGTTTTATGGTGCCAGCGGCAACGAGCTGGTCAAACGTCTGTTTGCCGTCGATCGTTTCTTTATGACATTCAAACGTGAAGTAAGCCAGTTTTTGTTTCCAGCACTCCATCAAATCACTCGGAAATGGTTCCAATGCACGGCTCATGACTGCGTAGTAGTAATCTGTGTAGGCACCGTCGCTTTCACTCAATGTCAGTTGTTGCTTGCCTTGAGCGAACAGGTCCTCAAACCAGAGACGCCCCTTGGCTGTCAGTGCTATTAAGCGTTCCTCGAATTCAACAAATGTCTCTTGATAATCTGCTTCAACGAACTCGCCAGTGCCGGTTGGGAATTTTAGCTTGAGCGGCGGTGCCAAACAGGACGTTTGTCGCAGGATTACGTCTTTGCCCACCGGCCCCTGCCAAACTGGAATGGTCTCAATGCCGCGCTGCAACATGCGTCGATGCGCTTCTGGGACTGACGCGACCGACGGGGTCAGGTGGTTGAACGCCAACGAGTTGGTAACCAGCACCTGCGCTGCCACTTTGTTGATCGCCCTTAAACGCTCGTACTCGTCCTTGGTAACCATCGCTGTTTCGGGACGGATAAACAGACGTACACACTCGGCGACAAATATTTCACTCTGTTGAAGGTTCAGCCCGCCCTGCTGTTTACCCGATTCAAGCAGTTCTTTTAGCGTTGGGGTAAACAGATCTCTGCGCTGGATTATCGATTCAACGAAAGGACGATCCGATTCAGCGATACAGTCAATGGACAGCATGGAACAGAACAGCCGGAAGCCATTGCGTTGGATGTCTTGCGGGCAAGTCGGTCGAAAAGCCGTACTTTGCACCGAGACTTTCTCTCGCAAGTCGTAGTAGTTCACCGGTTCGCAACTCATCAGCGCAAGGATGTCGCTGATCGTGCGCAGTTCGCGCGGCGACGCACAGCGGATGGCTGCGTGCATGATTCGGCCAAGTCGATCCGCCTCCTCTGGGCCGGCTTCAGCGTTAATGTCTGCTGCCACAGACATCATGTCCGCGTAGATTGGCATCTTCTGCTGGAAGCTGGAGAGAATAGCTTCAACAATTTTTTGGCGGATTATGGCTGATGCGACAAAACTACTCATCAAAAAACTAGTCCTCTTAGGTTCCCTAGGGAGTCATCTTAACTGGATCTTCGTTGGCCTGGTCCACTGTTGCCTGAGAAGGCACTGCCTCATTTTTTCGTTGCTCGACTTGTCGGTATGGTCGGCCTCGTGGCTTCCGTTAATGCATACGGTTGCAATGATTCACGCGTAGGGTGAGCACTAAAAAACGGCCGTTTTCTTTTTCGCTTTAATTTTACGCACCAATAGAAACACTGAGTGAGCATGGTCATGCTTCGCGTGACCATGGCACCCGCGCCCGTTACCGATTCTCAAAAATTAAAGTGTCGAATTACCGGATTGCCTTATGCTTCGCGTGGCCATGGCTCCAAGACCATTAAACCGTGTCATGTGTGTTGAGGACTCTATCCTCGTTTCTCAATCGGCCCGGTGTTTCTCCTCAAAACAATTGATCACCAGTGCTGTCCATCCGGTTTGATGCGATGCACCCATGCCACGTCCCGACTCGCCATGAAAATACTCGTAGAACAAAAAGTTGTCTTTCCAGTGCGGGTCGTTGGCAAACCGTTCTTGGAAATCGTTCATCGGACGATGACCCTGCTCATCAGCCAGAAATAGTCGCGTCAGCCTAGCCGCGATTTCTTGAGCCACCTGTTTCAGATTCATGTACACCCCAGATCCGGTAGGGCATTCGATCTGAAAATCATCGCCATAAAATCCATGGTACTGGTGCAGTGATTCAATGATCAGATAATTTACCGGGAACCAGATCGGCCCTCGCCAGTTAGAATTGCCTCCAAACAGGTACGAATCTGATTCTTGCGGGTTGTATTTGACGGAGTAACTGTGTCCGTCCGCTTTCAGCTCGAAAGGATTCAGCTCGTGAGTCTTTGACATCGATCGAATTCCGTAGTCAGAAAGAAACTCAGATTCATCCAGCATGTACCGCAAAATGGACTCTAATCTCTGACGCGAAGGAATAGCGAGAAGCATCATCGAACGATCGTTGTCACATTTTTTAGAAGTAATGTGTTGTGAAAGGGCTTTTCTGTTCTTCAGAAACCATTGAAGGCGCTTGTTGAAGCCGGGCAATCTATTGATCAATTCGGAATCCATGACGCCGACGGCAACCATCGGCAGCAGTCCCACCAG
>CAYTPS010000390.1:0-4705 GCA_964439245.1 uncultured Pirellulaceae bacterium | reverse complement strand
CCCTGGTCGACCAAACTGCTGATCGATTCAGGCAACTCTTTGATTTTCCGAGCACCATTGCGGTAAGCGCGGAGCCGAAACGCATTGGCACCGGTAAATTCAAGAAGGTCGGCAAGTTGACCAAGTACTTTCGCGATCTTTACGTTGTCCATAGCTGCTTTAATTTCGTGACACGGGAGCCTTCGATACGTGTAAGATGGCTATCATAAGCTTTTCTCAGTTCGTAGAAAGCGTCTCAGCCCGACGAACTGATCCTTCACGCTACGAAACCAATTTCTACCATCCTGATGTCGCGACTCTACGTCACTATTTTTATCAGCGCGATTCTCCTGTTCTCCATTCAGCCGATGATTGCCAAGGCAATCCTCCCCTCGTACGGTGGTACGGCAGCGGTTTGGACCACTTGCATGATGTTTTTCCAGAGCGTTTTGGTGCTGGGGTACGGATATAGCCATTTTCTGCGCCGCCGTTTGTCTCCCAAACAGGCATTTGTTCTGCACGCGATTGTGCTCGCGGGCGCAGGATTCGGATTGCTGATATCACCTGCCGATCCAGAAGTGATTCAGCGACCGCATCTGACCACATCCATTGTTGTTACTTTGGCGATATCGATCGGTCTACCGTATTTCGCGCTCTCCACCACAAGTTCTCTTGTTCAGGCATGGCACCACACGCTCCACGCAACGGACGAGCGCTCTTCAACATCCGCATCTTCCTACCGGTTATACGCACTGTCGAATTTTGGATCTTTGCTGGCGCTAGCCGCTTACCCATTCTTAATCGAGCCTTGGATACCGATCCAGACACAGACACTTTGGTGGTCATGGGCGTTCATTGCTTTTGCGGCGCTATGCCTGTGGTCCGGTGCATCAACCATTAGCATGAGCCAATGGGCTCAATTGCATTCGAGTAGCGAGTCGGCTGATGCGGCATCCGGCCGCGTGTCACCGGGGGCAATCGCGATTTGGTTTTTGTTGGCGTTTTGTCCTTCGGTCTTGCTTTTGGCGACGACTAACCTCATGTGCCAAGAGATCGCATCAGTGCCATTCCTATGGATACTGCCGCTGAGCCTTTATCTTTTGTCGTTTATGATCTGTTTTGACCGCCCTGGAATCTATCGGCGTTGCTTTTTCGGTCCGCTGCTGTTTCTGTCTGTTGTCGCCAGCGTATTTGTTGTTCAAGCGCACGTTTACGTTTCAATCGTGTTGCAGGTTGTTGGGCTTGCAAGTGTTTGTTTCTTCATGGCGATGGTTTGTCATGGAGAATTGGAACGCTGGAAGCCAGCAGCAAGCCAATTAACTTTGTTCTTTCTAATTGTAGCAATCGGCGGCGCTTGCGGTGGTGTCTTCGTCACACTACTGGCTCCCGTGCTCTTCGAGAGTTTCCTCGAATTTCAGCTGTCACTCCTACTTGGAATCAGCCTGATGATCGTGAGTGTCTGGCTGGCTCCCTCTAAAGCATGTACGTCAAAGAAGACAACTTCCAATCTGTCAAAATACATATACTGTGGTTCGGCAGTATTGATCGCTGCGATGGTGCTGGCAAGCCTTATGTATCAATTAAGTCCCGAGTTCCGCCCAGACGAGATATTCCGCGATCGAAACGAGTACGGACTAGTGCGCGTGTCCGAAGCCGATGGTTATCGAAAGTTTATTAGCGGCAACGTAGACCATGGTGGACAACCGGTCGACGAAATTGATTCGTTAAAGCCAAGCGGATACTACGGTGCCTCAAGTGGATTCGGAATCGCCACCCGACGCAAACGTGAAATCAACGGCGCAGATCGGCAGAATCTCAACGTCGCCGTCGTAGGAATGGGAATCGGTGCCATGCTGGCTTGGTGCGAGGAAGGCGACCAATTCACCTTCTATGAGCTCAATCCTCTCGTCGAAACGATCGCCCAAATCCATTTCAGCTATTTGCGTCAATTTCAAAATCAAGCCACCGTCAAAATTGGGGACGGGCGCGTCCTCTTGGAACAGCAACTCGAACAGGAGGGACCTGGGCAATTTGACATGATCGCGATGGATGCTTTTTCTAGCGACGCGATACCACAACACTTGCTGACGATAGAATGTTTTCAGCTATACCTACAACACCTTACCCACGACGGTATCATTGTTGCTCACATCACCAATCGATTTGTTGACCTGGCTCCGGTCGTCTATTCGGCCGCACAAGAGCTAGAGCTAAAGACTTACTCTCGGAGAGACGTCGCTGCTGATGGAAAACACAAAACGTCGTGGATTCTCTTGAGCCGCAACGCAGATTTTGACAAGTCCGATTGGATGCAATCACTCGAAAGTGAAATGAAGACGCCCGAACCTGTTCGATGGACTGACGATTTTGCATCGTTGGGAAGTGTGACCCGCTGGTCGGCAAAAATTGATCTTGATGAACTGCAAGGGAATCGGCAAAAAATCGTACAACAGAAAACGGATGAGTAATGACCAACCTTCCAAACAGCCCCAACAGCTCCGGAGAAAAGACCGTCTCCATCGTGCGTTACACGTTTTCCGGTGATTCTTCCGAAGTGATCAACATCAATGACTCGGTTGCGATTGAGAGCCCGTTAGAGATACGTATCGTCTTTGGTCCTGCCTCCAAACGAAGCGACCGCAGCCTGTCGATCACCATGCGTACACCGGGCAACGACCAAGCTCTTGCCGCTGGATTCTTGCTCAGCGAGGGAATTATTCGGTCCGGCGACGACATCGACAGTTTTGAATTCTGTGGGCCTGTCGCAGATGGCGAGTCCTCAAGTAATCAACTGCGCGTCAATCTATCCCCATCGCTGGACATCGACATGAGCAAATTGCAGCGGCATTTCTATACCACTTCAAGTTGCGGCGTATGCGGAAAAGCCTCGCTAGACGCATTGGAGGCGCAGAACGTCTCTCCGATTGCCACGGATAATGTCAACGTGCCTGCCCCGCTAATCAAAAGCTTGCCAAATCAGCTGCGTCAGGAGCAGGAAATCTTCGGCAGCACCGGCGGTCTCCATGCAGCAGGGATATTTTCTTTAGATGGCGAATTGATCGTTTTGAAAGAGGACGTCGGACGGCATAACGCAGTAGACAAACTCATCGGCCAGCGCATCATCGAACAAGTAGAAGTAGGGCAGGGGAGTTTGCTGGAAGAATCAATCCTTGTGGTCAGCGGCCGCGCCAGTTTCGAGCTTGTTCAAAAAGCGATTGTTGCTCGAATTCCAATGATGGTTGCTGTTGGTGCCCCGTCAAGTCTAGCCGTTGATTTGGCCGAGCGATTTGGATTGACATTGGTGGGGTTCAACACTGGTTCAAAGTTCAATGTTTATTCACATCGCCGCCGTGTGGTAGGAGCTTAGTCAGTCCTCACCGTCGCATCTACCAACGAATAATTCTCAACGAAGTATTGCTCCCAGCGCTTCTCATCGTAGCCAAAATCTTCGCCAGTCAACTTCTTGAGTGCAGACAATACCGCGCCGTTTCGAAGTAACACATTCTCTGTCTGCGGACCGCCACCTGCAGTAAAACTGGCTGGCCCCGCATTATTCTGATTCAGCTCAAACCGCCCCTGAGGCACCGCGCCCGCTTTAGGAATCACATGGGTCGTGACTAGAGCGTCAGTCAATCGCAGCAACACATCACGTAACTGGGTGCGTTGCAAATCATCAGCCTCTCCAGCCAGTTCCTTGATCGCATGGGCGGCGGCGTTAATTACCTGATTCTTCGGGCTGGCCATGAATTCGCTCATACGTTCCATTGCTCGACGCTGATCAAACTCCGGCTGCTGCAAGAGTGTCCCCGCCCTTTCGGCGATCTCGTCAACTGGATCATTGACGGAGAAATGAACGAGTGCTCTGGTCGAAGCATTGCTGGGCGCGGCTCCAAAGGCCTCGACGTACAGCATTCGAACCTCGTTTCGCGTTTCCTCACGAGCGTGTTGCTCAAAGATGAAGTTTGCCGTTTGCGGATTGCAAATCTGGAACAAGCGTTGCTGAAGTTCTTGGCGTGAACCGCGACCACGTTTCACGTCTTTCAACCACAACTTCAACTGTTTTTTGAAGGTGCCACTAAGTTCGTCGGCGCGCTGGTTGCCTTGATCGATCCGCTGGAACAGTTTAGGAGTCACCGTTGCACCATCGCGCTGATAGCCATAACGATCAAAAAGCAAATCCTCCAACATCCATTGCCCTCGACCGACACGCTCATACCCCAGTAATTTTCGAGCCTTGAGGTCCTCGGGGTCGATTTCCAAGATCATCTCAAGGTGGTAACGAATTTCATCACGAAACTTTAAACGACCTTTGTCTTGGTCTTTACACCAATCGATCATATCACGATGCCAAGCAACCGTTTCTTGGCGTGTCTTTAGATGCCGAGCATAAGCCTCGTTCGCCTCGTCTGCTCTCAGGATGCTGGCGATGCGGGTACGCTCAATCTGTACCGTCGCGCCGGATTCCGTTTTGAACAGCACGTATGAACGTTTCTCTATTTTCGGCGTGTCGATAATCTTCACACGCAATTCAGCCCCCGAGCGCAGCCTGATCTTGTCCGGAAGATCATTTGCGACGACCGGCGGAGTCAGCAGTAGAACCACTGCAAGCAATCCCAAGCCGAGTTTAAGAATTTTGAGCATTTTACGGGGCCGTCCGATCAAGAAAGAAATGCGCTCAGCGTTTTGACATTCGCCAATCTCATTATCGACCGCGGCAGTAAAAAGT
>CAYTPS010000389.1:0-4720 GCA_964439245.1 uncultured Pirellulaceae bacterium | reverse complement strand
TCGATGTTGGTCAAAGTGCTAGCGAATCGTCTCTTCCCTCTCGTGATGAGTCAGAAAAACACTCCGAACTGACCGCTTTGCTGCAGCAACTAGTCATTGGCCAAGACCGACAGAACGAACTGTTGGAAGAGGTTGTTGAGCAAATGGGCGCAACTCAACGTCAGCGCGCCAACGAGTTAAATCAGTGGAAAGAGGCCAATCCAGTTTTAGCGCGTCGTTGCCGAGCAGCAGCCGAATCGCTGTCTAAAGTTCAAACTGAGTTCCTGCAGAACATCACGTTTGAAGTCAACGAAAATGCCGAAGACATGGTCGACAGCGACTTTATGATGAATGAATTCGTTGACCGTTTCGGTCCGAGGCTAGCTCACCTTAACGGCGTCTTGCAACTGTTGTCCCAATTGAGCAGCAACACCCCGGTTAATAATCCGCGATAGAAGAGTACTCTAAATCAGCAAAAAAAGCCCTGTTGTGGATCTGATACTACAGATCCACACAGGGCTTTTTTTGTGATTGAGCGGTGGTGATCACTTTCACTTGGACTTTATATTTCCTGTAGTCCTTCTGGCTTGGGTGCGAGTCGACGAGCTTTCGCCCTAAGGTTCAAGATCAAGATCGCCCAGAATGCCATGATTGCAAAGGGCATGCTCATCATGAATAGAATGCTGGTCGCGTAAGCCGTACCTGAACCGTTTTGGTGAATGGCTTCCTTGCAAGTCGGACAGGCTTCAGCAGTGCCAATGGCGCAGGCGAACATTGCGGCAACGATGGCAAGGCGGATTATGGAACTGAGCAAAGACATGAGAAAAGTATAACGTCGCGGACAAGAAAATGGTTGCAGTTCTTCTCTCCGAACTGCAACTATTTTGTAATGATCTGGGCTAGTGAACCCGTTGGCCCGGTTTGGCGCCTTCATCGGGTGAAAGGACAAACACTTCCTCGCCGCCCGGCCCGGAGGCGCAGACCATGCCCTCACTCAACCCGAACTTCATTTTGCGTGGCGCCAGATTGGCGACCATCATCACTAAACGACCCTCGAGATCTTCCGGATTATAAGCTGCCTTGATGCCCGCGAAGACCTGCCGCTGCTCGTCGCCGCCTAGCCCGAGCGTTAGCTTCAGGAGCTTCCGTGCACCTTCCACATGTTCAGCCTTAAGAACACGAGCCACGCGCAAATCGACTTTCATGAAATCATCGAACGTACACTCCTCGGCCAACGGCTCGTCGATCATCGGTTGAGCGCTGTCGTCGTACTTGCTGGCCAACGCCGATGTAGCAGCAGCGGCTGCGGCCGCTTCTTGTTCGGCTTGAGTTTCTTCGGTCATCTTCTCTATCTCTTTCGGTTCGATGCGTTTCATCATGTGTTTAAATTTGGCGACCGGCGTTCCTACCAATGGCGTTTGCGATTGTTGCCAATCGGTGATCGGATCGCCTAATAGTTCAGCAGCCTGTTGTGCGAGTTCCGGTACAACAGGTGATAGGTAAATCATTAGCTGCCGAAATAGGTTCAGTGCGATGGTGCAAACGTCCTGCAGTTCGGCCGCTTTGTCTGGATCTTTCTTGAGAACCCAAGGGGCGGCATTCTCCACAAACGGGTTAGCCCGGTCAGCACACTCCAAAATCAGCCTCATCGCTTTGCTGAAATCGCACTGTTCGTAGGCTTCGGCAATTTGCTCGCCTGCGTCTGCGGCTTGCTTGAATAACCCGCCGTCGTCCGGATAACGCTCAGACAACCCGGTGTCTTTGACAAACTTGGCACTACGCGAGGCAAGGTTGACCACTTTGTTGACGAGGTCCGTATTTACCTTGCCAATGAAGTCGTCGTAATTTAGATCTAGATCATCCAGTCGCGCTCCCAGCTTCGACGCATAATAATATCTAAGTGCCGTTGGGTTGACGTGCTTCAGATACGTCTCTGCTTTGACAAAGGTGCCCTTACTCTTTGACATCTTCTCGCCATTGACGGTTAGAAATCCGTGAATGTGAATTTTTTTCGGTAGGTTAAGGCCAGCGGTTTTGAGCATTCCTGGCCAAAACAGGGTGTGAAAATAAGTGATGTCTTTACCAATGAAGTGGTGAATTTCCGTTTCCGGGTTGCTCCACCAGTCGTCCAAGTTCTGTCCGTTGGCATCGCAGTACTGCTGCGTGGACGCAATGTATCCGATTGGAGCATCGAACCAGACGTACCAATAATTACCGGGGCTGTCGGGAATCTCGAAACCAAAATAGGGGGCTGGTCGCGAGATGTCCCAGTCACGTAGCTCTTTGGCTCCTTCTTTGCTGCCCGGATCGCCTAGGAAGTGACCTTTAAGATAGTTGGCGACTTCAGATTGCAAGTGATCGCCATCCTGTGTCCAAGTGTGCAGGAACTCGTGAAGCTGTTCGAGTTCAATAAACAAATGGTTGGCTGATCGAATTTCAGGAGTTGTACCCGAGAGTGCGCTAACGGGATCGATCAGTTCGGCGGGCGAGTATGTCGCGCCGCAGCTGCTGCAGTTGTCGCCGGGCTGGTCGGGTTTCCTGCATGTCGGACAAGTACCAGTAACTAATCGATCAGCCAAGAAGACGCCCTTTTCGACATCAAATAGCTGATCGATTTCTTTCTCTTTGACCAAACCCGCCGCGCGAATCTTGGCCCAGATCTCCCCGCATACTTTCTTGTTTTCCGGGCTGTTGGTGCTGCCGTAGTTGTCGAATTCGATACCGAAGCCGGCGAAGTCACGCTGATGGGCTGCGGAAGATTCGGCGATGACTTCTTCTTCGGATCGATTTTCACTTTGAGCGCGAATCGAAATTGCGGTTCCGTGAGTGTCGTCGGCGCAGACAAAGATGCATTCGTGGCCACGCAGCTTTTGAAAACGAACCCAGATATCGGTCTGAATGTACTCAACCAAGTGCCCTAAGTGGATCGGGCCGTTGGCGTAGGGCAGGGCGGCAGTGACTAGAATTTTACGTTTCTTCATCGTTTCCTCGAGCGTGTCTCGCCGTGAATTGTTTGTGTGTGATGGACATGACACTCAGGTGGCGGAATTGGATCGCCAGATTCTACGCGAACTGGGTATCAAGCCAATACCGATGGTGGAACTTTTGGTGTCGCTCCGTTCTGGGAGCACACGAATGCCGCGATCCTGCAGGCTCTTTGGTTGATCTCATCTAGTGGTTGTTGCTCTAGCAGTCCAACGGCCAGCGCGGCGGTGAAAGCATCACCCGCACCAACAGTGTCGACAACTTCCGTGGTGATACCTGGGCAATGACTGATCTCATCGCCGCGGATCAGGTCTGCACCATGCGCGCCGCGTGTGTAGGCAACGGCCGTAAGTTCAAATCGTTCTTGCAGTGCACGAAGCTTCGATTGTACATCTCCAGTTAGCGAGAACTGTTTAGCAAGAACAGGCAATTCTTCATCGCTCAGTTTTAGAACGTTGGCGACCTCGAGAGACTGTTGGAATACTTTTGGATCGGTCATGGTTGGGCGCAAGTTGATGTCCAGCACACGCAAGCAGGAATCTGAGGTGGCCGAAACAGCTTTTTGAATTGCGGCCCGAGATACTTTGCTGCGCTGAGCAAGAGTGCCGAAACAAATCGCGTGTGCGGTGGAGACTGCTTTGGCGAGCGCTTCGTTGTCGGGTAAATGGTCCCAAGCGACATCAGCGGCAATGTCGTAGCTGGGTGATCCGCTGCCGTCGATCGAGACAATGACTCTTCCGGTGGGATGGGCAACGGTCGAGACAAGGCCTGCGTTGACTTCTGTTTTTTCAATCGCCTTAACTGCGGCGGCTCCCAGATCGTCGTCGCCGACGGCGCTGGCGAGCATGACCGAGTGTTTGTCGCCAGAGAGTTGGGCGCAATGGATCGCAAAATTTGTTGGCGCGCCACCGAGCCTTTTTTGGTTTGGAAAAATATCCCAAAGCAATTCACCAATGGCGATTACGTTTGCGGGCGTTGGCATGCTGTACCAGGGAAAGTGCAAAAGGAAGTCGGTTGCCTGATTGTCGCTAAGAAAAAAACCCTTGCCATCTTAGGCAAGGGTTTTCAAAGATCAAAAGTTGCTTTGGTCCGCCTAGTGAATTAGGCACTTTTCGATTCAGGCATCTTGAACGAATTCGGATTCAGTTTTTCCTTGACCAAGTTTTCGTCGATCACGAAACGTGACCCTTTGGGTTGGTCTGGCAAATCGTACATGAGGTCCAGCACGACTTGCTCGATGATAGAGCGAAGCCCACGTGCTCCCGTGTCCTTCTCCAAAGAACGCTGAGCAATCGTGTTGATCGCTTCGTCGGTGAAGTGAAGGTCGCAATTTTCCATCTGGAACAGGCTTTGGAATTGACGCACCAGAGCGTTTTTAGGTTCGGTTAGAACTCGTACGAGACCTTCTTTACCCAGTGGAGCAAGCGCTGTCGTGACGGGAAGACGGCCAACCAATTCTGGAATCAAGCCAAATTCTAGGATGTCGTCCGTTGTGACCTGCGGCAGGATTTCGGCAGTGGTCGCTTCCTCGTTGTAGCCTCGTCCGCCGCCGAATCCAATCGTACGCTCGCCAAGTCGCTTGCGGATGATGTCTTCGATTCCGACAAATGTGCCACCACAGATAAACAGAATGTTACTGGTGTCGATCTGGATGTACTGTTGTTCGGGATGCTTTCGTCCGCCCTGAGGTGGAACGTTGGCGACAGTGCCCTCGAGCATTTTCAGCATCGCTTGTTGGACGCCCTCGCCCGAAACA
>CAYTPS010000388.1:0-4723 GCA_964439245.1 uncultured Pirellulaceae bacterium | reverse complement strand
CTTATCTACTTAGAAACTCCAGTTCCGACTGAGGCAGAACAGTTACTATGGGGTAGTTCAACAGGTGCTGCAGTAAACGCCGTATGATATTTTATGCTATCTGCAGTAGCTATAGCTAGAGACGTCGTAATAGGCAATGGTTGCAATCCATAGCTTGTTGAACCAGCATCAAGTATGCTACTTTGAGCAAAACTCCCATCAATATCTGCACGGTCGAAAACAAGCTGAGCGTTTGCCCCAGTTGAAAATGAGAAGAACGCGATCGCCAGCAGGACGATCAGAAGGGATTGGTTTGGCTTGGTCATGTTGTCATCCAATTGGAAAAGAGAACCCCAGTCACAACCCGAAAGAGCTCAATTTTCAACTTCGAAAACGAGCGAACAGTCGTCAGAATCTGGTCGCCTATCGCGAGCTTGCTCGAGAGGAATACTATCTGGAAGGCGGAGAGCCCCCGGACAGTGGGTTGGTACGGCAGCAGAAAAACTCAGCCTATTCGAGCAGGTAAAACCCGAATTGCTGAGCGAGATTTTTCGAGGTGAACTCGACGGCAAAAAGCTGGTTCAGAATACAGCCACAAGAGGCCGTTCGCGTTGGCGGGCACCTTCCACCGCTACCATCAACTCCAACTCTGAGCCGAGGCTATTCAAAGACGATGTCCCGATAGAGGGCGCTCAATGGTAATTTTACATCAAGTGCTTCAAGTTCGATCACGGCATCGGGGCCTTCCACGACCACGCACTCAAATCCACTCTCGGTGCGAAGATATAGGGTGGCACTGGGAGACTGCTGCTCCAACATGAGGTAAACCTGCAACGATCCGATCGACAGATAACTGTCCTTCTTCTCGCCTTGATCGATTCGACGCGTCGAAGCTGACAAAACTTCCACTACCAAGACCGGCGAATCCTGAAATTGATCCGTCTGGGCATTCGGTTTACATACCACCTGCACGTCAGGATAGTAAAATCGGGTTCCAGATGATGTCTGAACACGAACTTTGGCGTCAGAATTGAATGCTCGACAAGATGAATCTTCGAGCTGCCCTCCCAGACAAAGCAACGTGTTGGTTGCAATCATGCTGTGCGCATTAGTTCCGCCAGTCATTGCATGGACGACTCCATTGATGTACTCGTGCTTAACTTCTGATACCAACTCACCAGCAAGGTAGTCAGCAACGGAAATCAAAGTAGGTTGTTTGGCAGAACTCATACTCGTAGTATAGCAAACCGTTGATATTATTCAAATATTGTCCCGACTGCCTTCGTTCAAGATCCTTCTATCTCAGCCCGTCCCATCAACTCGATCACCTGCCGGCAATCCTCTTCCGAAGGGGTTGTAGTTGTTCCTTCCAAATCGAAGCACTCGTCAAGCGACAACGTCTGGTAGTTTTCACCCAGCACTTCAAACATCTGGGGCGTCACACATGCCGGATGCTCGACGCCCACCGCGTGGCAAAGCTGTAAAATTTCTTTTCGCAGCGTGACCAGATAATTTGCCAGTCGCGCCGATTTGTCGGTTGGGTCGAGTCCACGCATCAACCACTTTTTCTGCGTCGCGACACCTGTTGGACAATGTCCGGTATGGCATTCTTGTGCTTGGATGCATCCGATCGCAAGCATTGCTTCACGTCCAACGGAAATCATGTCGCAGCCCATCGCCATCGCTAGCAAAGACTCCTGAGGAAACCCCAGCTTGCCTGATCCCATCCATACGATCCGGTCAGCAATCCCAGCGTCGGCGAATTTTTTGAACACTCGGCTGAAGCCAACCTTAAACGGTAACGAAACGTGATCGGAAAACGTCAAAGGTGCGGCACCTGTACCTCCCTCACCACCGTCGATGGCAATGAAATCAATGGCTCGGCCGGTGTCGGATACCATCTCGTCGATCAGCCCGTCCCAAAACTTCATTTGTCCAACGGCTGATTTGATCCCGACCGGCACACCCGACAGTTCAGCCAGCCGTTCGACAAAATCCAATAACTGATCGGCATCGCTAAACTCGCGATGTGCTGATGGACTGATGCAGTCTATCCCTTGAGGGATACCCCGAATTTGTGAAATCTCAGCAGTGATCTTTCCCGCTGGCAACACTCCTCCGCGTCCGGGCTTTGCTCCTTGGGAAAGTTTGACTTCGACGGCTTTGACGGAAAATTTATGGCAAGCCTCTTGGAACATCGTCGGATTGAAACGTCCTTCTGCATTTCGAGCGCCGTAGTAGCCTGTGCCAAGTTGAAAGATCAAACCGCCGCCGTGGTCATGATGCGGCGAGATGCCACCCTCCCCCGTGTTCTGCAAACAGTCGGCGATTTTTACGCCGCGGTTGATGGCCTCGACCGCGACGGCACTAAGCGATCCAAAACTCATCGCCGATGTTCCAATGATTGACGCCGGTCGAAAAGCGTTTTTACGATTTCGAAAGCTACCCATCACTTTGGCGCTGGGGATAGAGTATTTCGGATCGTATCCCGTTTCACCTTTGGTTTTCTCAATGATGGGAAACGCAGCTTGTTTAATGATCAAATATCCCGGTGTGCGTTCCAAATCATTGTCGGTGCCGAATCCAAAATAGTTGTTCTTTTTGTCGGCAGAAGAATAAATCCACTTACGCTGATCACGGTCAAACGGCCGCTCCTCATTGTTGCTGGCAACAATATATTGACGCAGTTTCGGACCAAGCATTTCCAAGACAGCTCGGCCATGACCAACCAACGGAAAATTACGAAGAATAGGGTCGCGCTTTTGCAGCACGTCGTAGATCGCAATCCCAACCGCGATCACTAACACGCAAAATATCAGGATGTACCAAAACAAACGTTTCTCCCTGCAGAAATACGATGGAGTTCAGTCGACTGTAGTGCTCTATCATCGGTTGAAACTGACAACCACGCAAGGTTTTGGTAGACTCGCCGGCAACTCCCATGTCGAAAAACAAAAGCACAAAAACGCAAACTGCTGCCCGCACCCCGAAAGAAAGACGCGCTTCAGCATGGGCCGCTGGGCAGGTCGGCTATGAAAACTACTGCTTCTTGGTCGTTTGCGTTGTTGCTCAACTAGCAACTGTGCTAATCACTTGGCCGTTGTGGGAACTTCGCCAATCCCTTGTCAATGTGCCTTGGATCACCGCCCTTCCGCAGATGCCGTATGGCATATTGATGGTTGCCGGTCTGGTGGGAGTATTGGTTTCGCCGCGGCGCTACGGCTTGGCGATTCATCTTGCGATATTATTGCTGGCCATCCTCTCCGACCAGACACGCTGCCAACCACAGGTGCTATGGGTGGCGGTCTTGTCGATCGGGTGTGTTTTCGACCGAGCAAAACAATTCTGCGTGTGGGCCTTGGTAAGCTTATGGTTGTGGGCGGGGATTCACAAAGCCATTTCATCAGAGTGGTATCAAGGCAACGCTTTTCAACTGATGCAACAGGCTGGAGTTTCCGATCCGCTTCGGTGGTGTTATTGGTTCGCGCTGTTCGTCGCCATCAGCGAAATCGCTCAAGGAATTTTGGCGATCTATCGTCCACGCATCGCGGCAGTAACTTGTTTTCTGCTTCACCTTGGAATTGCCGGATTCATGATATTTATCCAGTACAACTTTAGCGTGCTGCCTTGGAACGTGTGTACAGCAATCGTGGGAACGTGGTTAATGTTCCATGCAGCGGTAGCAACAAAAGGACCCTTTAAGAAATTTCTCACCATTTCCTCTTCTGCCGGCTCCTCTGGGGCTCGCGGGGTCGGTTGGTTTGCTGTTGCCGCATTACTGATTCTGCCTGCAGGTTTTTACACCGGGCATATTCGTCACTGTTTCGCGCACGTGCTTTACTCCGGTGGATTACCTCTGGCCAGCATTTCAAAGACGGATGGGACTGTTGATCAAATGTTGGGTTGGGAAGTAATTCGCGTTCCATTTCCTCACGAGCCCCGCGCGTTTGTCGACTACTTCCGCCTGACGGCAGCTCCCGGGGAAAAGTTACACATCCATGAGATACGGCCCAGGCTTGATAGTCACTACTACCAATTGGACGACCGTCTACGGTTGCAAGAGATTTCACCGAGTGAGTTTTTCTCCGATGATTCCGGCGTTGTTGGAATTGGCTGCGACGACCGAACGGCCACTTTCGAGTTAATCGATAACGGTGCCAAAATGAAACGCCGCACGGCTGATTCGATGATTTTTGCGATTTCGTTTACTCCTGAAGATTTCAATGCTGATCTGCTCGATCTGGTAAATGGCCTACCAAACATTGAAGAGATTCAACTGGGCGGCTGCGATGTTCGTGATGAAGATTTAAAAAAAATCGCATCGCTGAACCGACTCCAAGGCATTGGTTTGAACGATACCCCCATCACACTCAGCGGTCTCCAACAACTGTCCCAAATGAAGGGCCTAAATCTGATCGAGTACAACGGGCAGGTCTATGAATCGGTCGACCAAATCATGGAAGCAGAAGAAAAATAGTCGCCGGCTGACTTCAGGCCGATCTGGGATCCGTCTCCAATCTGAAACATGATGTCGTGAAAAACGTGGAAAACACCGTGAGAATCTCTCTAGGTAGAAAAATGGGTCCTGCCATATAATGCCTGACGAGGCAACGGTTCGCCAAGCGTGAACCGATAATTTGAACATCGGAAAACGGAGTTTCCACAATGCGCAAGATCGCTGTTATCAACCAAAAGGGAGGCGTTGGCAAAACGACCTCTGCCGTCAATCTTAGCGCTGCATTGG
>CAYTPS010000387.1:0-4723 GCA_964439245.1 uncultured Pirellulaceae bacterium | reverse complement strand
TCTCACCCAATTGAGCGAGCACTTCGGGTCCATTCACGTAGACGATATCCATCGCCGAACAATCCGAGGCAAATTTTATCGTCGCCGATTCAAACTTACCGTCTTGTTCTTTGACGTTTTCAACCACGCACCGTTGCCCTAGTGCATTTAGCGCTTCGTTGACGGCCTCGAGCGTAGGACGGTTTTCATCTTTCAAGTAGATGAAAAACGTATCGCAATATTCGTATTTCTCGTTTTCAAAAAGTGACAAACCAGAGTCTCCGTTGGTGTTGTGTGGACTCTAATTCTAACCTTTTTTCGGGGGCAGGACAGCTTTAGAACAGCTATTGAGAGGTGTTCTTCGCCGAAAGCCCGAGAAAAGATGCAATTCACGTTCCAACGAAGGTGGTTGGTAGCACCGGAAACTTCTTTTGATTACGCAAAACTAGCGGAAGCCGTGAGACTCGAACTCACAAGCCGCTCGCGCAGCCGCCTGTTTTCAAGACAGGGTCCTCATCCAGCCGGGTGACTTCCGGAAAATTCGTCTCCGGAACTAAAGACATGCGACAGCCCCGACGGTTCACAAAAATCGTTGCGGAACGTTTAAGAGGCAAGGGCTTTGAATTCCTCCAATTAAAACCATCAGGTTTGCCGAAATTCTCGAGCCCGCGACGCCTCGCACTGATCAAATCTTATCGTTCTGTCGCGAAATCAAACAAGTAAACTTCATTTGATATTCCCCCGTTTCTTGCGGATGTCTTTTCGCAGCAAAAACACTGTGAACCCTATCGTCACCATTGCCACGGACACACGTAGACTCGAAAAACCAGTTGGGAGTCGCGATCCTGCTCCGAGCAGCCTAATGGCTCTTTTCTTGCCAATGGTTCCTGCTTTAGCTTAAGCGAACGATTTTAGTCGTGAATTCTTCCAGAAAAGGGTGGGGCCGGGCAATTTCTTTTTGTGTCTAACTGAGTAATCGTTTAGCATTTGGATTCGTGAATTGTATTTTGTTAACATTTCCACACTTCCAAATTATGGGGAAAATATGAATAAGTCACTCTCTTCCTTTTAAGCGCTCAGTGTACTGATTGCCTGTGCGACCGTCTCCTATGGTCAGATCGTTCTGGTCAATGAAGATTTCTCAACGGTTCAAGGTCTTGTTGTTGACGGGAACTCAGGGCCTGGTTTTACGGCATCCGGAGGCGTTGGAACGCTTACTGGAAATGGCACCGACACATTTTACAGTATGGGGGTCGAGAACATTACCGACGCTAGCCTCGCGTTGGGAGGTCAGCTCAAGTTTGAAGTTGACAATCTAGGGGGAGTTGCCAGCCCGGTAACAAGATGGCTCCAAGTCAACGTCGACAATGCAAATACTTTCATTGGCAGAGCGTTCGGAAGTACTAGCGATGCAGCACTTGTCGTGCATGCCGACGATCCCGCAGATCCTACCTCGTTCACGACAACAATCCCAGCGGGAACAACCGAGCTCGATTTGTTCTTTGTGATGACCGTTGATTTTGGCGGTACACCGGTTCCCAACGCCGTAATCGCCCGAGTTGGCAGTTTTGTCGCGGAGTTTACTCCCGATGGCACCACCGTCACGAAAGGCGATGTCGATTTGAGCGGAACTGTCGATTTCGCAGATATTCCCGCATTCATTGCCGTTTTGCAATCCGGCGGTTTCCAAGCTGAGGCTGACTGCGATTGTAGCACTGTTGTTGACTTCGCAGATATCCCTGCATTCATTGCTATTCTGCAGGGTGGTTAAGCTAAGTTAATTGCCATGTAACCCAGACTCTAAGATTCGCTTCAGTCGCCGGTGCTCTCAATCAAATGGTTGAACTCTGCATCGGGTTTCAGATGGATCGATTTAGCAAGTCATTTACACCGAAGAGGTTTCTCTATGCTCTTCGGTGTTTTTTTTGGCAAGCAAGTTCGATTTTCGTGTCAACAGCTCGTTGGCTCTAGCAAACCGAATGACGTTTGGTTCTCACTTGATTCGTAGGTGATGCCGTGCAGAAATTGCATAGGCAACCGCTGCCGAGCCTTGTGAAATTCTCGATTATCTCCTGTCGATGCTCGCACTGGTTGTTGCCCAGCCCGGCGGCAAAAGTCTTCGCAATCAAGAGAATCGGAATCCAAGATTCCTGATGGAACATACATTCCCCTTAATGGTGCAGGTAGATCTAACCGAAACCGAAGAAGAAAAAGCCTTGAAGGTTTTATGGAATGTTATGTGCGGAGGGAGCCTCGAAGATGTGCGCTGTTGCAAGACTACTGACCCTGCGTGCTTTGCTTCTGGTGACGATATTTCTGTTTTTCCCTGTTAAGGTATTTGGGCAGGGGGCTTTTGAACGAGGAGCGCCCGAAACGAGGGTCCTATTTGAGAAGGGCAATTACTTCGAAACATATTGGTTGGCTGTTTCGCCCGATCTTAATGGATCCGGTGGAGTGTTGGATCCAACGAATTCGGGAACAGGTGATCTTCTCGAGAGCTTCGACCAATGGGCGTTCGCGTTAAAAGCCGACTTGACTCCTCGCACTTCAATGGCGCTGATTTTAGATCAGCCGTGGGGATTGAACTCTCGTTACCCGGTAGTCGCGACCTCCGGATACTCAGGTACTGTTGGACGCCTTGAATCGAATGAGTTGAGTGGAATTCTCAAACATCAGGTCCGCGAAAACCTTTCGATCTACGGCGGTTTGAGACTCCAGTCACTAAGAGCGGCCGCCGCTTTTCCCTTCGGTGCAGGTTTGGGACTTGGTGGTCCCTATTCAGCACAGCTTGAGAGAGATGAAGGCGTAGGATTTATGGCTGGAGCTGCCTATGAGATTCCGGACATTGCATTTCGAGTGGCAGCTACTTACTACTCAGAGATTGAGACGTCACATGATACCGTCGAAGGTACTGTATCGACGATCGCCAATTCAAGCACCTCGATTTCTACCCCGCAATCGATCACTTTAGACTTTCAAAGTGGCATCGCGGAAAACACTCTGGCGTTCGGCTCAGTCCGTTGGGTTGATTGGTCGAAGTTCGCAATTGCTCCTACGTTATTCTCTGACTTTGTCGGATTGCCTGCGGTAGATTACACGGAAGACTTCTTTACCTTCACTGGTGGAATCGGCCGCAAAATCAATGATCGGTTGGATCTAGCGTTTTTAGTGAAGTACACCCCCATGACCAATCAGACTTTGCCGACCATCGGTCCGGTTGACGGGAACATAGGCTACTTTTTGGCTCCATCGTTGCAACTTCCCCGGGTGAAGATCACCACGATCATTGGGTATAGCGATCTCGGGGCAGGCACTAACTTTGCTGGTACTCGATTTGATGATGGAGAAGTCGTTACAGTCGGCCTCCGACTTGGTTTCAATTTCTGATCGGCAAATCACCAACGAAGCGGAACCATAGCAGTAATTTCTAAAACGGCTATCGAAGGTCGCCGTCAGGACAGCCACAAACTAGTTGAGAAGTTTGTCGATGGCCGTTCGGCTTGGCAAAAAAAAGTAGCCGCCGCCGACGGTCTTGATGTAAGGCTGAAGCCTTGGGCAGCGTTTGCGGATGGGTTTGCTGGGAACAGTGAACTGCTGAAAATTCAACTGTGACGCTACCGGATCAAGCTCATCAGAGAAGCTGCCGACCATTGAAGAATTGATCCAGTTTTGCTGTATGAACTCAAACTGCCGTTCTAGATTTGCGTTGAAGCACATGAAGAACAATCCGCGTGCCTCCCCGCCAGTCCCTTTCTCTCCCACCGACACTTTGGATCGCAATCTCTCAGGGAAATACTCAGGTGGTGCAGGGGGGCCGTAGGCGCGCCCTCTGCGCAAGATACGGTGACGATCTTTTCGTCCGTGGTTTCGGTTTTCTCCAGACCTTGGATTGCACCTTCTTGAGTGCGATCCTACAGGGCAGTTGATACCTTTCGGGTCATGGCGGTAATCGAAATCGTTACTTGGTTCGTTGCTTCCGGCGTTTGGTTTGAGGGTGATCGGAGTGCCATCGGGCCATCGTCCCATGTGTTTTGCGGCTAGGCGTACTTGGTCGTTAATGGATTTACCAAATCCTCGCCAGAATCCTTGGACATCTTGTTCAATTTGCCGGATGACCAAGTAGCTTCCGTTAACACCAATTTTGGGATGCCTCTCTACGGTCCCGGAATTGTCGGGGTAGCCCAGCAACACCTCCCCCCAAGCGACTTCGTCGGACACAGGACCCTGTCTGTTTAGCCCTTGCATCCACGGTTGTGAAATTGAGTCGCGAAATCCGAAATGTTCCTTTTCATTCTTAAGAGCAACTGAATTGATACGTCCTTGATCGACAATTTTCATTTCAAGAGACTTTAGCAGATCCTCCACCTTGGCTTCCAGCTTCGCTTCATCGACAGCATACACAAGAATCACCAAATGCACCGTCTGTTTTGCCGGTTGGCCCCAGGACCAGTTGCTCGGCGCACTTGGAGACTCCTCTAGATCTCCCAATGCTCTTTGTCTGTTGGGCGTGACCATCCCCTCCCTGAATTCCTTCTTAAATAGCGAGCGTTCATGTTCGACAACCGCGCTGTTTATTGTCTTGAGTCCTTCCCAAGTAAACGCAATGTTTAGGCGGTAGTTGTCTGCAAGAGAATGCTGATCACAAAACGAGATCTGACGTTGAATCCGTTGCAGCGATTGGACCGCCTCACTCGGCTTTTCAATATGAAATATCAAGCAACACATTGCCGAAAAGTTAAGGTAG
>CAYTPS010000386.1:0-4724 GCA_964439245.1 uncultured Pirellulaceae bacterium | reverse complement strand
GAAGAGTGCGGATTGCACTTCAATATTTAGGATGCGATCAAATCGTATCCAAAGCAGATTTTAACAAACCAAGTTTCGTTCATCATTTTTTGATAGAAGAACCACCAATGGCGAAAGATAAAAACGCTCCCTCCAAAGTCGAAGTGGCCAAAGACAAAGGCGCCCTTTTGCGCGGCACGATCGATGAAGTGCTCAAAGATCCGTCGGTCGAGTGCTTTGATCACGACGATTTGCAGTTGCTAAAGTTTCACGGTACCTACCAACAAGACAATCGTGACCAGCGTGCCGAACGACGCAAAGAAGGACTGGGTAAGGCCTACAGTTTTATGATCCGGATTGCGTTGCCCGGCGGTGTTGCAACGGCCAAACAGTATCTAGATCTAGACGCGATGGCTGCGAAGTACACGTCGGGTTCGATCCGCATCACCACGCGGCAGGCGATTCAGTATCACGGCGTGATCAAAGATAACCTGCGCGAAACGATGAAATCGATCAACGAGTCGCTAATGACGACCTTGGCTGCATGCGGCGATGTTTGTCGTAACGTGATGGCTTCAGCGCCGCCATTTGCTGACGAAGTCTATACACAGATTCGCAAAACGGCCGATGAAGTGGCGGCAGATTTAGCGCCCAAGACTGGTGCCTACCATGAAATTTGGATCGACGGAGAACGTCAGCACTTGGAAGGCGAGGTCGAACCGTTTTATGGCCCAACTTACTTGCCACGAAAGTACAAGGTGGGTGTGACGGTGATGGGTGACAATCAAATCGATGTCTACTCGTATGACGCCGGTTTGATTGGGATTGTCGAAGACGGAAAACTGATCGGCTACAACGTCGTCGCTGGTGGTGGACTGGGCATGAGCCATGGTCGCGCTAACACGTACGCCCAGATTGCCTATCAAGTTGGATTCGTTTCGGTCGCCGATGGCGTGCAGGCGATTCAGAACGTCGCATCGATCTATCGTGATTTTGGAAATCGTAACGATCGTAAACAGGCACGTTTGAAATACTTGATTGGCGAAAAGGGAATCGATTGGTTCCAAGAAGAAATGAAGAAGCGTTCAGACTTCGACATCGGGCCATTTCGTGAAATCCCGACGGTTGAAAATCAGGATTGGCTAGGACTGCATCAGCAGGACGACGATCACTGGTTCTACGGTGTTTTTGTCGAAAACGGTCGAATTCTCGACAACGATAAATCCCAAAACCAAACTGCCTTCCGCGAGATTGTTGAGAAATTGGGAGTGGGCGTTACGTTCACCGCGCAGCAATCGCTGCTCTTCACAGGGCTCAAGAAAGATCAGGTTCCAGAACTCGAAGCGATTTTGGATAAATACAATGTTGCAAAAGTTGAAACGCTGTCCAATGCACGTCGTTATTCGATGGCTTGCCCGGCGATGCCAACTTGCGGATTGGCCGTCGCGGAATCTGAACGCGCTTTGCCAACGCTGATGACGGATATCGAGAATAAGCTTGAGTCAATCGGACTTGGCGATACAAAATTAACGATACGTATGACGGGCTGCCCTAACGGTTGCGCCAGGCCATACACGGCAGACATTGCGTTTGTTGGACGGCGCCCTGGAATCTACCACATGTTCGTTGGTGGTCGTCTTGCCGGTGATCGAATGGCTGATTTGTATGCAGCGGATGTGAAAATCGAAGAGGCGATTGAAACACTCGAACCGCTGTTGTTGAAGTATAAGAGTGATCGGAGCGAAGGCGAGGGATTGGGCGACTTTTATCAACGTCTGCTCAACCGATCCGAGACTCGTACGCGCGTGACAGGAAAAGAAGAACCTACATTTGATCAGATCGCTCCTTTGGTGCAGCTTGGCTAATTTGTGCCAGAGCCATTTTCATTATGAAAGAACCATCCAATATCAATAAGCCAATTCCATGTGCACTGGTACTCGGGGCTCATGGTTCGCGCGCTGCGTCTGACTCCAATCAGCCGCTCTATGATTTAGCGGATACGATTTCGGCCAAAGGGATTTTCACAGCGGTGACACCCGCTTTTCTCAATGGCGATCCGTTGATGACTGATTTCCTTGGGCAATTGCCCAAGGGTGACGTCGTAATCGTGCCGGCGATGACTAGCGTTGGTTACTACCTTCAATCGGTTATCCCCAAACAGATCGCCGAAAACCCAGACCATGCAGATTACCGAATATTCATTTCGCCGGTGGTGGGTATGCATGAAAAAATTGGGACTCTCGCTGCCACACGTATCGATCAAACGATGGCGGCGGATTCAATGTCGGCCGACGATACTACGGTGGTCTTGGTTGGCCACGGCACTCGCCGAAATGCCAACAGTTGCAAATCGACTTACGCATTGTTGGACCAATTGAAACAGCTACGACCGGATCTGAAATTTGAGGTTGCGTTCTTGGACCAAGACCCTGAAGCCGAAGCTGTCGCTCAAAAAATAGATACCAAGCACACGGTGATCATTCCCTTTTTGATCAGCCGTGGCCCCCACACAACGGTCGATATTCCGGAGGCATTTGGCTTGGACGCCGGTCCGCAGGTGCAATTTCCCAATCGAAAACACTTTCAAGATGCCGCGGGAGAACGGATTTGCGTCTGTGATACGCCGATCGGCATGTATCCTGAAGTGGCCGATTTATGCGTCGAACTTGCGCTTGGCGAATTGGAGCAAGGGACTCCGATAGAACTTCCCACTTTGGAACAACTTACCTGAAAACGTCTATATGATTTGTCGCCGTGGAATAATTTATTTGGTTGGTGCAGGTCCGGGAGATCCGGACTTGATTACCGTCCGTGGCATGCGTCTCATTCAGCAGGCGGACACGATCATTCACGATCGCCTGATTCCTTCGGAAGTGTTACAGTGGGCGCGGCCCGAAGCACGGCTGATCGACGTTGGCAAATACCCTGACCACCATCGTGTCTCCCAAGCCGAAATCAATCAGTTGCTAGTCTCTCATGGCTTGAAGGGTGAAATGGTTGTACGCCTCAAAGGCGGTGACCCGTTTGTATTCGGTCGTGCCCAAGAAGAGATTGATGCTTGTTGTGCTCATTCGTTGCCGTGCGTTGTCGTTCCCGGCGTAAGCAGTTGCATCGCCGGCCCGGCGTCGGTCGGTATCCCAGTGACCTCACGCGGCGTCGCGCGGTCGTTTGCCGTCTTGACCGGTCACACCGATCCGAATCTTGGAAAACACAGTTTTGATTTTGATTCGCTAGTCAAGATTGACACATTGGTCTTGATGATGGCCTGTCGAAATTTGCCGCTGATTGCCTCATCCCTGATAGAAGCCGGCTTGGATCCAGCAACTCCTGCAGCCAGTATCGAACGTGCAACGCAGACCAATCAGCGCGTGGTCGCGGCGACCATCGGTACGATCGCTCAGCAGGTCGAATCAGCCGGACTAAAAAGCCCGATGATTACCGTTGTTGGACATGTCGCCACACAGGTCAATCAGGATCTGCTGCAACTGCCTGAAGAAATCGCTTCGTTGATTTAATATCCGAAACTCTGGGTGCTCTACCGCAGTACTCTAGTTGATTGGCCTTGCCATCAATCGTAGACGTTGCTCGATCTAACTTTTGGTGATCTTTTTGCGGTATATCATCCCAAAAATTGCCTTACATGATTTGCCCGTCATGCTTGGGTTTGCTTTGCTCGGTGCCATTATTGCCGGTGCTTACGGGATACTGCACGATCAAGTCACTTTCTCTATTGGCCCCGAGTACTTTACGAAATTTAAGTTTGAGCAATTTGCATGGGCGAATCTGCACCAAGGAGACAGATTCTTTGTTTCGTGTATCGGGTTTCTTGCAACTTGGTGGGTTGGACTGATCGTTGGTTGGGTACTTGCACGTCGTTTGGTGCCAAACCAACCGCGCGCAACGGCACGTCGGAAAATACTTCGCGGCTTCGCCATCGTTTTCATGACGGGAATAGTCTTTGGTTTGAGCGGCTATTTCTACGGATTGATTCGCGGTGTAGACGCTGATTATTCAGACTGGGCATTTGCTTTGAGGCGAATTGAGATAGAGGACATGTGGTCCTTTGTGCGCGTCGCGTACATTCACAACGCCGGATATCTTGGCGGATTGGTCGGATTGATTTTGACGTTCTTTTTCGTCAAACCCACTCCCGAAGAGCTCGAGTGACAGCAATGGTATGAAGATCTATTCTATAAATGACGCCGATATCTTTAGTGGCGCAACTTCCCAAAGATTGGGGGCTACCTAAAGTAGGCATGAGTTGCTTCGCTGTTAGAGTCTTCTTGACGTTCGGCCATGCGACGGATGATTGAACGTCGCGCGCGGATGTGATTGGAGTAGTCAGCCGTTTCCAAATAGCGATTGGACAAATCGTTAACCAGCGCAAGCGACTTCAAATCTTCAAATGGAATCGAGTTATCCAACAGCCCAAGTTCGTATGCATACTTTGCGGAATAGGAGGGCAACAATACCCGCCAATCGTATTTGATTCTGTCCCCGGCCAGCCGATTGACGTGTTGTTTGATATTTGTCGTGCAGTTATTGGTCAACGTATTGTAAAACTCGGGTTTTAGTGCCAGTTGATTAACGCGCTCCATGACGTCGATGAATAAAGCCTGAGCCTGCACTGGCGTGGCGACCGTTGGATAAACATAGACGGCCGTGTCACGGTGTTTTGTACGTACACCAATCAAGTCTTTCTCCTCGGCGACGACATACATCAGTTCAAACTTGCGTCCCAAACC
>CAYTPS010000385.1:0-4725 GCA_964439245.1 uncultured Pirellulaceae bacterium | reverse complement strand
GATCAAAGAAATGCCATGGCATGAGATGGAAGACTACTGCCAGCTGAGAAATCAGAATGATAAATCGGATCTTTTCGGCACAATTTTTGACCTGCGTGAGGAGATGGAGCTGGGAGCAGGCGTCCTCCAGATGGTTACATTGGCGATCGCCCTGCTGTCGACCGTTGGTTGGATTTCAATCTCAACGGGCGTGTCGGAGCTGCCGGCAAGCCAACTGGTGATCGTTGCCGGACTGATCGCTTTTGCGCTTGTGGTAACGCAAGTTTGGATTCCTCGCGCGGTAGCCAAATTTGCAGCGCCCGGTTTTCTTTATCGGACGTGGCGATGGTGGAAGGTTGTTTCCCTTGTGAGTTTTCCGTTCCTGGTGGGCGAGCGTTTCGTTTCTCAGATGTTCGCGCGGGCTTCAGGTCAAGAAGAAGATCAAGATGCCGAGGAGGAAGCCGTTGAAGACGAGATCCTTTCACTGGCATCGGAGGCCCAACATGACGGATTACTAGAATCTCAAACCGTCGACATGATCGAAGGGATTATGGACCTAGACGATTTTACCGTGGTCAAGGTAATGAAACCGCGGTCGGGTGTTGATGCCATGGACGTTAGTACTGACTGGGAGGAAATGCTGACGTTCGTTGTCAAATCCGGCCGGACGCGCATCCCGATTTTCGACGGCAAGATCGACAACATCGTTGGCATCCTTTTCGCAAAAGATCTCTTGCGTGAATCACTCAAAAAGCCGAATAAACGCAAGTCGCTTGAGAAACTGATACGTCCGCCGATGACAGTGTTGGCCACGACCCAACTGGACACGATGCTGCGAAAGTTTCTTGAAGGACGCATGCACATGGCGATCGTGCGTGATGAGTATGGTGGTCTGGCTGGTGTGGTGACCATTGAAGACGTGTTGGAGGAAATCGTTGGGGAAATCGTTGATGAGACTGATGCCGAAGAGGAAGTGTTGCTTCGTAGGTGCGGGAAACAGGTAATCGAGGTCGCCGGTCGAGCGCCGATCGATATGGTCAACGAAGAACTGGCAACTCAGCTGCCGGAGGTTGACGATTTCGCCACGGTGGCCGGATTATTGATGTGGCAACTGAAAGAACTGCCTCGTCCGGGACGGCAGTTGGTTGTTGACAACGTACGGTTTGAGGTCAAGGAAGTGAATCGGCGCGCGATTCGGCGAGTTCGAATTGAAGTGCTGGACGTCGGTGGATCGGAATCTACTTGATCGACGGCCTCATTGATACGGAGTGCTATGCGTCTGCTACAAATCTTATTGGCCACTCTAGCGGGGATGACGGCGATCATCGCTCAACTGGTTTGGGTGCGCTATGTTACTCAATTGCTTGGGCTGTCATCATGGACGATTGCTGCAGTGATTGGCATGTCGTTGACGGGGCTGGCGTTGGGTAATCTCTGGGGTGGCAAGAAGCTTCGCAGTGGGGCATCGATACAATTTGCCAGTGGCTTACTGGTCTGTTGCGGTTTGACGGTGTTGTTGTTGCCGGCGCTGTTCTGGTTGATTTCGTCGATCGACATGGCAGCTTTCTCCGCTTCGGCAACTGATAGGGGTAGCAGTGTAAACAAGCTGTGGGTTCTCGCAGTGGCGTCTCCAGCGATGCTAGTTCATTTTTTTGCGGGAGCGGTGTTCCCGGCATTGCTTCATGGGCGCGATTCGACGGCATCTACCGCAGGAACCATCGCAGCTGCCGAAACGTTAGGAGCATGCGTCGGCGCCGGCCTTGCCGGTTGCCTGTTGATCGAGCTGTATGGCATGCGATTGACACTCTTGCTCTGCGGTGCAGTCGCCGCGTTGATTGGCGGATGCGCGTGGCGTTTATCCAAACTGACCGACGAAGCTGAAGACCTACCGCCACGGGAAACGACTGACTCCGCTTCAATGAAGTTCAGCCTTCGTATCAGTATTGCCATTTTTTTGGCCGGCATCGCTTCGTTGGGTCTCGAGGTGGTCTGGCAACGAGTGCTCATATTATTGGTGGGAACTGACGCCTATAGTCTCACGATCGTTTTAGTGGCCTATTTGATTGGTGTTGCCGCCGGAGCAGCACTGGCAGCGCTATGGACCAAAGCAGATGGGAAATGGACGGGCCAAAAGTGGACGATGCGCGTTGCAGTATTACAATTGTCTGGCGCTCTGTCATCGGTATTGGTTCTGGCTACGCTGGTCTATATGGCCTCCGGCCCCGGGCAGGCGTGGTTGAATGATTCAATTGGCTTCTCCGAAAATCCTCTTTTGAAACGCGCGGCACTATGCTGCGGCCTGTTGTTGTTTCCCGCAGCTGTTTACGGAGCATCGTGGCCGTTGTTGCTGCAATCGCTGGTCATTAAGCGAAGTGATGGAGGACTGAAGAAATCCGAATTGGCCGCTTTGGCAGCTAGAGTCTATGCGTTGGTTGCTTTTGGGAATGTGGCAGGAGTCATTCTGACCGGCTTTTTTCTGGTGCCTGCGTTAGGGCTGCAAGTTTCTTTGCTTATGTTGGCTGCAGTAACGATCTTGGCGGTTTGGATGCTCGTCGATATCAACCACAGCCGGACATTGGTTGTGCTGACTGTTCTTTTAATCTGTTTGGGCGCGACGAAATGGGTTTGGTTGCAACCGATCGGTATTGCCAGTAACTCAGACGATGATTTGCTCTACTATCGCGAGGGGCCGGCCCATACGGTTGCCGTTTTGGCAAAATCGCAGCAGCCGACGCATCGGCGGTTGAGTGTTGATGGAATCGTGGTGGGACAAAGTGGTGACAACATTGAAGAGAAACAGCTTCTGTTGGCTCATCTGGCGCCCCTTTTAAGCGCTGGCGGCAAGCCAGTCGAAGATACGGTCGTCGTCGGATTGGGGTCCGGGATCCTATCGCGTGAGCTTGCGGCAATTGGTGGTATCGCTTCGGTCACCAGTGTCGAATTATCGCCGTCAGTGATTGAGGCCGCAGAGGAATTTGCTGATCTGAGCAAACCTCCTATCGCAGAGACCGCCACGGTTCAGGCAGATGGCGTTTGGTGGTTGAAAAAGCAGACTCGAAAGTTTGATGCAATTATTAGTGACGGCAAGTCACGGCCCGGACATGTCGGTAACTCGGCTTTCTTTTCTGTCGACTATTACCGGAGCGCTGCCGACCGACTGGCTGAGGAAGGCCTGTTCATTCAATGGGTCTCGCTTGATGCAGATGTGCGTGAGACGCAAATCGTCATCAGAAGTTTTGGGGAGTCCTTCCCACACGCTTACGTGGGGATTGCCACACCCAATTCCCTCTATTTGGTCGGCAGCAACACTCCAATCAAGTGCGATCCCAAAATGGTTGAACAATACCTAGGTTCGGCAGATGCTCAATCGCTCAAGGGATATTTTTGGCGGACTGTCGATGACATTCGGGCAATGGGATGGCTAAAGATGCCGTCTTTCTCAAGCGACGACAATGCTACTGGCGGTGGAAATTGTCTGTTGGCGCAGGTCAAAACGAATTCGCTAGACCGTCCGTTATTGGAAAGGGTTTCCTTTGACACGCGTGTCGAGAAACTAAAATCCAATCGCGTTGAGAATCTCGAGATACTTCAGGAGTTGATAGAGCAAGTCGATAGTATTGGTCTGTTTGGTGACACAGCCCAGCGGCAGACGGATGTGAAAAAAGCGATTGCTCACCTGTTACTTATGGCTCGCCATGAAGTGCTGCAGGATCAAGGTTGGGCGAACAAAGCAATAGGCCAATATCTGAAAGCTTCCGAGACTTTGCCAAATCTCAGTCGAGGCCAGTATTTGGCGAAGATATCCTTTGCTGCCGCTGTACAGGCTGCTGAGCAAAACCAGCCTGATCGAGAGGCCAATTTGCTGATTCAAGGAGCATCTGTTTTAGGCGATGATTTTGACACTCTGATGCGAGTGGCCAAACGTTTGGGGGCGTTGTCGCGATTCGAAGATTCGGCGAGGATCTATTCAGATGCGGTTCAGGTTTTACCTAATGATGCCGCGGCAAATCGAGGTCTTGCAAACGCGCTATTGAAAACGGGAAAGCGGAAACAGGCGGCCCGTTATTTCCGTGCCGCCGGCGAGGAGGCGCAGGCCAAGTCGATTGAACAGGACTTAAAGCCGCCCACTGTGGAACCGCCTATCCCCAAAGTTCCGCAACCTCAAACCGATGAAGAGTTAGAGCATCGGCTGATGGAAATTTTGGGTGAATAGAATTGTGCGGGAGATGGGAACGCTAATCCTCTGATAGTTCTCCGGCAATTGCTGAAAATTGTTCCAAGGCTAATTGCAAGTCGTCGGCTATCTCCTGTGCAAGTACCTCCGGATCGGGCAGGTTCTCGCTGTCTTCCAATGAGTCATCTTTCAACCAGAAGATGTCGAGGTTCGCTTTATCGCGTTTGATGATTTCGTCGTAGGTGAAGCTGCGCCAGCGGCCTTCGGGCTTCTTGTCCTCTGACCAGTTGCTACGACGCTTGGCTCGCGGTTCTTCGGGTTTGTAGAGGGTGACGAATTCGTCGAGGTCGGATCGTTTGAGGGGGTTGGTTTTGAGAGTGAAGTGCATGTTGGTGCGGAGGTCGTAGACCCACAGCTTTTTGGTCCACGGTTTTTCCTGAGCCGGTTTGTTTTCCAGGAACAGCACGTTGGCTTTGACGCCTTGGGCGTAGAAGATGCCGGTGGGCAGGCGGAGCAGTGTGTGGACGTCGCATTGCTTGAGCAGGTTCGTGCGGACGGTCTCTCCGGCTCCG
>CAYTPS010000384.1:4005-4729 GCA_964439245.1 uncultured Pirellulaceae bacterium | reverse complement strand
TCCTTGAACTGGCCATCGGTGAATCGGGAATTGCGCCTGAGAATTTGAGTTTGGGTGGTCCGCCGTGTGACAATGTGGCGATCGACGAAGAGGGCACCATCACACTGAAAAACCTAATTGGTCTTTCGGCATTGATTGGGATCACTTTGGCTTATCTAAGTTTCCGCAACGTGCGGATTACGATCATGCTGTTCTTCACTGGCGGCGTGAGCGCGATGGCCAGTCTCGCGTATGTGTGGTTCGGCGGCATGAACATGGACGCGATTTTGATGTCGATGCCATCGCTGATTTATGTGTTAGGGCTTTCCGCTGCGGTGCACATCGTCAATTACTATCGAGATGCTTGTCATGAGTTCGGTCATAAATTGGCGGTGGAACGGGCGATTGGACACAGTTGGTTTCCTTGTCTCTTGGCAGCCTTCACGACCGCATTGGGACTTGGCTCGCTGATGACGAGCAAGCTGGCCCCAATCTGGAAGTTTGGCTGTTTTTCGGCGATCGCCACTATGGCTACCGTCATCATTCTGTTCACCTACCTTCCGGCAGCATTGGTTGTTTTCAAGCCGGGCTACACAAAGCAAAGCAAAAAGCAGCGTGAGACCGGTGGTAGTGATATCGCTGAAATAGTGACGCGCTTTTGGAACCGAGTTGGCGACGTGGTAATCCGACACTACACCGTTTTTGCTTTAGCTGGTGTTTTGGTGATTGCAGCCGGGGCTTGGGG
>CAYTPS010000384.1:0-3995 GCA_964439245.1 uncultured Pirellulaceae bacterium | reverse complement strand
GGGCATCACTAAGATCCAAACGCAAGTGCACTTGCTGAAGATGTTTGATCCAAGTGCAAAAGTTTTGGCTGACTATCGGTGGCTGGAGAAAAATCTAGGTGAGTTAGTTCCTGCCGAGGTTGTGGTCAGCATCGAGAAATCGGATCAACAAGAAGTCTATCTTGAAACGCTTCAAGAGCGTCACAGACTTGCGTTTGAAGCAAAACGCTTGAAGGAGAAAGAGGCGGCCGAAAGTGGTGTCGCCGCAGACAAACCCCCATCGATTGCGTCCTCGGCGGATCCTGCCTCAGGTGGCACGTCTGGTCAGGTCGATGCGGATGAACCGCCGCCTCTGATTATGACCGCCGCACAGAAACGCAAGTACGCGCTACGCTTGTCGATGTTAGAGCGGATCGAATTATCCAGTCGCGTGCGTGAGTTTTTGCAGCTGTACTTTGGCGACAACGGGTTGGGGATCGTCGGTTCTGGTATGTCGACCGATGTGTTTGTACCACTGAGTCAGTTTAGCACGACGGACGAACTGGCGCGGCGTCTGACCAGTGCACAGTTATATAAACGCCGACCGGAGATGTTGGAGCAGCAGTACTTGGCCGTGGCTGACGAAGGGAAAGTGGTTCCTGACCAGCAGGTGCATGGTCGAGAGCTGTGGCGGATCAATGTACTTTTGGCGGCACTGAGCGACGTGGATTACGGACGATTCATTAACGATATGAAATCGGTGATCGAGCCGATCGATAGTGCCTATCGTTATCGCAAAGAGATCTTTGAGAAGATCCAGAACGCCGAGCCTGAACAGCCGTTGAGAGAATCGAATATTCTTGTGTTGGGAGGGAAGCCGGAGTTTGATGACGAAGATCGAGATATTCGTGCCAAGATTAAAGCCAATGTTCCTCACGGCGAGCTAGTTGATCAAACGTTGATCTTTTCGGATACCCTGCGAAAGTTATTTAACGACCGCGGAATCAACAAAAAGAGCAAGTCACTGGATGGATATCTATGGATTGATCCTCAACGATATAGTTTGTCCAATCCCGAACTAACCGACAAAGAGCGGTTGAAGCTGCAGAAGTTCTTCGAGCCTGAATCTTGGAAGAGTCGCGTGGCCAGCAGTGATTGCGTGGTTCTGATTGAAGACGACGATCTGTTCGACGTTGAATTCATCAAAAAGCATGCGAAGAAACTGGTCGATTGCCGTGATCATCAATTTCTTATTGATCACGAGACCAAGACCCCGTTTCCTGGAATGAAAACCGCCACGCAGCGAAAACAACAGGGCGAAGATGTCGGGGTAACGACGATCTATACGGGCATTATTCCAATCGTCTATAAGGCTCAAAGAGCGCTTTTGTGGAGTCTGATCGAAAGTATCGGGTTGGCGTTCGTGATGATCACGGTCGTGATGATGCTGCTGTTACGTGATTGGAATCGGCCCTTTGGTAAAGGTAACCGATTGAATGTCCGTGGTGGATTACTTGCGATGATTCCAAACGTATTTCCAGTTGTGGTCGTGTTTGGTGTCATGTCCTATCGCGGAATCAAAGTTGACATTGGGTCGATGATGACGGCCAGCGTGGCGATGGGCGTTGCGGTAGATGACACCATCCATTTTCTGAACTGGTATCGAGGAGCGTTGGCCAAAGGACTTGATCGAATTGCCGCGATTCGAGTTGCGTACTCACGCGTGGCAACAGCCATGACGCAGACGACCTTGATCGCAGGACTGGGGCTGTCCGCGTTCGCAATGAGTACGTTCACTCCGACACAGCGGTTTGGTACTTTGATGTTGTTTTTGTTGGCGGCAGCGTTGATTGGTGACCTGATTGTTTTACCGGCGATTTTGGCCAGTCCTCTGGGAAAGTATTTCAGCAAGATCCCACCAAAAGACGATCTGCTCGACCCAGATAGTGCCGATGGAATTTCTGACTCCGCGGCCGAAGCGAGTGAAGAAGAGCTTGGGTTACGTCTGATCGGCGATGGTCCTGCTGAAGGCGGTTCGAGGATCGGTTGAGTCCTCAAGCTCACTTGGTTGTTTTCGAATAGTCTTGTACCTACTCTTTGAAAACCACCTAGATGCAGCATCTTGCGTAGCCGTAACATTTGGTGGCTTTGGAGCAATGGTGTCTGCATACACGATCAGAGTTTTGGGGACTCTGTTAGAAATTCCGCAGTAAATGTGGCTCGCCACCATTTGCAAAAATTGGCAATTGTGAATAGTCTTTCACAAACTATTAATTGGCAGTGAAATTGCGCTGGCGCTTCTACCGCGGTGTTTCAGCCAATGGCTATTTTCCAGTATCTGATTTCGACCTATCCGATCGACCGATGAAAAGATCAATGACTCAATCTTCTGACGCTGTTCACGTTTTTCGACCTTTCAGACTTGCCGTTTGGGCTGGGGTGGTGTTTGCCGTGCTGCTGTTTGCCCACCCGGTATTGGCTCAAGAAATTGGCGACCGTGTATGCGTGACGGGTAACTTCAAGACACGGATCTACCGAAAAGAAGTGGACCGTGTCGTTGAGGGATCGATCTATACAGTGATCTCAAAGAAGGGGAAGTGGTGTTCACTCGAAGGTGTTAATGGTTGGTTACCTTTAGAGTACGTGATGAATTTGGATGACGCCGAAAAGCACTTTTCCAAACGCGTGGAAACTGACGAACGCGACTTTGCAGCACTCGCTCATAGAGGCATGATTCGCTACGAGAAAGAAGAGCTGGTCGAGGCATTTAAGGATCTGAATCAGTCGCTTTCGGTCAACAAAAAAAATGCGCTCACTTGGAACAACCGTGGCATCGTATACAAGGCGCAAGGGAAGTACGACAAGGCTTTTGAGGACATTCGCTATGCCGTGAAACTTGCCCCCAAATACGCACACGCCTATTTCAATTTGGGCGTGGTTCATTACGCGGTGAACAATTACGCTGCCGCGATCAAGGCTTTCGATGAGGCAATCAAGCTGGATGGGGAAGACCCGTGGTACTTCGTCAGTCGAGGTAGCGCAAAGTATGGTTCTGGTGATTTTGATGGGGCGCTGGAAGATTACAACAAATCAATTGAGTTGAATAAGCGTATTTCTGATTCTTACGTTGGACGTAGCAATATTTTTCTGGCCAACAATGATTACGAGAACGCGTTCAAGGAAGCTGACAAGGCGGTAGATATTCAGCCCAAGAATGCTGTTTCGCTCAATCAACGTGGTTGGGTTTTGTACAAACAGAAGAAGTTTGATGAAGCGATGTTCGATCTAAACCGAGCGATCACCTACGCTCCTCGACTTCCGTTGGCCTACAACAATCGAGCCGTTTGCTACGTTGAACTTGGAGAATTTGATAAAGCGATTGCAGATTACAACAAGTCGCTGGAGCTTTCTGGCGATTCGGCATTAGTGTTTGCAAACCGTGGTGTAGCCTATGAAGGACAAGGCGATTACGCAAAGGCCCGAAAGGATTTGCTGTTGGCTGAAAAGATGGCTGGCGATATTTCTGATGTGGCCAACACGGTTGCTTGGTTCCTGGCCACTTGCCCGAATGAAGACTATCGCAGCGGCAAGAAAGCCGTTGAGATGGGCGAGAAGGTTTGCGAGGAGACTGAATGGAAAAACGCGAGCTTCATTGATACCCTTGCCGCTGCCTACGCCGAACAGGGCAAATTCGAAAAAGCAGTTGAGACTCAGGAGAAGGCGATCGACTTGACCGACGGCGACAACTTGACGATCTACAAAGAGCGTTTGGCGTTGTACAAAGAGGGCAAGCCGTTCTTAAGTAAGACCGGTAAATCAGCCGAGTCCGATAGATAGAGTTGATACGTGTCAGAATGGTGTGGGATCACTTCCCGATGCAGAACCGGCCAAAGACCATGTCTAGAATGTCGTCGGTGTAAATTGTGCCGACGACTTGGCCAAGCTCGTCGAGTGCCCGTCTAATTTCGGCGGCAATGATCTCATCCCCAATTTGATTTTTGCTGGCATGCATTGCGTCGACCACGGCTCCTTCAGCG
>CAYTPS010000383.1:0-4779 GCA_964439245.1 uncultured Pirellulaceae bacterium | reverse complement strand
TCAATTCTTGCTCCGCGGCCTCCCGAAGCGCAAAAGCAAGCTTGGGGAACCGGTGACATTCCTAGCAGCAACGGTAGAAAACAAGCTCCAGCCCGCTGCCAATGCCGTGATTTGTCTTTCGCCGAATGGCAGCAATTGGGCTGTGCCTGCTACAGCGGTTCCCGCAGGATACGATTGGGCGATGGGGTACGCCGCATTACTGATCGCATTGACCAAGCATTCGAAAACACGTTTTATGCTGACAGAGGCGGAAACGGAATCACCGGCGGCTACGGGCCTCAGTCGGTTGGCTACGGCCAGCAGGGCTACGGACAAGGTGGCTACAATGGTCAGTTCTCTGGTGGCGGTGGGTTTGCCAACCCCGGTACCAGCCCTCGCCAACCAGTGAGCGCAACGTTTTCGGACACGCAATCATTTGGAGGCTCTGGTAGTCGTTAACCAACTCGAGACCGACATCATTGAGAAACAAAAGCAGCCGACAGGTCTGAGACTTGTCGGCTGTTTTTTTATTAAATGGATGAAGTAATTCTTAAAACAAGATTCACGTTTCTAGAATTCATCCACTTCACCCTGAAACGCCCCAGCCTGAGCTGCTTCGAAACCGGCTTGAATCAAAGCCAAAATACCGTCTTCCATTTCCAGGCGCGACTCAATTCCATTTTCGATCACATCAGAAAAAACACTGATTCGATCTTTACCGCTTTCCTCAAGAATACCGGCCATCGTTTCGAGCGCTGGTTCAGGAGTGACTCCAGAGGCAAACCTCAGAATCGGTGCTAGAAAAACGTTGTACTGGTTTAGAGATTCAAGCTCTGTCGCGGTCTTCGATTTTTCAATGCTCGCCTTCAAAAGGGGCATAGGATCATTGCCTCCGCACAAGTAAACGGAATCCGTTCCAATTCCGATCATAATCGTAATCTTTTCTCCAAGCAACTTTTGAAATTCTTCCTCGTCACTTGGAACCGCAATGTTGATCGTATGGAAAGAAATACCATCGTAAGATTCAGAGTTGAAATTCAGATCCACAATGTCACCCGATTTCTCTTGGGCCATCTCTGCAATGGACTGAATGGACTTTTTCAACTTCTCAGGGTTTGCAATTTTTGCGCCGCTGGCAAAGTTCATGCTGCCCTTCTCCATCATCAAAACTGCACCAGCATCGAACTCACCTTCGGCAATCGTTTCTTTAAGCACAGAAATCATGTCATCGGCCAGTGTTTCAAGTTTTGAAAATTCGTCGTCGTCCAATTCTCCATCGGCATCGATTTCCTCAAGCGCTTGCTCTCGAAGCTGGTCCAGCAATGAGTTGTAGCTCTCGATATCCTCTTTGATGATCTTAGCTCGCAAGTTTGAATTGAACGCCGCTTCAGAGTTGAGGAATCCGGTAAACTTGCCCGACGAGATATCTTTCATCACATTGCATCGTTTGGCCAACTCCGAGCCGGGAGTGCCTCGGAAAATCATCTTGGTCGACAACTTGCCCGACTCCTTGTCCGCTTGGAAACCGATCATGATCTCTTCAGTATCATTAACGAAGCTCTTGATCTGATCCATCTGTGCGTCAAGAAATTCATCACCATCCTTGCCTAATTCTTCCATCTGGCGAGCATAGCCCTCGCTGATCAAGTCGATGCCTTTCTGGCGAAGCTCTTGTGGAATACGTTGGCCGAAAACGCGTGCGGCAAGGTTGTAGTCATTTGGCAAATTTCCCAGTTCTTCTGCGGGTGCAGCGGGCGCCATTGAGAACATCTCTTTGTCATCAGCAATTAAGAGATAACCGTTGACTTCCTTGGCTAGGATCTCATCGCCGTTTTCGGGGGAGATCGTAATCAGGTCGTCATCTTCATCGACATCCGCAAAATCAGCGATGCGATCTAACATGTCTTCGACGTTTTCCACCGCAACAAAACCCAACCATTGCGGTTCAGGATCTTCGCCCTGAAAAAACATCATCATTCCCGAAGGGCGATCACGATCGATGCCAGCAGTGAAATGCTTGACCTGAGATTGGATCAAGAAATTCATCTTTCCAAAACCAGAGGCACTGACCAAATATTTAAGGTCCTTCATCTGCTCGCCCAGCGGGGCGAGGGAAACAACCACAGCCGGTTTGGGTGCTGATTGAGCATAAGTCTTTTCAGACGGAAGCAGCGACACCACACAAATAGCCACAATTGTCATCAGTGACAGGCAAACGTTTCTCACTTTTGTTCTCCAGTAAATGATCGATGATTCAAACACGCCGTCGCGGTCTTTTGAGCAGTCGGTTTGAGCCTTCAAGAATAGCACAATGGCCACGATATGGGATAAGGGGTAATACGACCTCCAGCAGTTGTCGCTAGCGCCGCGCGTCAGAATGCCGAGCAATTGTTTAGCTCGCGCTACCTTTCCCTTGTAACGTTTTTACCTAGAGAACCGAGAGAAAGTTTCCGGCCTCTGAACAATCGGTAAGAAAATCTCGATGAATTCGCTAGGAAAAAGCACCTGCGACAAGGGATAACTCAGATCCCAAAGCCATGGCTGCATCTATAGACGTTCCTTGTCTGACGTAGGATGCAATTGGCGACCAAGAAAATCGACGCGCCAGCAAAACGCGCAACGTCGAGAGCATAGCGCGCTAGTTCAAAAAAGTGAAGACTTCCGGTGTCGATAAGCCCCCCAAGTAGGGTGCTACGGAGAGCTTAACGCTCGCGAAATACGATACGACCCTTTGTCAGGTCATAAGGAGATAGCTCGACACGAACTTTGTCACCGGGAACGATCCGGATAAAGTGCCGACGCATGCGACCGGAAACGTGTGCTAAGACTTCGTTTCCTGTTTCTAATTCGACGCGAAAGCGTGTATTGGCCAAAGCCTGTGTAACAGTTCCGTCGAGTTCAAATGATTCTTCTTTTGGCATGGAGCCCCTTTTTGGTGGTGTAAAACTTGTCCTATCTTACAGGTGGGAACGCAGAAAAGTCCAGAGCAACCCTTCGAAAGGCCCCAAAGTGCCTCCAAAATCTGGATTTCATTACCGCTGTCGCTAAAACGCGACATTTGGGCCGCCCCGGTACGCTATCGAAACTCAATTTTCTCTTTGATTACCACAGCCACGCGCGCCATGAGGCATTCCGGTAATTCGACAGGGTAAGAACAAAACGCACTCGGAGCCATGGTCACGCGAAGCATGACCGTACTCAGTCAGAGTTCCAATCGACAAATCGAATTCAGACGAAAAACCCTCGATTTTTCCGTGCTTACGCGTTGCTTTAAGCATGGCCCCATATGCATTACCGGCCCCTGACCGGCACCATGGCACCCGAAAAACCCATTAAGTTGAAATTCAAGAACTCGTAAAGCTTTGTGAATCGGAGACCACGCGGCACAAAGCAAAAAAGGGGAAGCGCCAACGCGCTGCCCCCTCCGGTTTTATATCAAGCTTTAGAAAACAGTCTAACGACTACCTGCGGGGCGCGTCCCCGTTGCACGACCGGCTGAAGCGCGGCTGGCATTCTTCTGGGCGATCAATTGGACAGTGTTTCCATTGCCGTCTTTGCATTCCAATTCTAGGTGTTCTGGGAACACAAACTCGCTGCCGAGAATCTGAATATCAAAATCAGATTCATCTTCCAATTTGGCGAGGTCTTTTCGTTTTTGGTTGTTCAGAAAAGAAGCCACTTCATCGTTTACTTTTACTTTTACCGAGGCAACATTCTTCTGTTGACGGGCCAGTAACAGCATCCGTATGACATCCAACGCCATGCTCTCGGCCGTTTTGACATTGCCGCGTCCAGTGCAACAAGGACATTCCTGGTACAGGCTACGCTTCAGGCCTGGCTTGATCCTTTGCCGAGTCATCTCAACGAGTCCGAACGGACTGATGCGAAGAATCTTTGTACGGGCGCGATCCCGTTTCATTGCATCGCGCAACGCACGTTCTACACCACGGCGATGCTTATCGCGACGCATGTCAATGAAGTCATTGACGATCACTCCGCCCAAATCTCGCAACCGCAGCTGCCGCGAAATCTCACGAGCAGCTGACAGGTTCAACCGATAGGCTGAATCTTCAGCCGAATCGGAAGTGCGAAAGTTCCCACTATTGACGTCAATCGCTACTAACGCCTCGGTTTGATCAATCACGATAGAACCGCCATCAGGCAAATCGACCTCGCGCGCGTTGATTTTTGCGATCTCATCTTCCACTTTATACACGTGGAACATCGGATCCTTGCCCTCGTAAAATTTCAGTCGGTCCGCCGATTTTGGCATGACCATTTTCAGAAACTCTCTCGCTCGTTCAAACGCCGCTTCGTTATCGATCCAAATGTTATCAATGTCGCTCGAGAGCACGTCACGAATCGTGCGGATCACGATGTCGCTCTCTTCATAAATATCGATCGGCGCTGGGATGGTCTGAACCCGCTTGACGATCGCTTTCCAAAGTCGAAGCAAATACTCTAGATCACGCGCCAGTGCTTCACGTGATTTACCGGCACCGGCGGTACGGACAATGAATCCGAGTCCTTTGGGCGGATCAAGATCATAAAGAATATCCTTCAGCCGGCGACGTTCGTCTTCGTCCTCAATTTTTCTCGAGACACCGACGCGTCCCAAAGCTGGCATGAGAACCAAGAATCGGCCGGGGATACTAATGTATGTCGACAGCGTTGGCCCTTTGTTACCAATGCCTTCCTTAATGACTTGAACCAGAACTTCGTCGCCGCGTTGGAACAGTTCTTGAATTGGCGGTTTATTGCGTGGACGAAAGCCGCCTTTGGCCGGTGGGCGATTACGTG
>CAYTPS010000382.1:0-4809 GCA_964439245.1 uncultured Pirellulaceae bacterium | reverse complement strand
AACGCATGGGCGCAGAAATTGTCACCGGCCGTCAAGGCAGCGATCCGGCCAGCGTTGCTTACAAGGCGGTTGATACGGCGGTCAAAACGAATGCCGACATCTGTATCGTTGACACTGCCGGACGGCTTCAAACCCAATCCAACCTGATGGAAGAATTGGGACGAATTGGCCGTGTGATGAAAAAGGTTGTCCCCGAGGCTCCCCACGAAGTGCTGTTGGTGCTGGATTCCACTGCCGGTCAGAACGCCATCTCACAAGCGCGTGGATTTTCTGAAGCGGCAAGTTGTACTGGAATCGTGCTGGCGAAACTGGACGGTTCGGCGAAAGGTGGCGTTGCGATTCCTATCCGCGAGGAGTTTGGTTTGCCGGTCAAATTCGTCGGCTTGGGCGAGACGCCAGAAGATTTCGCTCCTTTCGACGTGCAAAGTTACGTCGACGCGTTATTCGACGTAGCTGACGATGAGTAATCCAAGCACTTTGATTAGCGATATGTAATGGGAAAATTCATCGACCTATTTAGCTTGAGTGTCTATCGGGAGATGCTGGGAATTGCTCCCGAATTGCGGAAGTCATTTGCCAGTATCATTCTCGAGAATGAAGCGCGGACGCCGTCGGCTGCCGATCAGGAATCAGCATGGCTTGGTGATACCGCTGGGCATGAGTTTCTGTTTCATGAAGCGGCTTTTGAACCGCTGTTCAATGTCATCGGTGCCTCAGTGCGTCGCTATCTCAAGGAACTTGGCCTCGATGCCGAACGACTTCAGTTGTACTATCAGCGTGCTTGGGCCACCGTCAGTCGTGAGGGACAACGTATCTTCGAACACGCCCACGTGCAGTCCCATTTGAGTTTCGCCTACTACTTGCAGAAACCAAACGACGGCGGCGGAATCTATTTTAGTGTGGCCAACCATGCAAACGAGCTTGCTCCTGAGCTTTTCACGGCAGCCAAGGAGAGCTTGGGCATTATTGAGAACCCCAACGACCGCACGATGAATCGCAAATACATCGAAACGACCGAAGACGAAATTCTGATCTTCCCTTCAAAGACGCTTCATTCGACCGCCCCCAACATGACCGACCAACCACGAATCTCTATTTCAGCGGACGTGGTATTAGCCCTCAAGGACAGCCGGGGGCACGAAACACTCATGCCTGCAATCGAACACTGGCGCGCTTTTTAGCCACGATGCGACAATCCAACGGCGACCGGATACTTGCTTGGCGACCGTAACCGAGGGGGCGCCTATGAGCGCTCGATCGCATCTTCGACTATCGATTTCAACTTGGGAGCGGCAATCACGCCAGCATCCACAACTTCCTCGCCAGAGGTTTCTTCCAACACATCTGGTTTGGCAACGTTGGTGATGATTGACATCGCCATCACCTTCAAGCCATAGGTCGCGGCAACGGCAACTTCGGGGACAGTCGACATGCCCACGGCATCGGCTCCGATCTTCTTCAGATAGCGATACTCTGCGCGCGTCTCGTAATTGGGTCCCAACATCGAAGCATAAACGCCTTGGTATAACGGAAAATCGGCAGCTCGGGCATGTCGAAAAGCATGCTGAATCAACTCTGCGTCATACTGATCGCTACGTCGGCGTGGACGCTCCAATTCGTTGCATTGCCCCAGTCCAACTGTAGATCGATACATAAAATCGATGTGGCTGTTGATCATCATCACATCACCGACCTGCCAATTTGGATTGACTCCACCGGCAGCATTGCTGATGAACAATTGCTGGACTCCCATGGCGGCCATTACGTGTACTGGCAATGTCGCCGAATCGACGTCGTATCCTTCGTACAGGTGAAAACGTCCTTGCATCGCGATAACGTTCTCACCGGCGAGTTGCCCACAGACAAATTGTCCTTTGTGGCCGATGGCAGTACTGGTGGGAAAATGCGGCACTTCCGAGTAAGAGATTTTTACGTCGGCCGTAATGCTGTCGGCAATTTCACCAGAGCCAGTTCCCAAAATGATGCCGATCTTTGGAGCAACATCCCATTGGTCACCAATGAACCGGTGCGCTTCTGCTGTCTGCGTTTTCAAATTAACCATCGGCAGATTACGCTTCCTGCTCAAGGATGCCAATAATCAGCTTGGTCAGCTTGGGTTCGGCTGTTTTCGCGATCTCGATAATTTCGCTCTCGTCGGCTTCCTCGAGCGCGTCCGGGAGGCACATATCGGTAATGACAGAAAAACCGATCACGCGCATTTTTTCGTGAACGGCCACGATGACTTCAGGAACCGTCGACATACCCACCACATCAGCGCCGATCGTTCGAAGAAAACGATACTCAGCACGAGTCTCAAGGTTGGGCCCACATACGGCAACAAAGACACCTTTGTGGGCTACAATGTCATTGCCGCGGGCGACGCTCAGAGCGCGATCGATCAGCTTGCTGCAGAAAGGTTCGGACATGTCGGGAAATCGTACGCCAAGTCGATCGTCATTGATGCCGATCAACGGGTTGTCACCCATCAAGTTGATTTGATCGTCGATCAGCATAATGTCGCCACACTGGAAGTTAGGATTCAATCCTCCACAGGCATTGGACACCATCAACAGCTCCGCCCCCAACGCTTTCATGATTCGGACCGGCAGCGTGATTTCTTTCAGCGGATACCCTTCATACATATGCAGACGTCCCTGCATCGCGACGATCGGTTTTCCGGCCAGTGTGCCGCAAACCAAACGGCCCTTGTGAGAGGGGGCCGTTGACACTGGGAAATTAGGAATGTCCTCGTAGTCGATCGCCACGGCCACATCAATTTGGTCAACCAGCGGCCCTAACCCCGTTCCCAAAATGATCCCCGCGTGGGGACGCACATCCCATTTGCTCTGAATGAACTGGATAGACTCTTGAATTTTGTCGTAGAGGTCGAGCATGTCTTCTTTCGCTTTTTTAGGGGCACGCTGACCTTGAACAAGTCAGACATGTGATCTGAAAACGAAAGACTAACCGATCTTCAATCATGCTCTCAAGTGCCCTACCGGCATTTGAGCCAAGAAATCTCACGGTTCTGACTTCTAGCGTACTGTGGCAGCAGGATTGGGCCTAGCACGACGCCGAGTCGAAGTAGCCGGTTGTTTCTTGGCAACTTTCGCGGTGGCGGAGGCACCCTTTATGAAAAAGCTCAATCCGTTGACCATACGCTGATCAGACGGCTGGAACACGTCGGCGACTTCCTGCTCAAGTGTGAAGATAAACGTCAACCGACGACCATCTTCTGCAGCCACATGGTAGTAAATCCATTTGACGGGAATGCCTTTTTCAACACCCTTGACCGAGACGCGAAAGGCGTCGAGACCTTGAGTCGTTTTGATTTTTGTTGAGCCGACTAATTTGGCCGTCTTGTCAGTGCGGATGATCGTTTCAATCTCTTTGCGATAGCTCTCCAGCGTTAGCGGCTTGCTTGCCGGCCGAGACGGAAGTTGGACAACATTACACTGCGCCAGCAAATCCCCGTCGTCCACGTAGCGAAGTATCGCTGCTTGGTTTTCTGATGCAATCATCTTCCAACGCGGGTCGTACTCAAGTGCGAAGTGCCCTTCGTCGGACTGCCACTGGAGACGCTGCTTGATGCGTCGTGACTGGGTAAGTTTCTTCAGATTGGACGTTGTTAAGTGTTTGCAACTATCGTCCCCGCGAAGTTCAATATTCACCCGTGACTTTCCCTCAAAGCCAGGCGCCACCTGACCGGGCTGGCGATTTTCATTGATGCTTAACCGGACCTGTTTAACGTGCCGGCTCTTACGATCAACATCAAAAACCGCACTGACTTTCATGCTTGTTCCAGCATCATCTACCGTTGCGTCAACTTGCCCAAGCAAATAAATCCTTGCCGTGCCACGTGTCGCCGTCTTGAGCATCAATTTGGCATCGGTAAACAGAATTCTGTCGACTGCCAAAAAGTTTGCCAATGCGTTTTTGTCAACTTCCCATTTGTCGCCGGGAGCAACTGACTTCTTTGACAGCAACCCCGCGAACGTAAGTGGATCGCAGGGATTCTTGATCAGATTAAGTTCAGATTGGTTAAGAAGATCTTGCACCGAAGCCATTTGAATTCGTTGACCGGGTACCGACTTCAATCGAGCTACGATCAATCGGTTGTTGTCCTCTAATGATGCCTTGCTCTTCCCCTTGTGAATGTTGAAATTGCCGTAGGAAGAATCATAAAATCGGATTGCTTGGGGGTCCTTGACCGTACCAGTCAATCGCTGATGAAAGACGAGGTCTGCCACCGTCTTCATTTTGAGCTTTTCCTCTTTGTCGGACTGGCCCGCGTTGTCAACGGTCACAACTCCGTCGTGTTCATAACGCGCATCAATTCTCTGCTGAAGCCCTCGATTATCAGCGATCTTGATATCGATCTTCCCGGCGGCATAACCTGAGGCACAGGAGGCCGACAGCATCAACACAACGGCCAACTTCAGTAGTGTAAAGAGCGAGTAATCACGATCAAAAACGGTCTTCATTTTGAATCCAAAATCTTGTGATGGGTTCAGCGCAGCATGGCACCTGAGGGATAGATAGATTTAGCTTCGTCATTCTTCTAATGAAACTTGGGCCAAACGCGCTTGAGAGCAACATGTGCTTGCATGAACATTGCATGCAGGTAAAGGCGATCGGGCCTCAGCGTTTCGGGGACACCCTCGACCGACGACGCTGGGTTGAAAAAAATTAATCGCGGCTCTCTGCCTCCACTGCTTTGCGTTCAAACGGCCTCTGCCCAAATCCGCCCAGCCCACACCGAACTGTATCATTTTGAGACAGGTGTCCCGAAAGCTGGCAGCTCGGACT
>CAYTPS010000381.1:0-4860 GCA_964439245.1 uncultured Pirellulaceae bacterium | reverse complement strand
CCATCGCCATCAAGTGCTTCACCAATATACATCGACATTAAACTCTCCTAAAATTTGCTTTTTCATGGTGTGCTGAACTTTACTTCGGCACTGTTGGGTTTGTGACACGCTACAAATTGTTTATTCGCAACTGGACCTTCCAGTTCGCTTGACAGCGTGCGCTTTTGTTCAGTCGATTAGGTTAGCAAATTCAATGAGTAATGCCAACCAGCCAAAATCTGCTGTCGAGCACAACGTCCCTCGAATTATCATTGCCGCGGCCAGTGCGCGTTTCCTGGCTGCATCGAGCTTACGGGCGGGCTACCCCGTATCTACGATCGATTTGTTCGCCGACGTGGACACCGTTTCGATAATAACGAAATCCAATCGCTATCTTTTGACTAATCAGTCTCAGAATTTTGCGTGGCAGTGTAAAAGCATGGATGAGATTCTTGAGCGGTTGGAGACAGTACTATCCGATTCGTCTTTTCAAGACCTGGCTGGTCAACCCATTGTTTTGATCGGAGGCGGATTAGAGCGATGTTTTGGAAACGAAAACATTTCACAGATGCTGGTGGGACGGAATAATCACGAAGGGCTTTTTAACGTTCTGAGTTGGCGCGATGTAGACGCATCATGCTCGCGAAACTCTATCGCATTCCCAACTTCCGCTCACACACTGAACGCTCAACAGGGCGATAGTCAGTGGTTGCTGAAAACCGAATATTCCAGTGGCGGACTGGGGGTGCAGTTTGCCCAGTCAAATACCGTGCTGGAGAGTGATCAGTATTTTCAGAGGTTCATCGATGGTCGAGTCATTGGTGCGTGCTACGTTGCCGCGCCGAAGGTTGTTGGTGAAAAATCTTCGATGGTTGAGATGCTGGGTGTCTGTGAATCCGTTTCAACGCTAAATCCAAGAACGTCCAGTCCTGAGACTGATCAGTTGTTGCCGTTTCGCTTCGTGGGATCAATTGGTCCGACAAATTCTTCTCAAATGCCGGACACCGTTCTCGCTGAGTTGAAACGTGTGGGCAGTGTACTTGCCGAGGATTTTGGTCTGGTGGGAGTCTTTGGAATCGACTTCGTTTTGAATCAAGATGCCCTTTGGCTGATTGAGGTCAACCCGCGTATCCCTGCCTCGGCGGAATTAATCGAGTACGCCGCAAGACAAGTGGTGGGCGAGTTTTCGATTGTGGAGTTACATTTAGAGGCGCTTTCGGGAAAAGTTGATCGCGTGTCTCGTTTAATTGATGTCTGCCAAATGGCTTCAGCAGAGAATCGGGTGTTTGCCAAAAAAATCATATATCGGCAGCATGACGTCTCTCAGGCATTACACGTGGCTCAATCATGCATCGATGAACTGGAAAGTCGTTTTGGCCTCTTGGTAGGGGAGCATCGAGTGCCTCCATTGTCGGGAGAACCTTGGGTCACCGATGTTCCAAAACCCCGAACAGAAATCGGGGCAGGGCAACCGCTGTTGACGGTCCATGTTTCAGGCAATTCCAAGTCAGAGGTCAGCCAAAGGCTGGGGCACGCGTTTGATGTGCTCGAAGGAATATTCAAAGAACCGTTAACATGATCATGGGCAGTATGAATGATTGCCGTGAAAGAAAATTTCCATGAAAAAACGCCCGGCAGATCAATCTGCCGAGCGTTTGGTTGGTACCAATAACTCGCGATCAGCTTCTATGTTTCTTCTGACGAAGAAAGGGAGGAGAAGTTTGTGGTGGGAAGGAGGTTTTTGCGGGAAACTATTTCGCTTGTCGCCAAATTGGCTGGTATGAAAGCGCCGTGCCTCAAGTCTCGTTTGTGGCATTGGCGGCTAGATAGACAGGCTAATTGCAATTGCGAGGACAAATAGGGGGCACATAGACAAGCATGCAGAAAAAGGGCAGATTATGAGTCATTCTAGGCATTTATGGGTGGTGCTTGGGAAAAGTCGAGAGAAGTTTGTAATTTCGATTACCAATAGCGAAGGGCAACCAGCGAAATGAGCCAGCCATCTTTTCCCGGATTTCCAAAAACTCTGGCAGTGTTCTTCAATGAATTGGAGGAAAACAACAATCGTGATTGGTTTGCGGAAAACAAACCGCGGTACCTCTCGGAGGTCGTAGATCCATCGCTTGATTTTATTCGCGCAATGGAGAAGCCGCTCAAAAAAATCAGTCCGTATTTCGTCGCAGTACCAAAACGCAGCGGCGGTTCAATGATGCGTATTTATCGAGACACTCGGTTTTCAAAAAATAAGACGCCATATAAAACAAATCTAGGCATTCACTTTCGCCACGAGTCAGGCAAAGACGTACACGCCCCCGGATTTTATTTTCACGTTGAGCCTGATCACGTGATGTTGGGGGCCGGGATCTGGCGACCGGATTCACAGGCATTGAATCAGATCCGTGCGATGATCGACGAATACCAAGCACGTTGGAAACGTATCAAGTCAAAAAAAATAATGCGAGACACGTTTGAATTTACTGGCGACACCCTGGTTCGACCGCCGCGCGGATACGACAAAGAACACCCGCTCTTGGAGGATCTAAAGCGTAAAGATTTCTGCGTCACAGCGGCCTTAAAACATAAGCAGCTTCTTTCACCGAAAATTGTCGATGTTGTGGCGAATCATTTTAAAACAGCGATGCCATTGGTGCGGTTCCTCTGTGACGCACTGCATCTTCCCTCGTGATCTTACCAATGATGCAGCTGATGACGGTCTGTTTCATACTTTAGAGTTTGATAGCAATGAGCCAATCGAAAAGAAGTTTCGACATCATCAAACAAATCTTGTGGGTTGCGATCCCCGCGTGGGTTCTGCTTGTCGGGCTGATGCTTCTGTTAGAACCGAAGTTGGTTTATCCGGGAGCACCCGCGACGCGCGGTGACTACGAACCTGATTTTGAATTTGAGGACGTTAGCTTTGAATCGGCTGATGGCACGAAGCTGCACGGTTGGATGATCCCGGCAGCTGGCAGCAACCGCTATCTTTTGTTTTGCCACGGCAATGGAGAAAACGTTGCGATGGCCGGTGGGTATGTGGCGCGACTTATGGGGCAAGCGTTGAACGCTAATGTGTTTGTGTTCGACTATCGTGGATATGGAAAGAGTGCTGGTTCGCCAAACGAGCGCGGCGTTCTGGAAGACAGTCATGCTGCGATGAATTGGTTGTGTGATCGATTCGATATTGCACCAACTGATGTCATCGTTAATGGGTTCTCGATTGGCGGCGGGCCTGCAACTGATTTGGCGAGCAGTCTCGGTTGTCGCGGCTTGATCCTGCAGCGGACGTTCAGTTCGTTGACGGATGTTGCCCAAAGCAGATTTCCTTTTCTGCCGGTGAGATTGATGATGCGCAACCGCTTTGAATCGGCAAAAAAGCTCTCCTCGTATCAAGGGCCGCTGCTGCAGTCGCACGGTGAGCTTGATCGGGTAGTGCCAATCAAGTTTGGAAGACGTTTATTCCACGCGTGCCCCGCCGAGGACAAGATCTTCTTTTCGAAACCCGACATGGATCATTTCTCGCCACTGGATGAGGATCTTCTGGAGTTGGTTAGTCAGTTTGGGGACCGCTGTTACGACCAGTGAAATCTATCGCTTATTTGAGTTAGAACTTCGATTTCTGAGGCGGCTTGACCTGCTTTGTTGTGATGAAGGTTTTGTTTTAGCTTTCGCTTGACTATTCTTCTTGGCACGGCGGGCGGCGTCCTGTTGAGCCTTGCGAGCGGCATCGCGTTGGGCTTGTTGCTGCCGTGCGCGTTGGGCCGATTGTTGTCGCGCACGGTCCTGTTGTGCTTTCTGCTGCACTTTGCGTGCGGCATCTCGTTGGGCTTGCTGTTGTCGTGCGCGTTGGGCAGCTTGCTGGCGTTCACGGTCTTGTTGTGCGCGGCGAGCCTGTTGCTGAGCCTGTCGAGCGGCTTCCTCCCGTTGTTTGATTGACGGGATTCTCTGCATTCGCATCTTGCCACTATGGTTTCCTGTAAGCTCTTTCAACGCGGCTATCTGTTGAGCCCGACGGGCATTTTCCTCCTGCAAGCGTTTGGCTTGATCCTGCTGTGCCTGACGAGCAGCATCGCGTTGGGCCTGCTGTTGTCGCGCACGTTGAGCAGCTTGCTGGCGTTCAAGGTCTTGTTGAGCACGGCGCGCCTGTTGCTCTTGCTGTGCTTTTCGATCGGACGCGCGCTGGGCGTTTTTGCGAGAAGTCTTTTCGTTTGACCGGCGAACTTTCTCCTCGTTACTGCGGCGTTGTTTCTCTTGCCTTGTTCGACGATCCCGCTCTGGTTGGATCTGACGCGATTGAGCAAGGATAGACTCAAGCTGATGCTGTGAGCGACGCTGTTCTGGTTGGTTTTGACTCCGATGCTGGCGGTTGAGATGCACGGTGTCCGCTTCGCGTTGTCGTTCTTTTTTCTGAGGTTTTCTCAAAAAATCCTGTCCACGGTCTCTCGAAGATTTAGGGCTGTGTGAGCGATCTCTGCCGTTGGAGATTAAGGTGACTCCACTTTGGACTGCATGCTCTTTACGCTTGCGGTCGCGTTTCATCTCAGCAAGCAACTGTTGCCTGCGACGTTGGTTGTCCAGCTCCCGCTGGGCGACTTTGTGATACTTCTTGTAGTGATACTTTTGGTGTGCGGCATGATGGCCAATATTGGCGCTTGGTCTACGCTCTTTCTCCCCATGCCTTCGCAAATGGCTGTACGTGCTGACGTAGCTGGACCTGCGAATATAGTCTTTGCTTATGCCACGTGTTCCATATCTTTGCTCAAGAGTGCGCGCCTGCTTACATTGGGCCGTGTAGGTTGGACGTGGACGGTAGTCGCGATTATTGATGTAGAAACTATGCTGGCGCGCCAAATGTTGAACGATGTTGTAGCGACTGTCCAATGG
>CAYTPS010000380.1:0-4862 GCA_964439245.1 uncultured Pirellulaceae bacterium | reverse complement strand
GCGCATTTCAGGCCCGAGGATCGTGTCGACGCCGGGGAAGCGGGCGAAAGGCAGGACGGCCTCTTTGACGCTGAACCACGGCATGTTCGGGTTGGCCAACGTCATCGGATCCGCCAAGGGCAGGGCGGTGTCTAAGTGCAATGCACTGGGAGTCGCAATGACAGCGGCAACAATGTCGCTAGTTAACGCGTCCGACAAATTGTGAACCTGTTCACCGGGCGGTGGCACTTGATCGATCACATCTGGCCGACCACTTCGCAGGAAGACTAAGTCATCACATCCTAACTGACGGAGATTTTTTGTATGGCGTCGGCCTACCGATCCATAGCCAACAACAAGTATTTTGCCTACCGCCATGAAGCCTCTCTGCCTTCCGTGTGTATCCCACTCAACGCAACGATGCTTGAGCTGATCGGACCACACAGATACCGGTTGCTACTTTAATCTCGGCTTGAAAAATGTCAAACAATGAAGGTCTTTTTACGTTAGAATCCGACCAGCAAACACTCACGAGTTATGAGAATTTTCAACAATGAACAATCGCCGAGTATTTCTGAAACAGTCAGCCGCACTTTCTATTCCGCTGATTGTCAGCCCGACTGTCTTTGGCGCTGACGCACCTAGTGAACGCATCAACGTTGGTTTCATTGGAACTGGAAACCAAGGGATGAGTCTGCTGAAACGATTCATCGCGCGCGATCTGGGAAACGTTCTGGCGGTTTGCGACGTCAACGAGGGAAGCTTCGGCTACAAAAAGCCAGACCATTTCTACGGGCGCGATCCAGCGAAGAAAATAGTCAATGATGCCGCTGCCAAAAAAGCAAAAGGCGGTGCGTCCGACCTGTGTAAGTCTTACTCAGATTTTCGTGATGTATTGGGACGCGACGACATCGATGCGGTGATCATCGTCGTGCCAGATCACTGGCACAGTATTATTTCAATAATGGCGTTGGAATCCGGCAAGGATGTTTACTGCGAGAAGCCGCTGTCCTTCTCGGTCGCCGATGGTCGAAAGATGATTGAAGCCGTTCGCAAGAACAACCGAGTCTTTCAAACCGGCAGTCAGGAACGGTCCAATCCGGTCAGTCAGTTCGTTTGCGAAGCAGTCAAAGCTGGAAAGATTGGCCAACTGAAGAAGATCGTGACCAAGGTAGGGTTCAACAATATGGTTAGCCCCAAACCGGGCTGGAAACCGATGCCGGTCCCGAAAACTTTTGATTACCGTGCGTGGCTGGGCCCTGCAACAGACCAGCCGTACCACGAGGACCGATGCCTGTATCGGTTCCGTTTCCACTACGATTATTCTGGTGGCCAAATCACCAATTTCGGCGCACATAGCAACGACATGGCCCACTGGGGAATGAACTTGGATACCGGTGGCCCCACGGAAATAGAATGCGAGGGTGCCGGCTTCTTGCCTGATGGAAGTCTATTTAACACGGCGACCGAAACACGATTCAGGTGCAAATACGACAACGGCGTGGAACTGTTTTGCGAGAGCGGATCTGAAATGGTTCAAACGCGTTTCGAGGGAACCGACGGCTGGATGGTGACTGGCTATCGTGGAACTTACGCCTCAGACCAAGAACTACTTGACGGCTGTCCAACAAAACCAAAGGGCGTTGAAGATCCGCACAGCAGCCACATGGCGAACTTCATCGATTGTGTAAAATCACGCAAAGAGACTCGGGCTCCGGTGGAAACAGGTCACTCGTCAGCGGTCCTCTGTCACATTGCCAACGCAGTGATCCGCCGGTTCCCAGACACCGGCCTTGGTTACGTCGCAAAATGGGATGCTGAGACCGAAACTTTTGTCAACGACGATGCAGCAAACAAAATGCTTGTTCGTGAACAACGCGACCCTTGGAGTTAGGAACGTTTCTCTCGCAACTGAACTCTGGTAGATCCCGCTGGTTGGCGTGCAAAGAACAGTAGAGCAATGAATATTCTTAACCATCTAGTGTGTGTGGTAATCTGCTTGACCGGGCTGACAACTCCCGCATTCGCACAGCAGACTCATGAAGTCAAATCGGGCGACGACATTGAAGCGCTGCTTGAGTCTGGAAAACTGACGGCGGGTGATACGGTTGTTTGGGCGGCAGGCAACTACAGCGATATGGAAGTGGATCTTATCGGCGTCGACGGAACCGAAGGCTTACCTATCAAGCTAAAAGCCGCGACCCCCGGTTCCGTTGTTTTCTCCGGTGAGACTCAGTTTACCGTCGGTACGAAACATTGGGTAATTTCTGGATTTCATTTCACCAATGCCGATAAAAAGCCAAACTCGTACAACACATTCAATTTTCGCAGCAACAGCAACCAAGCGGCACAGCACGTCCGATTGACCGATTGCGCGTTTACCAATTTGAACTCTGATGATAACACTTCGAAGTGGATACTAATCCACGGTAAATCCAATTCGATCGATCACTGTCACTTCAGTGGCAAAAACAAGAAGGGAGCGATGCTTACAGTCGAACTGGCATACCTAGGAGATAACGAAACGGCAGGGCATAAAATTCACCGAAACTACTTCGGTGATATCGCGCCTCAAAAAGGTAGTGACAACGAGACGATTCGGATTGGAAGTAGCGCGGATCAGAACAAGCAGGCCAAATGTACCGTTAGCGAAAATTATTTCGTTCGTTGTAACGGAGAGAAAGAAATCATCAGCAGTAAATCAAGCTACAACGTCTTCGCGCGAAATACTTTTCGCCAGTGTGACGGAGCACTTGTGCTGCGTCATGGTCACCATGCCACCGTTGACGGGAATTTCTTCTTTGGCGATGCAGCGAAAAACTCCGGCGGTATTAGAGTGGTTGACAGTCACCACATCATCAAAAACAACTATCTCCAAGATCTGAGTGGTACTTCTTGGAATTCGGCGGTGTCGATTCTCGGGGGAAGCCAAGCTTCTGGTGGCACCACCAATGGCTATCAGGCCGTGAACAACATCGCCATCGTTCACAATTCTATACTCGACTGCAAACGCAGCATTTTTCTGAACAAAGCCAAGGGGTCACGCCCACCACAGGGCGTCGTTGCCAACAACCTGATCTCAGGCACCCTGGGGCCGCTGGTCAAAACGGATTTAAGTCTCAACAAACTGCACTGGACTGGCAATTTGCTGCACGGCGCGGATGTCGGTGCCGATGTGAAAGCTATCACAGTCGATCCACTGCTAAAACAGTCGGGCGTTTTGCTGCGTCCCGACGCTTCTGGCCCCGTCGCAGATGCGGCCGTTGATTGCTCCGTCACAGTTTCAAAAGACATTGATGGTCAATCGCGTTCTACAACCGGTGCTGACATCGGCGCGGACGAAGTCGCAGGAGCGACCGGCCCGATTGTTTCCGTACCGCTTACACCTGCCGACGTTGGGGCAAGTTTCCTGCGCGGCACAGGACCTGACGAAAATTGAATTGAAGCTCCCCGCATTTCATCAATCACCAACTTATTGAAACTACCCATCAGATTTGGATCGGCAAAGCCATGACAATTGATCGACGTGCATTTATAAAATCGGCATCGACCCGAGCGATTGGGGTGGGAGCAATCGCATCGGTGATATCACCAAAGCACGCAAGCGCTGCAACTCCCACGCCTCTGGCACAAGAGGTGCTGCAGAACGGACGCAGTCCGATTTTCAATCTGGGGCTGGCGGCATATTCCTTCAAGCCACATTTCAAATTCTATAAAGGCAAGATCGCGCAGGCAGGGCCGCAAGCATCCAAGAAAATCGACATGTTTGCTTTCATCGATTACTGCGCCGAACAAGGTTGCGGCGCTGAACTGACAAGTTATTTCTTTCCACCTGATGCTGACGATTCGTATTTCAAAAAGATAAAGCGATACGCCTTTGTCAATGGAGTTCCAATTTTGGGCACTGCGATTGGCAATAACTTCACGATTGCTCAAGGAGCAGAATTAGACAAACAAATTGCCGATGCAAAGCGTTGGATAGATCGCGCCGACCAGATGGGTGCGCCTCACATTCGTTTCTTTGCGGGCAAGCGCAAAGAACTTGAAGATTCCCCAGAGACAATGAAGATTGCGATCGGGGCGCTACAAGAGTGTGTCGACTACGCGGCCCAAGCCGGTATTTTTATCGGAGTAGAAAACCATGGCGACTTAAGTGGTGATCACATTATCGAAATCATCAAGGGTATCAAAAGTGATTGGTTCGGCGTCAATCTCGACACGGGAAACTTTGTGTCTGATGCCCCGTACGCTGAAATTGAGCAGTGCGCCCCGTTCGCGGTAAACGTTCAAGTCAAAATAAAAATGAAGTCGCCGAACAACGGCGAAAAGTTTGACGCTGACCTCGATCGCATCGGCAAGATTCTTAAAAATGCAAATTACCGAGGCAGTATAATTATGGAATACGAAGAAGAATTACCGTTTGAGAATGTTCCAGCAGCGATGGACCAATTGCGAAAACATTTCGCCTGCTAGAGCGATACCTTCCAAGGAGATCAAATTGAACAACCCTCTGAACAACCCTCAGATAAATCGACGAAAGTTTGTTGCCGGTGCGTCCGCGGCGATTGGGGCGGCCACGTTGCCAGCAATCGCCAGCGGTCAAAATGCTGAACAAAAGAAGCCATACCAGTTTTGCACATTCATCAAATTCTTACAGGATTTGTCCTACGAAGAACTGGCTAGAACGCTTGCGGATATTGGTTTTGATGGGGCGGAAGTCACTGTTCGGAAGAGGGGCTACATTCTTCCAGAGGCTGCCGCAGATGAGCTGCCTAAACTTGCTGAGGTATTCAAACAGCACAATCTAAAGATTCACATGCTGACAACGGACATCGTGTCAGTTGAGTCGCCAAGTGCCGCAGCAATTTTAAAGACGGCCGGAT
>CAYTPS010000379.1:1815-4876 GCA_964439245.1 uncultured Pirellulaceae bacterium | reverse complement strand
TACGAGCTAGACCCAAAGGGAACCTCCGCTGATGTATGTTCGAAGAGAAAATTTTGGCAACCCAAACCGCGACCGAGCGTACGCCAGTTTGCGATTGAAAATCCAGACTCACCAGTGATCACTACGGCGAACGATTTGCCAGCGCTTGAGCGTCAGCTGCCTGTGAAATACGAAGTCGTCGCGGAGGCGGACTACTTTTTGAAAAATAAGAAACTGTTGCTAATTCAGCGACTTCGATAGAACGGAAACGAACGTGGCTAAGTTTGAACTGCATCCTGATTTACAACGTGACGGCATATTGATTGGTGAGTTTCCGCTGTCGCTTGTTTTGCTGATCAATGATTCGGCCTATCCTTGGTTTGTGCTTGTGCCCAGACGTGCGGGGATCAAGGATGCGATCGATTTAGATCCGGCCGACTACCGGCAGTTGAGCGAAGAGTCACGGCTGTTTTCGATCGCACTTAAACAAGTTTTCGCAGCTGAGAAGCTCAACGTCGCGGCACTTGGCAATATGACACCGCAACTACATGTGCACCACATTGTGAGGTCGTCTAATGACGCCGCTTGGCCGAAACCTATTTGGGGTTTCCAACCGTTGACGCCATACACAACGGAAGGGGCAGAGACGATTCGCCAAAAAATAGTTGAAGCCCAAATAAGCGGCCTGAGTGTCGCTATGTAGATTCGATTTAAAAATCGAATCGAATCGGAGTTCGGTTGAAAAAGGAAACTACTACTTCTTGCTTCCCGCCGCGTTCTTCAAAATCAGCATTCCTGTTTTGGTCTCGGAGACAACTTTGCCTTCGGGAACCGCCGCCAATGGTACCCCGCCTTTTGCGTTGACTGGATCCTTGCCGAAAAAGTAGATGGTTTGAACCCGATCCGAGTTCTTCAGCGGGACGTCCTTGCTGAATAAGTAGTAAGTCTTACCCAATTTTTCACTTTTGTGAGAGTAGTGCCCGGATGTGGGACTTGCCGACGCCGCAATGTTGGTGGGACTTGCGTCAAGCGCCGACTCGATTGCGGCAACTACCTCTTTACTGTCAGGCTTGGTTTTCGAACCGAAACGCGCAACTGGTGTACCGCTTCGGTCGAGCAGAATTTTTTCGAAGTTCCATTTGACGGTACCTTTACCACGTGGCTTTAAGTCGAGAGCGGTAAGATGGGCGTACAGGTCACATTGATTTTTTCCTTTTACATCGACCTTAGACAAAAGATCAAAATCGACGCCGTAGTTCCTTTTGCAGAAAGCAAGAATCTCTTCGTCGCTACCGGGTTCTTGCCCACCGAACTGATTGCAGGGAACCCCGACGATGGACAGCCCTTTTGCGGCGTACTTCTCATGGAGTGCTTGAAGCTGATCATATTGTGGTGTCCTTCCACACTTGCTGGCAACGTTAACAAACAAGACTGCCTTACCTAGGTATTTGGAAAGCGCAACTTCCTCTCCGTTATTGGCTTTCATGGAAAAGTCCAGTGCCGCAGGAGCATTCTGAGCAAGTGCTGAAGAAGACAACAGTGCCAAGAGAGCGGCGATTGCAAACAATAGATTTCGATTAGGTTTCATGTCAGTTTTCAAAAGAAGTCAGAAAGTGGAGAGTAAAACGGCCTGATCGCCAGTGTTGTGAGGTCGATTGTAGTCAACCAATGGATCTCTGAACAACGTAGATTCGACTGACAATGCAATTAAATCCGGTTCGGTTTACAACCGGGGTTAAGTCACAATCCGGTGTTGCTCGTCATCTTTAGAGGGACGGCTGGATTCGAGGATCTGAATTTTCTGCCAAATCTTGCTGGAAAGCCCTGCCGTTAAAGTGTCTAGCTCCGATGCAGATCCAATCGCTACTGCGTCATCGAACTGTTGAACGTAAACCGCTGCGATTTTGGCAGTCAGCGCCAACATCTCGCTGCAGTAGTCCAGATATCTGCGCAATTGAAACGGAGTCATGTTCAATTTGGGCGAAAGGCCTTTGCCGGTAAACAAGCGTTTGGCCATGATCCGGTGCGGGTCCTTGGTAAGCTGATGCATATCAATGATGTGGGCGATCGATCGTAGTTCATGCAACGCTTTCAATGCTCGAGCGCGTTTGTAGCGTTTTTCAATCGTAAAGATAAAGAAGATCGCCGCGCCAATCAGCAATATGTCATTGATGGCCGCTTCGGTCAGAGTGACGACGGTGGAGAGCCGATCTGGTGAGCTTTGAAGGGAACTGAAATCTTCTTGACTGACGCCAAGGGCAAAAATAGTCAGTGTGGTGACCACGATAATCGCGATGCAAATCACCCAAGTGACCAGCCGCAACCAAAGAATCGGCCTCCCAATCCACGCCGATCTTTCCACCATCTGCTCGGAAACTTCGGCTAGTTCATGGCAGACCTCCCGAAGGCTGGAATCTGGAAATCGCTCCTCAATCCGTCCTTCGAGCGTTTTGATGGTTTTGACAATCTGCTCCGGCCGCAGCGTTGAGTGCAAACTCAAATCGTTCTCCTGATGCTGGTAAAGTGCTTCGCCGCTGTTCTGCGCGGTTTCATCCGACCGACGACCGCAATTCTGACCAAAAGTGAAATTGCTGGCTAGAGTGATTGACGCGATAAACGCCCATCATTGCCTGCCAGATTTCAGTCGTGACTCATGTTTGTTAATTCGCTACGATGACGGTAAGGTTGAGAAAAAGCGCCCAAAATTTTGCATCTAAAAAATGTCTTCGGTCGATCTACAACTTGGTTCCGGCAGCTCTCGCAAAGGCGGCACCGACCGCCGCATCGGCTTGATTGCCGGTTGGGGAAATTTTCCAGTGCGCGTGGCACAATCGCTCAAATCCGATGGCTACCAAGTGTACTGCATGGGTATTAAGGATCATGCCGACCGGCGGCTGGCGGAGATCTGCGATGACTATCGTGAATTTGGCATGGGCCGCATGGGGGCTCAGATCCGTTACCTGAAATCTTCGGGCGTGGTTCATGCGACGCTGGCAGGCAAGGTTTTTAAAACGAAACTTTTCGAGCGATTTAGTCTGATCAGGCATTTCCCAGATCTGACTTTTTGGCGACACTTCTATCC
>CAYTPS010000379.1:0-1805 GCA_964439245.1 uncultured Pirellulaceae bacterium | reverse complement strand
CGCTGACCGATCGCAAACCCTCTGAAGCTCAGTGTTAAGACATTCGTTTTGGCTGGACGGCGGCCAAGGAAATGGGGCGTCTCGATATTGGCCAAAGCGTGATCGTGAAAGATCAAGCCGTGATTGCGGTGGAAGCCATCGAGGGTACCGACGCGTGCATCGTGCGGTCTGGCGAACTTTGCAGAAGTGGCGGTATGACGCTGGTCAAAGTTGCCAAACCCAATCAAGACATGCGGTTTGACGTGCCCACCATCGGAGAGGGAACGGTACAAACACTGCACAAGGCCGGTGGGAAAGTGATCGCGATTGAGGCGGGCAAAACGATCTTGCTGGATCAGGAAGCAACCATTGCCGCAGCCAATAAACTGGGCATCGTAATCGTTGCAACCGTTGCCGATGAGATTGCCAACTAGAAGTTTGGCGGTTGACGGTCGCGCGGGAGTTGAAAAGGATCGAAACGTCCTCCCTAGCGGGCAAACAGGCCTTGGATCAACTTCATTCTCTACTAGTATATTAGTCAAAGTCACCGATCGCCGGTGACATGACTACTTAACCCTGAACCTTTTTCGAAGCCGAAGATGCAAATTAAACCCGCCGACTCATGCCAATTCGATATCCTATCCCTCGGTGAAGTCATGGTGCGACTTGACCCGCGCGAGGGGCGCGTTCGTACCGCTCGGTCGTTCGATGTTTGGGAGGGCGGCGGCGAATACAATGTCGCACGCGGCCTGCGTCGCTGCTTTGGAATGCGTGGAGCGCTGGTTTCTGCATTTGCCAAAAACGAAGTCGGTCTCCTTCTTGAGAATCTTATTTTGACCGGCGGCGTCGATATGAGCTTCTGTAAGTGGTTTGACTACGACGGTTGCGGACGCAGCGTGCGAAACGGAATCAACTTCACCGAACGAGGGCACGGCATCCGCGCTGCGTTGGGGACTTCGGATCGTGGGCACACTGCTGCATCGCAGTTGAAGCCAGGCGATATCGATTGGGAACACATCTTTGGAACTCTAGGAGTACGCTGGTTCCACACCGGCGGAATCTACGCAGCACTTTCGGACACGACACCGGAAGTCATCAAGGAAGCGTTAGAATGTGCCAAGAAGCACGGCACGATCACCTCTTACGATCTTAACTTTCGTCCTTCGTTGTGGGCAGCTTACGGTGGAAAAGAAAACTGCCAAAAAGTCAATCGCAGCCTCGCTCCTTACGTTGACGTGATGATTGGAAACGAAGAAGACTTCACCGCTTGTCTTGGATTGCACGTCGAGGGACTGGATGAAGAGAATCTGAAAGAGTTGCCGATCGAAGGCTACCGCAAGATGATTGCTCAGGCGATCAGTGATTTCCCTAACTTCCAAGCGATGGCAACGACGCTGCGAACGGTAAAGACCGCAACCATCAATGACTGGGGCGCGTTGTGCTGGGAGAAGAACGAAAGCGGCGGGGAGCTATACCAAGCCACTCATCGCGAGAATTTGGAGATCTTTGATCGTGTCGGTGGCGGAGATAGCTTTGCTTCTGGATTGATCTACGGGTTCTTGACCGGCGGCAACGGACAGAAGGCTGTTGAGTATGGTGCGGCTCATGGTGCACTGGCGATGATGACAGCTGGCGATACAACGATGGCCAGCCTCGATGAAGTCGAATCGCTGATTGCCGGAGGAAGTGCACGCGTCAAGCGATAGTCCTCGCAACCTAAACCTGAGACATGAGATCAAAGCACGTCGAGTCACTCGGCGTGCTTTTTTTATTGGTGTGCCGGGCATGTTTATTTTCTTGGGGGTGTAAGTCCCCTGTTCATCCAG
>CAYTPS010000378.1:0-4896 GCA_964439245.1 uncultured Pirellulaceae bacterium | reverse complement strand
ACCATCGGACAGTCAAAATCCGCCAATTGTTCTAATGCTTGGGACTTTGTTTTGCCAACCACCCAGTTCGGCACAGCGCTCCCATGTTCTCGAGCAAGTTTCATGCTAAAGCCACGGTTACGTTCCAAGAGCACCGCGTCTCCATGGGGTGAAAAGACACGCGTGTCCATTTCGACCAATTCATTGGCCCATGGCTGGCGATGCCAATCGATCGACATTGGAATCACCAAATCAATTCCATGTGCTTTTACGATTGAGCAAGGGTTTGGGAATTTTTCCGAGTGGTAGGCTGAGGCGCCAAGCGATCGCGCTCCATAGCTTCCTGTCGAGCCTGTCAAATAGATGTGGCACGGGATGTCGCTTCGGTTACAACAATCTGTTGTGGCCTGAGCTAAGGCACGCGCCCCTATTACTAGGACACCGGACGGTTTGGCGGGCATTGTGAGACTCCTGACGAAACATAAAGGCTGGCGATAAAAAACTTGCACTTCACGTTACAACTGTTTAGAACAAGTAGTAGGAACCAATTCAACTTCTCTTTCAAACAAATTTCTCAAGCTGAGTGACCCAATGCCGAACAGACTTCCATTAGAGCACACCGTCAAGCGAAAAGGACAACTCGACGGCAAGCATGATTTTCTGATTCAGATAGATTTCGCTACCCTAGACGATGTTGATGAGATGAAGCAAGTACATCGGTTCGGTCGTATTAACGGTGATGCCGACATCACTCCGCACTACGCGTGGGCTCGTTTTGCGAATAACGACTACTATGACAAATGGGCGGCAAATCTGTTTTCCGAATCCAAAGTCGTTTTGAAGGCATCAGTCCTAGGTGCGGTTGTCGGGTTCGCGGTCGCCGGTGAGGCAGACTGCGGTGAGGGGTACGACGATTTGTCGAAAGAATGTCCCAAACTATGCGAACTGCATCAGTTATATGTCGTACAGGGGTATCAGCGAACTGGAATTGGCGGCCATCTCTACCGTGAATTAGCGGCGGAAATGAAGGAACGTGGATTTGAGAACATGGCTATTAATCTACTGCTGGGGAATGCAGTTGCCTCCGGTTTTTATTCGGCGATGGGGGCTGTTACGGTCTGTCAAGTAAAAGAGACAAAGACGAACGAACCGGGGCAGGATTCGATCGAGATCGTTTGCGAATTGATGAATCAACAATTATCAAATTTGATCGTCTAGCGAGCCGTTTGCAAAAAGTTTCCATTTTCGTGGCAAGTCACAGAGAGGGTAATATTGATGAGAACTATTTTTCTTTCAGCGGCTACTGATGACTTTGAGCATCTTCGCACCGAAGAAATCGAGAAAGACTTTAAAAAGACAGGCTATAGTCTTAACCATCAAGATCTGTTTGCCCCTGGATGGCCAGAGAATATCTTAGAACAACTGGACACAGAAATTAAGCGATGCGTCGCAATGGTCCATCTAATTGGCTCTACGCCAGGCAGTTTTGTAAAGCAGGAGAATGTTGATTACTTCCTCGAGAAGTTCGGAACTTGGGAGCGGTACTTCGACGGCAATCCAACTATTTGCCGTCTTTTCAATGAGGCGTTTGAAGCCGGTGAGTTGTCGTACACCCACTTTGAAATTTATGTGGCGGAGAAGTATGGCAAGCTGGTATTCGCAGCCGTAACTCCAGAGGCGGAACTTGATTCGGTCCAACAACGACATCTAAATAGGTGCAACAAGTTTTGGAAGCGTCGCTATCCTGGAGGCATTGAAAACAGCGAGCGAAAAACAGTCACTGATTTTATCAAAGACAGTTTTCTAAATTATACGAGCGAGTACTTTGAGAGCCCTTCAACTGATACCCGTGAACCGGATACCTCGCGGTTCGTCGATCCGAAAGTTGATTCTGGTAAGCCTATTGGGCGAAAGAGCGAAATCGATGCAATTGGTGCTTGGCTCCTCCAAGAGGAGCAGCCACCGGGAGATAGTCCACTCGACAACATGAGGTCAGCAACAATTATTACGGGGCGTGGTGGTCTTGGTAAGTCAACGATCATTTCGAATTGCCTTGATAATTTGAAGTTGTTCGGAAGTGGTGATCAATGGGAAGGGATCTGGGCGTTTACTTTCAATGATCTTGTTGAAGGAGATTCAATCTTTCAAGCTTTGAAAGCTTGCGCTTCTTACCTCGATCTTGAAGTAGACAGTGAAACAACAGGTGACTATTCGAAGGCGATAACAACCTATTTTGCTAATCATAGAGTATTGCTGGTGTTCGACAGCCTAGAGCCTTTGATGGAACAGATTGCCACCAGTGGCCGATATGAATTGTCTGCCGACGCAAGCGAGTTCTTTCGTGGGGTAATTGCTTCCGGAAATGTGGGGCGCTGTTTGATCAGCAGCTATTGGCTTCCTGAGTCATTCATGAGCAATGACAGAGTGAATCACATTTCCCTTGAGGGACTTACTGCTACCGGTTGTCGAGAGCTTGCCGAGGCACTTAAGGTTGGGGGTGTTGCGGAGGCTTCTGAAGATGAGTTCATTAAATTTCGCGTTGCCACAGGAAACGGTAATCCGCTTCTCGCGACGATTTTGTGCCGAGCTTTGGTAGAATTTGAGTTGACGTTCAAGCAGTGGTCGTACGTTGTGTCTGATCGAGGCGAGCCAAGTGTTGAGAAGAAGGAAGAGCAACATTCGACCGACGAAAAATCGAAAGCCGAATGGCGACGGCAAGATGATGATCGACATTTTCAGGGAGTTTTGGGTGGACTCATCCAGCATCTAACCGCCGACAACAACTCCAAAGATGAAGCATGTTTATGCTTGATAGAGCTGGCGAGCCTGTTTCCACGCCCTGATGAAAATGCCATCGACAAGCTGCTTGAATCTGATGACTTTGCATAAAAAATAATCTTAAACGACCGTGGAAGTCGTCGATGGAAAGATGCAGCCAACCGTTTGCGATTCTTGGGCCTACTAGAAGATGGCCTCGCAACTCACGGAAAGATACGTAATTTTTTTACTTCGCGTCTAATGGAAGATGATGTGGTGCGTTGGAAGGCTGTGAATGCGTTGCTGTTTAGCTACTTCCGAGACGAGCTAAGTCTTGTGGAAGAGTCTCAAGCTGCCTGGCAGGCAATGAGAATCGAGAATTCACGCCAAGCAGTCTTTTTTGGCTGTCGGGCGGGCCAATTCCCACAGGCGTACGCGACATTTAACGACTGCCTCCTTGGGGCGCATGGCAGTTCAACTCTAGACAACTACCCAAAGGTTGGGTCGCACACAGAGAATCTTGCGATTCTGAAGGCATTTTTTGGAGACGATCATTGGGAAGAACCGCTATCGGAGTCAAAAAAGTTGCTGAGTAAACTTTTGCGAACCGTAGCCTTCAGCCTTAGAACTCAAGGTCAACTGGCAAAGTCGCTTACAGCCCATCGCAATGCGCAACGGGCCCAGATGGAAACGGCAGATATCGACCGAGCTAGTATCGCTCAAGCTGAGTTCCCAGAGGTCACTATTGATAATGCGGAGGATCTACTCTCAGTTGGCACCCTGTACGGCCTCATCACCAAGGTCCTTGTCTTGCAGGGAAATTTCGCAAAAGCGATAGAGCAAGCAAAGTTGGGAACGAAGTTGATTGGCCATGTCTTGCCTTTTGTTAATAGTGATTGTCATGCAAGCAAAGATGCCAATGACACAAGTCTGGAAGCCAAAATTCACGGCAATGCATTCAAGTTTTATACAGCGATTGAGGCAGACTTGGCTGCTGCTTACCATCACAACGGCGATGTGGAACAAGCGACTCAGGCATTTGAACGTTCCAGGCAGGACGTTTATTACTCTTCCTATCCGATCTTGAGAGCGGAGAGAATGGTCCAGTATTGTGAGTTCTTATTGGACAAAGGAGACTATGAGGAGGTCATTAAAGCGACCAAAGCCGCTGATGAGTTTTGTGAACTTAACAACGACAAAGATGGAGTTCCACTTCGAAACAAGGCAATGCTTCTTGATTACGCAATCAATGGTTACATATATGGACGCGCCGTTGCCGAGCAATTTGATCAGCAATTTTGGAACGAGCGTCTAGATGATCCCCCAAGTCTTGTCAAATCTAGCGAGACTGTTACTGCGCCGCTGGCAGACATTTTGGAGCGTCCGCAAGATCTTAGCAAACTAAAAGAAGACTATGTTAGAAATAATCGCCGAAAGTTCCTAGAGGCAGACCAGAGCTTGCCGTGTTTTGGAGACCTCGCTTTTGCTATGGTAATGCTGGAGAGAATCGGAAGACAGGACTGGCTTCCAAAGGTCTATTGCGTTGCTTCAATGGCTTGTCGCTTGATATCGACTTATACCAAAGACGATACTGAGTCGGACAGGTATTTCAAAGATGCCAATGACTTTCTTTGCAAAGCCGAAAGAACGATCAAGAGTTATGAAGGGCAGGAGGTTCAGCAGAAAATATTTTTTGCTGATTATCTTGTGGAACGAGCACGGTTTAAGACCGCCTTCGCATCACCAAATAGATTCACTGCAAGCGAGTCGTTGGCTGCGATTGATGACGCTGAACACTATATCAAAGAGATGAGATACCGGAGGTACACCGAAATTGAAGATTTGTATCAACAACTTCTGGCTCTAAGATCAATATCTACGGCACTAATGGCGGGAGGAGCCTAATTAAGACGATAGAATTAACGAGCGTGTTCACGCAGGTCAACGAAACAACAACCATTGAGAAGTTTCGCTCAAACGGACCTAGCCAATCAGTAGCCAAATATGTGAAGTTTCTTGATTCGATGGGACTCGCCGAAGTCTCGGGCAACCGCTTTTTGCTCAGTTTCATCGCTGATCCAAAAGACCTAGCAACGTTCAGCGATTGGAATGCCCCCATTTTCTGTGCCAGTGTTATGAGAGTCGGGGTTAGTTAAAGCT
>CAYTPS010000377.1:0-4899 GCA_964439245.1 uncultured Pirellulaceae bacterium | reverse complement strand
TCCCTGAGCTTCGCCAGAAGATCTTGTTGACGATCTTCTTGTTAGCGATCTACCGGGTTGGTTGGCAGATTCCGCTTCCGATCATCAACCAAGAAGAAGTCGCTGCAGCGGCGTCGAACATGGATTCGACAGTTGCCAACTTCCTACAAAAGGTTGCGATTTTCAGCGCTAGTTCGCTTACTAGTGCAACGATCTTTGGCCTTGGAATCATGCCCTACATTTCGGCATCGATCATTCTGCAGTTGCTGGGAACGGTCTATAAGCCTCTTGAGGAACTGAAAAAAGAGGGCGAAGCGGGACAGAGGCGTTTGACCGAGTACACGCGTTACCTGACGGTTGTTCTCTGCTTGATCCAATCGACCGGATATTTGTGGTTCATTATGAGTAGCTCGGGTGACGGTCCTAGCATGATTGCTCCAGATTTTTGCAATGCCGATGGCAAGTTGACATTTTTCTGGGGGCTGACCTCGGTTTTAATTATGACATGCGGCAGTGTATTTTTGATGTGGCTGGGTGAACAGATTGATGAATACGGTATCGGAAATGGAATCAGTCTTCTGATTATGGCCGGTATCGTGGCTCAGATGCCGCCAGCGCTCAATGGATTTTTAGGCAACGCATCGCTCAGCCTCCAGGGTACCTCTGGCGGCAACGTGGGTCTGGAAAAGATCATTATGTTGGCGGCCATGTTCATCGCCGTTGTGGTCGGCGTTGTATTCATCACTTTGGCACAGCGCAGGATCCCAACACAGAGTGCCAAACACGTACGCGGTCGAAAGATGTATGGTGGCACTCGCCAGTACATGCCGCTGAGGATTAACCAAGCTGGCGTGATGCCGATCATCTTCGCTCAATCTCTATTGATGCTACCGCCTCTGCTGTTCACGTTCATGGGGCGTTGGTCTGGTGGTGGTTTCTTGGGCAATGCATTGGCCAATCTTGGTCAAGCGTTTCAGTCGCCAGCATCGATGATCTACAACCTTACCTACATCGCAATGATCTACTTCTTCTGTTATTTCTGGACCGCGATCATCTTCAATCCGAAAGAGATCAGCGACAACATGAAGGATTCGGGAACGTTCATTCCTGGTCACCGTCCAGGGCGTCGAACAGAAGAGTACATCAACGCCGTCATGGAACGTATCACCTACGTTGGTGCAGGATTTTTGGCATTGATTGCGATTGTGCCGATGCTGATCTCGACCACGATGGATGTCGACTTCATGGTCGCCAGTTTCTACGGCGGAACGGGGCTTTTGATCGCCGTCAGCGTGGCGTTTGACTTGGTTCAGAAGATCGACAGTCACCTCGTGATGCGGAATTACAAAGGCCTGCTGGACTGATCCTGCGGGAGCATTACAAGTAAAAGAGAAAAGCCTTGTCCATCAAAGCGGGCGAGGCTTTTTTTCGGCTGAGATTTATTGTCCGCTGCAAGTCAATGCTCAGACGCTTTCCAGTGGGGGCGGTTAAAGAAACGGCTTATATCGACCGCAAGATAATGGACAGAGAAAATTCACAACGTGATCCTTGAACCTTCTTGTCATTAATTTTACTGTCGCAAAGAGCCACTGCCGAGCACTAGGGAAAGTTGGAGTGGAAAGAAAGGAGCCAGGAGCTACCGCCCCTTCACCCCTTCTTTCAGATAGAACAGTGCTCCACAGCCTCCGCAGAAGATGGCGTGGTTCAACATCAATTGCGACAAGATCTGGGCGGTCACTGTTTGATGACAGTTGCCGCAGGTTCTCCCGTCCGTCTCGGCGAGGGCGTCTTCCTTTTTGCTTGCCGCTGCTCGAAAATAACGTTCTTGAACATCTTGCGGCAGTTTCTTCTCTGAGTCTTTCAGCTCACCTTCAACGCGTTCTCTTTCCTCTTTGAGGGCCTTAAGTTCATCACGAACCTTGTTGATGATGCGCTCGGTTTCGGAGGTTGCTTTGGCTACGTTCTCCTTGGCCGTTTTGACCTCTTGTTCAAGGATGTCTTGTTTTTCGAGCATCTCCAAGATCTCGTCGGCCAGTACGCTATTGGCCTGCTCGTCAGCGGCGATGCGGTCTTTAAGTAGTTGGAATTCCTTGTTTGAATCTGCCGTGTTGAGTTGTCCCTTCATGGTTTCGACTTTGGCCTCACGCTCGCCCAATTGCAATTGTTTGGCGTTGGCCGCCATATGATTGGCTTTTGAGGTTTCCGTAGCTTCCTGGAGAGCCGTTTCGAAAGTGGCTTGATTGTTTTGGGCAATTTTCGCCTGAAGCGGTCCCTTTCGCATGCGCTCATCAATGTCCGCCAGTTGGCGGTGCATTCGGTGAAGCGTACGCAGTAAGCCGAAGTCAACACTCATGCTTGTTAGGTATCAAATGGTGGAGGAAGGAACGTACAGCCAACATTGGTTATTGACCTCTTCTGTCATCATACCAAATTCGGCGATATGTGGAGAGCGGGGGGAAGGTCTCTCGAAAAGGCGCAAAGGAGGTGTCCGATTCTATTGCATCATTAATATCTGAATAAAGGAAGCGATGTCAAAGAAGTCCACCACACCGTCTTCGTTGGTGTCGGCTTCGTCTAGGAAGATGCCGTTTTGGAGGATAGAGATAAACGACGGAATATCAGCGAAGTCCACCACGCCGTCTTGGTTTACATCTCCCAGCAAGAAAGTCTGCTGGATGTCGCTCTCAAATGCTCCGATGTCAACCGTTCCTGAAAAGATCCGATCAAAACCGACTCCGCGCTGGTCAGTCGTTAGTGGATTTCCGTTGGCATTAACAGCAAACGCATTGTTTCCTTTGTTGATTGCCAGGCTGCCAGTCATCAAAGCGTGCGTCGGAGTCGGACCACCGTTATTGGCCAGCGGAGCCAGCAACGGGTCCACGTTCAACTGGTCGCTCGCGTCGGCAGCAGTAACCGAAAAATCATCGAACAGGTTGCTGCCCAAACTATTGAACACTGCAGTCCCTGATCCACCGGTTAACAGATTCGAACCAGAGTTGTCTGCCAGAATCGTATTGCCAACGCTTAGCGTCGCCGTGCTGGTGCCCGAAGCAAATGTCTGTAGACCAATGCCGGTGTTGTCGGCCACGGTCACGTTGCGCAGAGTCATTGTGCCCGATTCTGTGCCTGCCGTTTGCACTAACAGGGCTCCCGCATTGCTCAGCGAAGTATTTCCGCTGACCGTCGTGTTCACAATCGTCACATCGACGTTTCCACCGGTGAGAATGGCCGAGCCGCTAAAGTTCGCTTCGTTATCGATCAAGGCCGAATCGACAACCTGTAATTCGGACGCTCCGCCAACAAAAATCGCTCCACCACCATTGGCCGCGCTACTGGAGATCACCGAACGCTCGATAATCAACGTATCGTCCGCGTCGTTTAAGCTGATCGCACCGCCGGTCTCGGGACTCGGTTCCGAACCACGAGCCACCTCGCCATCAGTCAGCGTGACGTCAGCAATCGTGTACGTCGCCGCGGCGCTAGAGCCGAGCAAGAAAATCCGGCTGGCATCGTTGGCGCTGATGGTCAACTGATCAGCACCAAGGCCCTGGATCGTGAGCGATTCAGTAAGCTCAAGCTGTCCTGAGCCCAGCGTGATCGTTTGGCCGCTGAGACCTGCATCGAAGGCGATGGTGTCGTCACCCGGATTCATATTGGCAAACAGAACGGCCTCTCGCAGCGATGTCAGCCCGTCCGAGGTAGTCGATGCGTCGGAGTTCGTGTTCACGATCAGGCTGGGCGTCTCAAACGGCGACTCTTGCGACCCGATATCGACAGTGCCCAACTGAATGCGTTGGCTACCGTCCTGATCGGTGGTCAAGGCGTTCCCATCGGCGTCGATTGCCTCGGCGTTTGAGCCCGCGTTGATTGCTCGGCTACCAGGGATCAAAAAGAACTGCGAAATTCCGCTGAGTATACTTATTTCTTCTCTGAGAATTGAACCGACTGGAAACTCTCCACCATTACCGTCGCCCACGATATTGCCGTTGGTCCCGTTGTTCAGGCTGCTGGCCGCATCGGAACTACCGATTAAATTATGCGAAGAACTAGCAGTGAAGACGCCCCGGGTGTCGTCGATCGCCAAGGCAGTTCCACTGAAATTTCCTGCGATTAGGTTGTTGTGCAACGTGATAATGGCTGAGCTAGATTCGGCAATACCTCCGCCAGACGCCGCACTGGCCCCATTGGTGTCGGCTCGATTCCCGGTGAAGGTTGAACTGCGAACGGTCGCTGACGTGGACGAACCTGAAACATTCAGTCCGCCGCCGCCGACACCTCGCGCAAGGTTACCGCTAAACGTGCTGTTCACAATGTTGGCTGAACCGGAATCCACTTGAATACCGCCGCCATTGAGTCCGGAATTCTCAGAAAACGTGCTGCCGATGATCTCTAACTCGCCTCGCTCATGGAATAATCCGCCGCCACTGCTCCCGGTATCGGTGATGAACGCACCATCGAATGGATCACTTCGGTTGGAGTGAACTGTGACATTCTCTAAGGTCAGGTCTTCCGAATTGCGAATGCCAGCCCCGGACTCAGAAAAGCGGGCGTTAGTCGCCGATGTGTTGCCATCACGAATGGTCAAACCACGAATCGTGACGTCGATTTCGCTATTGTTGTCACCGTCGTCGATCAAGAACACGCGACTGTTGTCGTTGCCGCTGATGCCCAGCAAGTCGGCACCCGAGCCGTTGATAACAAGATCGTCGGTGATCTCCAATTGGTTCGCCCCGGCAACGCTGAGCGTAATCGTCTGTCCTGAGCCAAAAACGCTGGGCTGGAACGTGATCGTCTGCTCGCCCGCCCTGCCATTGGCGAACTCGATCGCCTCACGCAGGGTGTTGATTGAATCGTTATCGGCCAAAGTGCCTCCGGCCAAGCCATCGTCGGTCGTATCAACGTGCAGGCGGTCCTGAATTT
>CAYTPS010000376.1:0-4909 GCA_964439245.1 uncultured Pirellulaceae bacterium | reverse complement strand
CTGGAGAAACTGCACCCGTTCGACATTGCTAAATATGACAAGATCCATCAACAACTGTTGGCTGATGGCATCATCAATGCTGAAGCGACTTTAGAACCAAAGGCACTTGACGATCAAGCCCTCCTGTTAGTGCATACCGCCGAGTACCTTGACCGTTTGAGGGTTCGAAAAAACATCGCACAATATTTAGAGGCCGAAATATTGATGGCGGTGCCTCTCTCGCTGGACAAACACGTACTCCAACCGTTTCGGCTGGCTAGCGGTGGTACGCTGTTGGCAGCGCGGCGGTCACTAGAATCCGGAATCGGCATCAACTTGGGCGGCGGCTACCATCATGCCAAACCCAACATCGGCGAGGGCTTTTGTGTCTACGCCGATGTACCGATCGCCATCCGCACGCTGCAGAACGAAGGTCTTATCGAGAAGGCTTTGGTTGTCGATGTCGATGTTCATCAAGGCAACGGAACCGCACTTTGCCTAGCCGATGATGATTCAACGTTTACGTTCTCAATGCACCAGGGAGACATTTATCCCATCCCAAAAGAAGTAAGCGATCTGGATATCGAACTAGATTCCGGAGACGGTGATGAAGAATTTATTTGTACATTAGAGGAACATTTGGACAGCGTGTTTGAGCAAGCCAACGCCGACATTTGCTTTATCGTCGGAGGATGCGATCCGCTGGCCGGTGATCCTTTAGCCGGTCTACAGATGACCGAAGAGGGAATCAAGAATCGAGATGCGATCATCGTCGAAAACTGTGTGAAAAGAAAAATACCGGTCGTGCTGACGCGTTCGGGAGGCTACAGTCAAGATGCTTGGCGGGCGCAGTATTTGAGCGTTCGCAATCTGATTGAAACCTACGGAATGAAATAGATGATCAAAGTTGGCATTGTCGGAATTGGGTTTATGGGCTGGATGCACTATTTGGCCTACCAAAGGGTCTCCGGCATTGAAGTCACTGCGATTGTGTCCCGCGATGCGGCCAAACGCGCTGGCGACTGGACGTCGATCAAAGGGAATTTCGGTCCACCCGGGCGACAGGTCGTTCTTTCGAACATAAAAGTCTTCGAGACGCTCGAAGAGATGCTGACGGAAGCTGACGTAGACGTGGTTGATTTATGTTTGCCACCCCAACTTCACTTGCCATCGATTGAGAAGTGCTTCGCCGCAGCAAAACATGTTTTCTGTGAGAAACCGCTGGCATTGTCCACGACTGAGTGCGATGCCGCTCTAAAGGCCAGCCAAGATGCAGGTTGTCAACTACTGGTTGGGCACGTGCTGCCATGGTTCCCAGAATTTCGTTTCGCCGTCGATCTGGTTCAATCGGGCGAACTCGGGCGGTTAACCGGCGGCGTCTTCAAACGCGTCGTCTCCGATCCGTTGTGGCTGCATGATTATTGGGATCGGCAAAAAGTTGGCGGACCTCTGTTTGATTTGCATGTTCATGATGCCCATCTGATTCGGATGCTGTTTGGAATGCCAACCCAGTGCTTTTCTTCAGGTCGCCAGCGCGATGGCGTCGCGGAATTCGCCCATTCGATCTTCCAGTTTTCCGATCCCCAAGTGACCGTCAGTGCGACTTCCGGCGCGATCGACCAGCAAGGCCGACCGTTCTGTCACGCGTATGAAATATATCTCGAACACGCAACACTGCAGTTTGAGTTGGCCGTTTACAGTGACGGCGTCGAAAAAATCGAGGCCAAGTTGTTGAAATCCGGCGATGGCGCCGAAGCTCAGAACATTGAAAGGCTCGTGCTAGAGGAAGTCGACGCGGTTGATGCGTTTGAAAGCGAGATAGAAGAGGTACGCGACTCAATTCTAAACGGCGCTCCATCGAGCGTGCTCGATGGAGCACTCGCACGCGATGCCGTCGCGATCTGTGAAGCGCAGGAGACGTCTATCAAGTCAAGGACAGTGATTGCGATCGGATAGGCGCGAATCCACCGCACGCCACAGGTCCAGACGTGAAAGATTCAAGTATAACTTCCGTTCAATAATTGCTAAAAAACCCGCCCCGTCTACACTTAGCTGTGCAACGCAAGGCAGCTTAGGCCTTGGCAACACCGAAACAACTTTTCTTAACCTTTGACGGATGGAGCGATGGCCGAAAATAACATTTCACTCCAAGAAGACGAACTGCAAGAGCTTTCCGTGTTGGTGGCAGAGGCTTTGATTGGTGGAGAAAGTCGCGAACAGGTAATCGCGGATTTAGCGAATAATGGAATTGGCCAACAAGAAGCGGAGGCATTGGTCAGCACCGTAGAGCATCAGCTTTACCACGTGGAGCCGCACGTTGGCGAGGTTGATGGCGGCAGCGGTGGAATGGGATGGCTGATCTGGATCGCTATTGGTTTAGGAGCAAAAGTGATTAGCTGGTTATTCCAATGAGCCTGCTTTCTAACGCTGCTGCAACGCCATGTTGAGAAAGTGCTTCACCGTGCGGCCCTTGATCGTTTGCTTTTCCAGCAATTCATCGACGATCATTTTCAGTGCCGCAACGTGACGAGGCTGCTCAAGCAGATGCTCAACCTTATCCAGCAAGCGACGCTGGAGCTTTTCCATTTGTCGCTCTGTCGCTGCTCGCTGAACTAGCAGTCTCCGCGCGGCAATCAGGTCATGACGAGCGCCGTCTTCGCAATACTGGCCAGTATATTTCGATTCGGCCACCATTCCGGCAAACAAAATTAGGACTTCGTCTTCCAGCCAGTCATTGGTTGACATAGCCCGTCCCTTTTGAAACTTGACCGCGCCCAATCGAACACCACCGGTCTGCAGGTTGGCCGGCGTGATGGTCACCTTCTGAATGGGCCGACCTAAAATTGTCGCCACCAGAGCATGCCCAGCCTCATGCCAAGCGGTAGCCAATAATTTCGGATCCCCCGAAGCACCAATATCGGTTGTGTCTTCGTTGTTCACGTTCGCGGCTTCTTAATCCCACGGCAGTAACCGATTGATGTCCATCGCCACAACGAACAGCATCAGGCTGATGATCATGACGAATCCAACCAGCATCAGAATATTCTGAACCGCCGGCGTTACCGGACGTCGGAACAATCCCTCGTACGCAAGAAACATCATGTGACCGCCATCGAGAACAGGAATGGGCAAGAAGTTCACGACCGCCAGGTTTGCACTGAGCAAAGTCAGAAATAGCAGTAGCCGTGACGGTCCCTGGGAAGCTTCAGAGGTCGCGACCGCGGCAATCGTACCGGGGCCGCCAAGATTCTTCGGTGAAACTTGGCCAGAGACCAGCTTTTGCAAAAACTGAAGCACGCGCGTGCCGTCGTTGTAAACTTGTTTGGCGCCCAAAGAAACTGCCTCGCCCCAAGACGGTGCGACGAAGTACTTCTCGAATTTCATCAACGAGATCCCACGCTTCTCCGAAAAATATTGGTCTGATTCATGTGAGGCAATTTCGATCTCTTTCTTGCTGCCATCACGGTCAACCACAAATCGCACTTTCGTGCCCACTTCCAGAAACTGCACGTTGCTCCGCTGTTCCGGTACGGTCATTTTTTTACCCTTGATGTCAAACACTTTGCCATCAAGTATCCCGTTCTCCTCCTGTTTCTTTTGCTCCTCGGAAAGCAGAAACTCCATCGATACAATTTCGTCCCCGGCCATCAATCCACTTTCTTCGGCTGGACTGCCAGGTTCAACAGTTTCGACGACATGCGTGTAATCGATTGCCACTCCGAGCGCGTCAACGGCGATGGGTTGATTGTCTCCAGGATCGGAGATCACGTTAGGAACCACGGGCGCAATCGGGATGGATAGCTCTTCACCATCCCGCACGACGGTAAGCTCAATTGTCTCAGAGGCCCGAGCCGCCTTGATCATTTGCCGATCAAGAATTAGCAAATCGCAGCGTGGCTGGCCGTCAAGTTTTGTGATTTCGTCGCCGACCTGTAATCCGGCCGTCTCGGCGGGCGAAAGCTTTTGGATTGCCGTGATCTTTCCCCACGTAAGCCCAAAACCAAATCTGCGAATAGGATTTGGAGGCACAGTAGCTTTCACCGTTGTCGTTTTACCGTCATCGTCAGTGCGTTCCAAAATAAACACCGCTGGCAGATCCGAATCGCGCCCCAATATTCGTCGCATGTCGATATCGGTTTCGATCTTCTCGCCGTTAATCTCAACCATTTTGTCTTTGTACTTGAATTCAACATCCGCCTTGGCGGCCGCTGTTCCGTCGATTGCCCCTTCTTTACCGATGACAGGTTTTACTCGTGGGGCAACTCCCAAAAATGGAATGTCGGGAAGTTCACGGCGAATGCCTTTTCGCGGCGTCATCTGGACTACTTCAGAATCTGATTCGCCATAGCGCACCACTTCAAATTCCATCGGCTTTTGATCACCGTTGATCACAATCGAGTGAACCATATCACCTTGCGTGAAGTAATTGCCTTCGACCTGTTCTTCGCCAATTCGAACGATCTCAGCTCCAGCCAGATTGTTTTCCCAACCAGCCGCACCGCCGACTACGTTGCCAACCGACGGCGGTGTGTACTTCACGCCAGATTTGAAAGCGATCGCGGCAAACAAGACGGCGAAGACCAAATTGAAGATCACACCAGCGGAGATAATCGCCATGCGTTGGATGACAGATTTTGCGAGAAAGCTCCTCGGGTCCATTTTTGATCGATCGATCAGACCTGCAGACATCGCGTCGCCCACGTCCTCGCCGTCGGCCATTGACCGTTTGATTTCGGCCTCCATGTTGCCCGGGTTATCATCTTGGCCGAGCATTTTGACGTATCCACCAAGCGGCAGGATCCCGATGCCGTACTCCGTTTCGCCGACCTGGGCTTTCACTAGGGATTTGGGAACGATAACTCGATCACCAATCTTGATGTCAAACGCATCGAAGCCCACGTAAAATTTGTCGCATTTCACACCGCAAGCT
>CAYTPS010000375.1:1013-4915 GCA_964439245.1 uncultured Pirellulaceae bacterium | reverse complement strand
CGTCCCATTGAATGCCTTTGAGAAATGCAATCGCCATTTCGATGGTCTTGTCGTATTGTCCATCGGTGTTGGCCTGATGCAAACACATTAGAGAAACACTGGTTTCGTAATTGCGGAGAGTGCTCTTGGGCGCATAAATGCCACCGTCGGCACGCACAAAACCTTCAATGTACTTGAGTGACCGTTGAACCTTCTCATGACCGACCGGCACCCCGTTTTTCAATAGGGCCGAAACGCACATCGACGTCACTGCCGGTCCCAGCTGTTTGCTGAAAGAACCGTCTTGCGGGTCTTGCCCCTTCTCTAGCAAATAGGTTACGCCTCTAGATACCGTTTGCCCGTGAAGCGCTTTGTCCATTTCTGTCGCAGGCTCTACCGCAACGGCGCTCGATGGAGGCGCATTGGGTGGTTGGGTTTGACCTAATGCTTGCGAGTTCGCCGTAGTTGTCACCAACAGCATCGCGATCAATAAAGCGGCAGCCAAACTTACTGCTTGACTACGGCCAAAGCCATTGGCCATCCGGTCAATTTTCATCTTCCCTTACCCCATAACGGCGAGGATATCAGATTCGGTCATGATAAGAAGCTGAGTGTCGTCGATCGTGATTTCTGTTCCGGCATAACTGGAGAACAAAACACGGTCGCCTTCTTCGACCTGAAATTCGGCGCGGCTTCCATCGGGCAACATTCGTCCATTGCCAACCGAAAGCACTTTCCCTTCCTGAGGTTTTTCGCGAGCAGCCTCGGGAAGCAAAATTCCACCAGCCGTTTTTTCTTCAGCGTCCATCCGTTTGACGACAATTTTGTCACCAAGGGGTTCGATTCTCATAATGTGCCTGATTGAGATAAATAATGTTCTTCCGAATACCTTCGAAGCACTCCGGAACGTCCGTTATTGTTTCATGCGGGCGGAGCAGATTCAAGCCAGCCAATGCAAACGACGCTCAATTCCGTGTCGTTTGGCTGACGAATTATCATTGATTTTCATAAGCTTTAGTGATTATAGGTGCTTGACGGCCTATTATTTCGAGACGGTCAATTTATTGAGTTGAGTTCGGACGAAGGCCGCGCGCAGAGACGCCAAGACGCAAAGTTTTGCTTGTACACCTACAGACCACAACTTCGCGGAAACAATTCAATCGCGACAGAAAAGAGTCTGCTCCCGTCGAGTCGTATCGTATCGTCTACTTCCATCTCTTGCGCCTCAGCGGCTCTGCGCGCGGCACAGTAAAGCACATTACGTAAAACTCTCAAGAAGTTTCACTAAGACTATTAACGAGTCGATGAAGATCGTCTTTCAACAACTTAGCCCCAAAATTAATCAGTAGTCCCAATCTCAAATCAGCAATCTTGATGTAAGTCAGTGTTTGCTTTCGATGGACAGCCAATGTCTGTTCGATGGATTTTAACTCCAACAGAACTTTACCGTTGACGATCATATCGGCGCGGAAGCTCTCTCCAATGATATGCCCATCCCAATGAACGGGCACCGCCGTCTCACGCTCCACCTCCAAACCAGCTTTTCTGAGTTCATAGGCGAGTATCCGTTGATAAACGGATTCAAGCAGTCCTGGGCCTAGTGCTTTGTGGATCTTGACAGACGCATCCACCACCATTGCGGAAATCTGATTTTCGTGCATCTTTTGACGTTGGGCTGGTTTGAAGTGCTCAACCCCATGATAGCAAAATCTTAACCTTCTTCATCCCTTGCGTCTCAGCGGCTCTGCGCGCGGCAAAACGGATGCTCTTTCAGCCCTTCGTCGCTAGAGTGCCGCGCGAAGAGACGCAGGTTTTTTGGAATCGAAGAAAAAAGCTAGTTGCCCATAAGTATCGCAATGAAGGGCGGAATGTCACCGAAGTTAACGAAGCCGTCCTCGTTGATGTCTGCTTCGGCCTGATAGCCACCGGACATGAGAAGCGCGATGAAGGCACTGATATCGGAGAAGTCAACCATGCCGTCTAAGTTAACGTCCCCCAGCAATACAGTATCTGAGGCGTTCACGAAAGTAACGTCGTCGACAAAAACAGCGCCGCCGTCGTAGAGGGGTTGCCCGAAAACAATCGCTACTCGAGCTTCCACCGCACCGGCAGGCGCTGTGGAATTTAGCTGGCGCGTCAACCATACATCATTAGCCGTTGTCCCGTCAGCCAGCAAAACAGAGTCTGACCCGATGTAGTCACCTGAACCAAATTCACCGTACTGCTTACTAAAGTAGTCGAATTTCAAAACGGCATAGTTGCCTGTTCCTGCAATCGAGTCATTGGAGGCAACAAACGCATTGGCCGTCACAGTTAATTCATCGCCGGCGGTCACTGAAATCCCCTGTGATACACCGGAGAAATTTTCGTTTCCGTTGAACTGTCCATACAGCTTCATGGCTTCATCGCCAGAGCGAATGTGCTGGTTATTGCTGCTGACATTGTCGATCGCGTCACCGAATTTAGTCCAGGACGCTAGCGATCCGCCGTTATCCTCGAAGCCGCCATTATCGAATGTCAGCGTCGTGCCTCCGTATGATTTCGTATAGACGTGGACGTAGTCAATCTCAAAAACTTGAGGCCACACGGTTGAGCCATTCGGATTGGTTAGGAAATCACCACCGATCGCCGTGTTGAGAATCAGCCGCATCGGCGCTGTCTCGTTTGAGATGAAGTTTTCCACGTTGTAGTCTCGAACGGTCCAGTGATGCACGTCGTCGACGTAATACCGTAACTGATCTGAGTCCCACTCGACCGAGTAGATGTGGAAGCCATCATGGTAATTTTGCTGAACCCCGTCATGGACTGCGGTTTGGCCCGAGTAAACAAACTCATGCCGAAACACGCCACCACCATTTTCGCCGAAGTGAAATGCGGAGCTGACATCAAACGGTTCGTCACCGCGATTTTCCATGATGTCGATCTCACCGCCACTAGGCCAAGGCGAGGTAGTGGTGTTGGCAAGCAGCCAAATCGCAGGCCACATACCTGTCGTTGCCGGAAGCTTTGCTCTAACGTCCCAACGTCCCTCTCGTTGATATGATTTGCTCTCTACCAATCCGCTGCGATAGGGTCGGCCACGTGATGGAATGTTCTCCGAGAGAATCCGCAGACTACCGCCCGAGACACTGATCTGGCTCGGCAGATAGTCCTGTTGAGAGTTATTGGTGGTGTTGTTGGTGTTGGATACATTCCACAGGTTTGTGTCCAAACTGGTTCCATCAAACTCGTCATACCAAGCGACGTCATAACCCGAGCGTTCCGGCGGTTGAGCCACCGCAGGTAAACTTGTCAGAACAATCAAACCGCCAAAGGCAGACAAGAAGAGGTTTGTAAGTCGATTCATGGTGGTCAATCGCGGGAGCGCGCATGTGGATAGGAAGGAAAAACTTCTGGCAAAAAGTCCGCCCCCTGCAGATGGGCATCACCGCTATTGCCCAAGACAAAGCTCGCCGACAAGTACAATAGGCAAGACTGGGCGTCCACAACAAAAAGAGGGTCGAAGAAGTATAGCTTACTTCTTCCCTAATTCAAAATTGTTCACCGGATCATCAACATTTACCGTGATCTCCAGCGGAGTTGTACCTAAAGTACCGTATTCACTGGGGATGGGCCGGTTCTTCAGCTTACTTCGGTACTGTTTTAATTTTCCAGCGCCCTTTTGGCCCATTGCACGGATCTCTGGAGGCATTGGGCCTTCCGAGATCGTAACTTTGCACAAACAAGCTGTTACTCCAGATACACTTCCACCTTTATGAGAAAGGGTGTAATTGCCCTCTTCATCCGTTACCCCCGATGCCATGTAGTTTCCGTCGAGCCCCTTTTGTAGTGGGTAGAACTCGACTCTGGCATGAGGAATTGGATCGCCATCTTTGGTTACGTTTCCTGTCACCTCAACGATGGGAGGAATTCCTGGACCGCAT
>CAYTPS010000375.1:0-1003 GCA_964439245.1 uncultured Pirellulaceae bacterium | reverse complement strand
CTATCGGTATTGCAGTTCAAGAATTCTTTGAGTTCAAAAAAGCACCGACTGATCGTGATGCTTTTGAGTTTCGTAAAAGTGTTTTGAACGTCAAAAAATTGTCCCAACAAGAATGGAAGTTTTCAGAAATATCCCGCGATTAAAACTCGTTGATGCCGACGACTCGACCGTCAGCAATTTTCGCTAGGCTTTGAAGCAATTCAAGATCTGCAGTACTTTCAGACGAAACAAAGTGGACGGATCCATCGCCCAAAGCGAAGTTGGCGCCTCCGGGGTGGGCGCTGCTGAAGGAGCTAAACTTGTTATCGCTAACACCATTGCCAAAATTGTAGGGATCTTGCCCCTCGGGAATCTGATAGTTAACCGGCACCAACGTTCCACCTAGACAATTACGTGGGGAATTGAATCCTGTCCAAGCCCAACCGCGATACTTTGCGAATGGCCGATCTCCATTTTGTGCCGCAAATTGATCCCAAACTCTGTCAGATGAAAAGCGCTCGCCGATTGCAAGCGTGTTTGATGAACCGTCGGACATCTGTCCAAAAGTTGTCTTGCTATTGTAGTAGTACATCCCATTGAACATTTTGTCTTCCGTTGGTTCGAATCCAGGAGTGTACCATGCTTGCACGCCCGCACTTGCGTAATAACTGTTGGGACCGAACAGGCGACCGTCATCTGCCTCCACTACTTGTCCTGGATTTATATCCGCAGGGCAACTGAGTCCGGGAACTTGTTGCGCACCGGGTGAATCAGCTGAAGTGGTGGTGTTGGGAGAAAATTCACCTTTGATAGAGTAATCGTAAACGCTCGCAAGATTGTTCTGTTCCATCTGAGGGAAAATCCATGCCATCCAAGAACCAAAACTGTCTTGCATTGGCGGCTGTCCCACTCTAGCTGCAATATCGCTGCTAGGGAAAATGCCGGCACTTGAAATTGGTAAATTCAAACCTGGCGGGAACCGCATGCGGCTTGATTCGTAGTTGTGCGTTGCGAGGGCTAGTTG
>CAYTPS010000374.1:0-4916 GCA_964439245.1 uncultured Pirellulaceae bacterium | reverse complement strand
CAACTGCCTCGTCCAGATTGCGCCCCCAAGCCACCGTCCCCAGTTCAATGGGCTGCTTTAGGGCAGGTTTGTTTCCAGAGCCCGCTTTGGTGTCGGAGCCTTCTTGGGCGGTTGCTAAGGTAGCGACCTGCGTCATCAGCAAGACGCAACCTGCGCTTAGGATGGCGGCTGTCGCGATTGAATACTTCATCTTCATGGCCCGGTTTTTTTCGAAGAACAATTGAGTCTGTGGTGCGCTTCATCATACCTTTCGTCGATTAGACGCAGGTTGGCGTGAGATCTTTCGCGATAAGAATATTAAGTTCTTCAGGAAAGAAAAATATAATTGTCGGACTGACGGCCACGCAACTAGAGGTCCGTCAGAGCTGAATTGACGGACGCTATGCCTCACGTTTGCGTAAGCATGCTCACGAAAGCGTGAAGCATGGCACCGATCAAACTATTCACATTAGGTTTGAAGGACCACTAGGCTCGAATGTAAACGGTCAAACTCTCGGCGCAAAATAAGGTTTAGACCTAAAAACTGTCTCAGAACCCCAGTTCCTTCGTACTGGGGTAGACGCTTAGCTTAAGGTGCCAATCGTTTCTTTGTCCAAGTTCCTTGATCTTCTTTCACGAACACGATTCGATCATGCAGTCGGTTGAGTCGTCCTTGCCAGAATTCAACGCGCGATGGAACGATGTGGTAGCCGCCCCAATTCTCGGGTAACGGAATTTCCTGACCTTCGAATTTCGATTCCAGTTCGACCTGTAGTTGCTCGAGTTGCTCGCGCGATTCGATTTCCGAAGACTGCCGGGAAACCATGGCGCCGATCTGACTACCGCGCGGGCGCGAATGAAAATACTCTTCGGAGGTCGCGCGATCGGTTTTTTCAATACTTCCCTCCATCCGCACCTGTCGGCCTAGCCAAGGCCAGTGAAACGTGGCCGCAGCCTGCGGATTGGAGGCAATCTGCTGCCCCTTGTCCGAATCGTAATTCGTAAAGAATCGAATCCCCGTTTCGGTCAGTCCTTTGAGCAACACCCAGCGACATGACACTGCCCCCTGCTCATTCGAAGTCGCCAACGCCATCGCATTGGGCTCAAATAGTGGGTCGGGGCAACTCTCGGACGCCGCCGTGAACCATTGTTGGAATGATTGAATCGGGTCTTCCGAAAGGTCGGCAGCATCAAAACCGGCCGTCTCATATTCTTTGCGAAGCTCTTTAAAATCCATACTGTTCTCTCCAGTTGTTTCGTTTTTGGCGAGGCTGGAAACCGCAATCATCCGCTAAGGGCTGGACGGCTTGTACCGTGGCGCCATCTAAATTCACCTGCCAACCGCACATGATCGGTTATCTTTTCAAACCTGCTGCACACCCCGATTTAAGCAACCGCCGACTGACGATATGATAGACATTCCGGTCCACGATATATCATACCGCTAAGAAGTTGAAAGAATAATCAGATGGCATCAGAAAACTCCACCAAGGGCGAAGTTCGAATCGAAAAAGACTCGATGGGCAAAGTCGAAGTACCAGCTCAGGCCTACTACGGAGCCCAAACCCAACGCGCTGTGGAAAATTTTCCCGTTTCGGGCTGGGAGATGGCCCCTGCGATGATCGCCGCAATGGGGCGCGTCAAATACGGTTGTGGCGTTGCCAATAGAGACCTCAAGAAGTTAACCGAAACTGGCAAAAATCCGCTCAACGAAAAACAAGTCGACTCGATGCTGGCTGCCGCCCAAGAGGTCATCGACGGAAAACTGAACGACCAGTTTCCGATCGACGTGTTCCAAACGGGATCTGGCACGTCCAGCAATATGAACGTCAACGAGGTGATCTCTAATCGGGCGATCGAAATAGATGGTGGTGATCGGTTTGCAGAAACCAAATCGATTCACCCCAACGATCACGTGAACATGGGGCAGAGTACAAACGATACTTTCCCGACCGCCATTCACGTCGCGGCAGCGGTTGAGATCAAAAACAGCCTGCTGCCGGCGCTCGAGCGACTGGAGAAAACGTTGATTGGTAAGGCCAAGGACTGGGACAAGATCATCAAGATCGGTCGGACGCATCTGGCCGATGCCACACCGTTGAGACTGGGCCAAGAGTTCGGTGGTTTCGCGCGGCAGATCACACTGTCCGTTGGACGCGCCCGAAAAGCAATCGAAGCCGTTCTGGAACTTCCCGTTGGTGGGACGGCCGGCGGTTCGGGGATCAACACACATCCGGAATTCGGAGGCCGCGTGGCTAAATCTCTGGCGGATCAGACGGGCATCCCTTTTATCGAGGCCGTCAATCATTTCGAAGGCAACGCTCAGCGCGACGGGTTGGTCGATTGCCATGGCCATTTGAAAACGATCGCATCGACACTGTTCAATGTCAGCAACAACATCCGCTGGTTGAGTGCCGGTCCGCGTTGTGGATTCAACGAAGTCATTTTGCCAACTCGCCAACCGGGCAGCTCGATCATGCCGGGCAAGATTAATCCGGTAATGTGTGAAAGTATGATGCAGCTGACGGCGCGTGTGATGGGAAATGACCAGACGCTAACCATCTGCGGTGCAACCGGAGGTCAGTTTCAGTTGAATATCATGATGCCAGTGATGGGGCATACGACGCTTGAAAGTATCGCCTTGTTGGCAAGCGGCACTGAGGCATTTATCGATTTCTGTGCGGCCGAAATGGAGGCCAATGAGGAAGCATGTAATGCAGCGGTCGAGAAAAGCCTCTCGATGTGTACCAGCCTCAATCCTTATATCGGCTACGAGAAGGCTGCTGAACTTGCCAAAGAGGCTTTCAAGTCTGGCAAGACCATTCGGGAGCTGTGCATCGAGAAGAACATTTTGCCCGAGGACCAATTGGCCGAAGCGCTAGATCCTATGCGTATGACCGAACCGCAGGCTTGACCCCCTCCGTCCTGTATCGCAATCGCAAGACGCGCGGGAGGCTGTTTTTCGTGCACGATTCTGGGGTAGGACGTTTTTTGCCAGCGTTGTAAATTAAACGGAGTCAATGCGCTGCAAGGCTGCGGCTTGCAACCAACGGTCCTAGGAGGGGTAAAGTGTCGAAAGAAACAAAGTGTGTCTGCCAGCTTAAGTTCGTCAGCAGATTAATCGCTGCCGTTGTGCTGCTGTCGAGCATTTGTGCTCCAGAAAGTTTGGCGGAAATGCCGGAGCGTCCACCCAAAAGCGACGTTCGGGTTGATCTCGAAGTGGACCCTAACGAATCTAAAGTGGCGCCGCCAACTAGAGTGGCGGCGTTACCCCAGCGCGATTCCAATACTGCCTCCGTCGCCGCCAAGGATTCTCTTAACAACGCGAAATTGGTCAAGCAAATTTATGCTCAGACCAAAACGGCCAAAACGGCCAAAGATTTTTCTGCCATCGTTCAGCGCTGCAAATCTGCACTTGATCCATCGATGCGGCTGAGCGATCAGCATCAAGGCGACGTTAAGGGGCTATTGGCCTGGGCATTATCCAGACGAGGACAGGAGCGGGTCGATTTGGCGATCAGCTTACGTGCCGCCGGCAATCGCCAACAGTTCGATGCCGTGCTTAACGCCGCTCTCGCAGATTTCAACCAATCGCTGGATACTGATGATTCGCGCTGGAAAAGTTATTTTGGGCGTTCGATCGCGCTGGCGAATCTTGATCAAACCGAAAATGCCCTACGCGATTTGAACAAAGCCATCGAACTGAATCCGAAGTCAAACAAGGCTCGATTTAACCGGGCGGAGTTGTTGAATTGGAAAGGCGACAGTGACAGTGTTCGTGCCGCCATCGAAGACTACGATTTCGTCCTTGAATCGGCTCCTAAAGATGTCCAAGCGATCAACGGTTTGGCGCACGCTCAGCTGAGCATCGGCAACACTGAACGGGCAATCGAACTTTACACGCGCGTGACGGAACTTCAGCCGAGCAACAGTGTGGCCTGGCAGGCGCGTGGCGAAGCGTATCAGATCGCTGGTAACTGGAAAGGCGCCGATGCTGATTTTGCCAAAAGCATCAGTATTCAAAAATCGGCCGAAGCCTACCGAAAGGCCGCGTGGTTGTATTCAACTTGTCCTGATCCCGATTTCTTTCAGCCAATAACGGCTTTGGCATACGCTCGCCAAGGAGACAAAATTGACCCAGAGAGTGTCCAGAGTTTGGAAGTGTTGGCTGCGGCCTCAGCTGCCAACGGTGAATTCGAGGCGGCTGTTGATTTTCAAAAACAGGCGATCAAGAAAACGGCAACCGCTCAGGCGAACTATCAATTCGATACCGATCAGATGAAAATAAGGTTGGCGTCCTACGAACAAGAGCAGCCATATCTGCAAGAAAAGTAGGGCACGCCAATCGAATTGATTAGGAGCCAAATTGGACCTATTAATCTTGGCCTTGTACCCGGTCATCTACAGCGCCTGTGCTGCGGCATGGATTTTTCGCTCGGGGCAAACAGATCTTAACAAGACGACCGAGACATTCATTATTGTGACGGTCAAGATCTGTTTACTGTGCGGGCTGTTACTCTATTTGGCGTATGCTGTTTTCGGCCTGTCTGCCTTCATCCTCTTATGTTTACTTCCTGTTTCACTGATCGCCATCGCCCTTGCCAGTTTTGAGCGACCGCCCTTCAGCGGTGCCGAGGGGCTGGCGATTACGCTAACATTGCTCTTTCCGGTGTACGCATGTAAGCAGTTCGTGCTCGGGTTCCCCGACCGCCACAAGTTGCTGCTTACCCCTCCTGACCCTAATCGTCACCGAGTATCCGACGCAGGAGAAGATCACGAATTGGTGGAGCAAACAGGAGTTGTCACTGCTCCACTCCGACCGATGGGAAGCATCGAGATCGACGGCGTCATTTATAATGCGAAAACCGATACCGGGTGCCTGTTGGAAGTTGGCACATCTGTAACAGTGATGAGAGTTCACCAGGGCACGCTGGTGG
>CAYTPS010000373.1:0-4945 GCA_964439245.1 uncultured Pirellulaceae bacterium | reverse complement strand
GCTCAGTGGTGCGTGGCTACCTCGGGGTTTTGCCAGAGGAAGTTCAATTTCAGTCGGCCGCCAGCGGGGTATTACCTGACCTCGACGGTGCTGTCTTGACACGCGTCTACCCAAACTCACCGGCGGATTTGGCTGGATTCGAGGAGGGCGACGTGATTCGAGAGTGGAATGGCCGATCGGTAAAACATTTCAACAGTCTGTTTCAACTCGCCGAGCAATCGCTTCCTAATTCGACAGTCGAGGTCGTTCTGATTCGAGATGGCCGGAGCCTGAAGAAGAATGTGGTGATCGGAGAGCTACCGGATCTTTCGTCGAGGTATTTCATTCCGCGGCCAGTTCCCGTGGGCTCTGGCAAGTAACGGCATCGGATTTTGATCCGGTGGCACCGCCGAAGCCACAAAAACGAGGCTTTTTAGGGCCGTAGATCCCCCCTTTTGCCCAGTTGGCAACATGCAATAGTCTGCAATCGCTCTGGAACTCACGCGGGTTCTGGTCTAATGTATCGCAATTGTGAAGAGCGTGATTTTGGCCGCGTTGATTTGATTATTCTCAGCGACCGAAACTGTTGTTTTTCTTGTCAAATACTTTAGGTAGATCAGTATGTGTGGAATTGTTGGATATGTTGGCCCGCGCGTCGCTCAGGACTTTCTTTTGGAAGGGCTGCGTAGACTTGAGTACCGTGGGTATGACAGCGCTGGCACTGCAACGTTGACAGCAGACAACGAAATAAAAGTTACCAAATCGGTTGGCCGAATCGCGACCTTGGCACAAGAGGTCGCCGCCGACCCTTGCGATTCCGGAATTGGTATTGGTCACACGCGCTGGGCGACGCACGGAGCTGCGACGAAATCAAATGCTCACCCACACATCGGAGGCGAGAATATTCTGGCGATGGCACACAACGGTGTGATCGAGAACTTCGCCGAATTGCGGACACAGCTCAAGCAAAAGGGATACGTTTTTAACTCCGAGACGGATACCGAAGTCGTTGCGCATCTGCTGGCAGACATCCTCAAGCCAAAACTTGAAGCGCAGGAAAAAGGTGGTCCAGAAGTTCTGGTTCAGGACGCTTTGACCGCAATCAAGGACGCAACCTCTCAGTTGCGTGGCACATTTGGTCTGGCAATTATTTTCCGCCAATGGCCAGACTCTATCTTTGTGGCTCGACTGGGAAGCCCGCTGGTAATTGGAGTCGGTGATGGCGAACATTTTGTCGCCAGCGATGCTCAACCGCTGGTAGGTTTCACCGAAAAGATCGTTTATCTCGCCGACAATCAGGTTGCCGTCGTCAACGCCGATTCTTTGCAGGTGTCTCACGGTGAGGCTGGTGTCGTTGCTCACGATGTCAAGGCGCTCAACATTGAGTCAAATCAAGTCGATATGGGCGAGTACGAACACTACATGCTTAAGGAGATTTTTGAGCAGCCCGAGGCCCTCCGCAATACTATGCGAGGTAGATTGAACGAACATGACGCGACGGCAGTTTTCGGTGGACTGAACCTGACTCCTCAAGAGTTTCGTAAAGTCAACCGTATCGTGTTTACCGCTTGTGGAACCAGTTGGCACTCGTCGCTTTTCGGCGAGTATTTGATTGAGGAAGTCTCGCAAATCCCTGTGGAAGTCGAATACGCCAGCGAGCTGAGGTACCGCAATCCACCAATGGATGAGTCGACGCTGATTTTTGCCATTACACAAAGCGGCGAGACCGCCGACACACTGGCCGCGTTGAGAGAAATGAAGCGAAAGGGACATCAGACGTTGGCCATCTGTAACGTCGTCGGAAGCTCGATCGCTCAGGAAGCAAATGGAGGAATCTATTTGCACGCGGGGCCAGAGATTGGTGTGGCGTCTACGAAAGCCTATTCGTGTCAGTGTCTCTCGTTGGTCTTGTTGGCATTGTATCTTGGCCGCCAACGTAATCTAAGTTACTCGCGCGGTCGTAACATGATCGAGGCGATCAAAGAGCTTCCGAGCCATGTAGAAACAGCGCTCAAGACAAATGACGCCGTTGGCAAAATCGCGGAGAAGTACCAAAAGTTCGACAACTTCCTTTATCTCGGCCGTCACTACAATTTCCCGACGGCGCTCGAGGGTGCGTTGAAACTTAAGGAGATCAGTTACATCCACGCTGAAGGTTACCCGGCCGCCGAAATGAAACACGGTCCGATCGCACTTGTCGATGAGAAGACGCCTTCGGTATTTGTGATGCCACAGGGCTTCATCTACGAGAAAGTAATGTCGAACCTTGAAGAGATCAAAGCACGTGGTGGTCCGGTGATTGCGATTGCCGCCGAAGGCGACGAACGCATCGCAGAAGTCGCCGATGATGTGATCTATATTCCAAGCGTGCCGACGTACTTGCAGCCGATCGTCGCGGGAATTCCGCTACAGTTGCTTTCCTATCACATCGCGGTTCTGCGTGGCTGTGACGTTGATAAGCCTCGCAACCTGGCCAAAAGCGTCACGGTAGAGTAATTCGTAATCTTGTCTGAACTCTAAGTCTCCTCGTTGCGGATCGGCAAAGACTTTGGCCCAGTTGCTCTTGAGCGTTCAGGTCGCGTCAAGGGCCGAACGAATGGCGCAAAAATCAGATCCCACCCAGACCTCCTTCAATCAATTACGGTCGGAGTGGGAGCGATACAACGTGCGGTTGATCGGATATCATCCGCGCCGCGGCTACTGCTTCAGCGATTCCATCACTAGCGGCTGGTTGCTCTTGGGGTCACCGACTCGAATCGCCACTTTTCCATCGAGCACGCGCTGGATCAATTGGCCAACGACATCCGCCCGCCAACCTGCCTCCAGACGCTGAGGCTTATTGGTTTTCAGTAGCCCTAGTTTCGAGGCAGCCAAATCGCGTACCTCTTGGGCTGTTCCAACCAGAGGCGATGCAATCTGCTGTTCATGGCACACTACATTAAGCGCTGTGGTAATGAACTGGCCCAGCAAGCCAAGGTTGACCGATTTGTGGCTGTTAATCTTTTTCGGATGTTCGCTGGCAGGAAGTTGAAGTGCTGTTTCAATCGCTTGTGAGATGCCGTCAATTGAACTTGCCGATACACGGTTAGAGAAACCACGAATGGCACGAATTTGATTAATTTTACTGGTGCCGCGGCGGGCAAGTTCGACGATCAGATCATCGGCGAGCGTACGTTTGGCCGATCGGTTACGGCGTTCGGCTTCCGCATTCCGCCATATCCAAAGCTCTTTCACGATAGCCAGTTGTGCCGGTCTTAGCCGTGCGATGCCTGATACGCGTCGCCATTGCGGTTTTGTGACGGTTTCCTCGAGGCTTTGCTGCCACGCTTCCATCTCGGTTTCCATCCACGGCAGGCGGCCCTTCTTGTCCAAACGCTTGCAGAGTGTTTTGTAAACCGGCCACAGGTGAACCACATCTTGCAGAGCGTAAGAAATTTGACCCTCGGTTAGCGGACGCTGACTCCAATCGGTGCGTGTTTCGCCTTTGTCGACAGTTTTGCCAATCGTCTTGTTGACCAGATTGCCGTAGGACGCCGGATAGTCATATCCAATTAGCCCTGCGGCAAGTTGCACATCGAATAGACGTGATGGCCATTTTCCAAAGCTGCGGAAACAGAACAGAAACTCCTCCCGCGCTGCGTGGACGATCGTAATATGATTGCCTTCGCAAAGCATTTCCCAAAACACGTCAATGTTTTCGGTCGCCAACGTATCAATAATGGCGTAGTCGGTTTCGGTCGAGACCTGAATCAAGCACAGTTGAGGCCGAAAGCAGTTTTCGCTCACGAATTCGGTATCAAAACCGATATATCGACTTCCGGCTGCCTCCTGGCAGAATTTGGTGAGCGTTTCCGCGTCGGTGATGTGTTGGAAATCGGGGGCATCTGCCATAATTAAGGCTTGCGTGAAAGTCGTCGAAAGTCAGTGCTGAGGTCTGATTCTAGATAACTTGCCACAGTTTTAATACCCGTCTGCATCGCTGCCCGAATTCCATTAAGCCTGCTTGAGCCACTGTATAAAATGTTGATCAGCGTAAAAAACTCCCATGAAGCGCGCGCGGCGGCGAGGCACCCTTTGGTTTCCATCGTTGACTTGAAAGATCCGTCTGTCGGAGCGCTTGGGTTTGCGGGAGCGGCGACAGCCAATGAGGTTATTGAAGCGGTGAGAGAAATCGATCCCGAGAAGCAGATCAGCATTGCCTGCGGCGAACTTCATCAATGGCGATACGGCCAAGATCCGGTGACCAAGTTCGACACATGCGAATTGGGAAACATGCAGTGGCAGGAAGTGGCCTACGTGAAAGTTGGGCTTTCAGGAGATTTCGTTGTTCGGAAAGACTTCGATCGGCTCAAGCGGTTCTTCGAACTGGTGCCCAATCATGTGCGGCGAGTCCTAGTGATCTATGTGGATCTGTTTTCGCCGCAACAAGCCAAGGAGTTGATCCTTGGCGGGGAGATGCTGGACGCTTCGGTGGTTCTGTTGGACACGTTTGACAAATCGAGTGGCAATACGTTCGCACATTACTCACCCCTACAATGCCAATCCATTTTCAGCCAAGTGAAATCTTTAGGAATGACGGGAGTGCTGGCAGGGGCAATCGACATCGTGTCCTTAGGTGACGCAGCCGAAACAGGAGCCGATCTGATTGGTGTCCGGGGGGCCGTCTGCCAAAACGATGGTACGGCTCTCAGCGAGGTCCGGAAAAACAGCCTGTGTGAGCGCCGTTTGAATCAGTTCCTCGATGCAGCTAGTGGTCCGTTAAACTTGGTTTAGTCACTTGCACGCAGCAGCGGCTTTTACTGGAATTCTGCCTTTAGGCCAATACCACTCAATTGAGATTCCATTTTCAACATTTTGTGAGCGACAAGGCGCTAGCCGTCGGTTCGTTGCCCCGTGAATACCGGCGGCTAGCGCCTTGCCGCTCACTGGATTGAGCAGTACCGCCTTTAGGCCAATACTGCTCAAT
>CAYTPS010000372.1:0-4955 GCA_964439245.1 uncultured Pirellulaceae bacterium | reverse complement strand
CCCCAGTACCATCAGACGTTCGATATGGTGACAGTATCCAGTATCCAAAATGCGCCCGATAGTATCATCGATTGGATCAATTCCTGTCGTTCCATCGTAAAACGAACTGGGAATATTGCGATGATGTTTCCAGTGGTTCGTCGTCCGCATCTCGACGCCGAGGTCTTCGTAGGTGGCTCGGATAAATTCCCGCCAGCCAATGATCTGCCTTAGAAAACCCTCCACGGAAGCCAGCGGCACCTCATGTTGGTCGGTGTAGGCGACTGTTTCCCGGACGACCTGCTCGGGCGTTAGCAATCCGGTGTTGAGCATTGGAGTCAACACGCTGTGCCACAGCCAAGACTCGCCTTGAACGATCGCGTCTTCATAAGGGCCAAAGTTGTCAAAACGCTTACTGAGGAACTGCTTCAACCAACGCTTGGCAGCGGCATGAGATGTAGGGTAGTGCAATGTATTGAGGTTGCCCGGATTTTTGGGAAACGTGTCTTCAACATATTGTCGTGCTTCATCATCAATTACATCGTGTTTGACTTTCGTAATCGACGGGATTTGGTCAAGCATCTTCTTGGGAACCTTTTTGCGATTCTCATCGTCAAAGCTCCACTTACCACCTTCAGGGTTGCCGTCGGGATCGACGAGGATTCCCAACCGCTTTCTTTGAAACTTGTAAAAGTCCGCCATGAACCAGCGTTTCTTGGTGGCACGATAATCTTGATTCTCTGCAAACGAATTGATGAATTGTTTCGTGGGTAGGATCTCCAGTTGCAACCCCACTTGGCGGCAGAATCTCTCGAGGCGTTTTGCGAGGATGAAATCGGTCGGATCGGCAACCATCACGCCCTGTGGCATCGATGTCATCGTTTGCTTGACCTTTTCCAACTGCCGCAGAAGTGAATGCGACTGCGGATCGTATTCCAAGTAGAGCGTCTCCAAGCCTTTGCTATCAATATATGCTTGGTAGCGTTTCATCGTCGCACGGTGGAGCCACAGCTTTTGTTTGTGAAATTGGGCGGGGTAATATGCGTCCCCGAAAAACAGGCTATCCTCGATAATGACAACGCGACTTGGCCGTCGCTTGAGTCCCGGATGATTCAAGAACAGCTGATGAGGAAAGATAAGAAGGTTCACAGTGGCATTCTAGAAAATAGTGCGGTGATTCAATCGTTGACGAACTCGAGTACAGTCGTCACCGTAGTTCAGCTTTAGATGCAACAAATTCTCTGGCGCGTGTTGGAAATAATTTCGAGTCGACGAGCAATCCTTTGGCGAGCGAACATCGACGCAGCGCGTATTCTAAACGCCCGGAATAGTAATTCACAACGGTATTCTCAACTGGGACCACGTATCAAACACGCTCAGACTCCCAGCTACCTTTAGTTCATCGCAACCGAATCGCTGCTTGGATCGTATCGATCGAACAGTCGCACAAGGCAGGCGATGATCGCCGTCGAAACGCTCATCACAAGCAAGGTGCAACCGCCCAACAGCAACGTCGTCCCCACCAGCGCCGGGGACACACCGCTAAAGACAATCACGTTTTCGGCGAGATACTTGCACCCCAAAGCCCACAGAAACACCAAAGCAGCTCCCGCCCCCCAAGTCAGTCCTTTACCGGTAAAGGTCAAAATCGTTCTTAAGAAAACGTCAACGCCTTCTTTGTTGCGGCGATACGGATGCAGCATGAAGATCAGATTCTCAAATGACATAATCAACACGTTCATTGGGATAAATGCCAACCAACACGTCAACAGCCATCCGGCTGATGCGACGCCGGCAATTGCACTTATCGCGAATACGATTGCCTGAAAAAAGGAACACATCGTCACCGGAACGACTAACTGGCCCAAAACAATATTTGTCGATGAAATAGGGAGCGATTTGAGAACGGAAAGGCGATCGACATCGCGCCGAAAATCCAGCATCAATGCCGCAGGTAGCAAGAGGTAAGAATAGAAAGCAACGCTCGCTACGAGGAACAACGCAGATCCTCCGTGCCGTTGGTGCGCGAACAGTGGAACGCAACATAGAATCACTGGCAGAAGGAAGCTAAAGAAAATCGAAGAGCGATAGTGCCATGCTCCTAAGAACTGTCGCCAAGCAATCGAGCCAACACCACCCAAACGAGACGGAACAGGCACTTTCCGCCTTCCAGTCTTTGAAGACTTCGTCGCCCCCGATGAAAACAACCGGGCACGTCTTAGATCCTTTTGCTCGAGCCTTCGCCGATTGCTGACCATCCATTGATCCGCGTTCAACGCCGCCCACAAAGAACCGGCCGACATCACAAAGGCCGTCAGCAGATTGATGCCCAACGAGATGTCGAGGGATTTAGTCAGAATGACAGCGGAAAAAAATCTGAAAGGGGCTGCAATCACGGCGCCGATTCCCGAACGAGTTAGTTCACCTCCCGCATACGCAATCGCCAATAAAAATTCCCACGCAGCGGGACTGGCCAGCTTTTTGGTGGCGTCAGGATGACAGGCCGCTTTGGCCGTGCAAATCACCAGCACCGATGCGATTCCAATTCCAGATAGGATTCGAAATACCAATCGGCCGCGATTTCCAATACCAAAGAGCACCACCTCAATGACGGTTTTTGCGAATTCGCAAAACGCCAGTCCCAGAACGCAGCCTACAAATCCAACCAGCAGATAATGTAGATCTGGAATCATAACCAAGACGAAACAAGCAGCCTTTAACAAGACTGAGTAACCGGTCGTTAACAATCGATACCCCACCAGCTCACGCCGATCAATCGGCGCCGATTTCAACATCTGCATTTCACACGGCGTCCACTCAAATGGCTCAACCGGTTTTCGGAAAATTACTTTGGCGACCTGCCAAAGGGTAAATCCCATCATGCCAAGCGCTATACGCTCAGCCAGCATCACGGGATCGGCTGGCTGCCGCAAGAAAACGCTCACCACAATCTGTGATAGCCAGACACAGGCAAGGCCCAAGGCAAGTATTGTCACAAACCATTGACGTGGAGCGAACAATCTCGTTCCGATGCCTTTCATCTTCGCGGCGGCGCGCTGCCACAACAGCTGATGCAAAACAGGATGGGTTAAGCGAAAGTTCATATAAGGTTCGAGAAGTGTTCTTTTTTGGAGATAGTCACCAAGGGAAGGCAAGTCATGCCGTCCCATCAATCAAGAGCGCTAAAATATATTTCTTCCAGCGACTGCTCTGAAGAATCTGGATCGCCAGTACGCGGAGTACTGCCGAACCGCAGTTTCAATTGCTCAAGTGTGCCGTAAAATTTATTAACGCCTTCATCCAAGATTAGAATATCACTGCAAATGTCCTCGACCATCGCCAGCAGGTGAGAACTGATAATGACCGCCACTCCAGACTCCGCTTGGCGTGTAACACTCCGTTTGAGCATGCGAATACCGTAGGGATCGAGCCCCGTCATCGGTTCGTCCAACAACATTGCCTTGGGGCCTTGAAGCCATGCACAGCAAATCGCGAGTTTCTGCCGCATCCCCCGCGAAAGATCTTTGGCGGGACTGTGTCGCTTAGGCGCCAATTCAAAATCCGAGAGCAATTCATCAATCCTAGGGCCAGGCGATTGAATTTGATAAACGCTAGCCACAAATTGCAGGTGCTGCTCCACCGTCAAATCGTGGAACAACTCAGGATCGTCCGGTACATATGCCGTACGTTGTTTGGCTTGGACTGGATTGGAAACGACGTTGAATCCATCGACCTCAATAGTTCCCCCGCTGATGGATAGAATACCGGCAATGGACTTCAACGTTGATGTCTTGCCAGCGCCGTTTCGTCCAACCAATCCAAGGACTTGTCCCGGTTGCACGTCCATTGATAGTTGGGAAACGGCAATGGCGACGCCAGAACCACTTTCATAGCATTTCGAAAATTCATTCAGTGAGATCAAGAGCGCTTCCTGTCAACGTAGCGAATTGAATGACAGATGTATCTTACCTAAATCATTCTTGTGAAAAAACGAGCCCATAAGGCCTATAGAAGATCTTAGGTCAGTGAAAACACGCAGGCGGACACTGTTGCAAGATCCATCGGAAAAAGCCACCTGTGATGCGGTGGTGTTCCAATTGGGTGTAAAAACGTAACAGCATTTCGGCTTGTAATGAAAATCCGGCCAACCTTTACGCATTTTTAGGGTCGTTCCACTTGCTTCAAGATGAGCGTTCAAATCGGTATTCGCCTTTTAAGAATTCATGCAACGCGCACGATCACTAAAGCTTCACAGCATTTAGTCATTGTTAAGAAAATTAGTACAAATAGTTACCTACGAATACAAAGCGTGTGCTTGCGTAGGTCGAAACCACTTGCATGGATGGCTGCAATCAACCACGACGACTGGCGTTCGCCTAGAGTCCGATGCTGATGCACCAATTAGCACCTCAAGCGATAGCCAAATAACTAGATACGGAGATTAAGTTCATGAGTCGCTTAACAACACGTTTTAAACTCGCTCTCGGCATTGCCGGGGCACTCTTGGTTGGCGATTCAGCCAACGCTCAAGAGTATTTCGATTATGCCGCACCACAAGCTTGCTCTACATGCAACGGTGATCCGGCAGACAATGACCCCTACTCTTTGTTCGCAGGCAACGTCCTCAACATTGGTGGTTGGTTTCAAGGCGGATATCACTCTGAAAGCAACGACCTATTCAACAACCAACCTGATTCTTTCAATCTTCACCAAGCATGGTTGTACGCTGAAAAAGTCGCCGAGCCACGCGAGGGCGGTGGGCTTGGTTTCGGTTTCCGAATCGATGGCATGTACGGCATTGACGCCGGCGATACTCAGTCGTTCGGTAACAACCCCGGCGTTTTTGACAACGGCGGATCTTTCAATCGTGGCGGCGGATACGGCTGGGCGATTCCTCAGCTGTACGGTGAAGTCGCGGGAGACAGCTGGTCGGTTAAAATCGGTCACTTCTACACGCTTGTAGGTTACGAAGTAGT
>CAYTPS010000371.1:0-4962 GCA_964439245.1 uncultured Pirellulaceae bacterium | reverse complement strand
ACTAAACCAGAAGCCGATCAAAAGAAAATTTACAGAACAAACGTTGCTTTATCTCGAGCCTGTGCTTCAGCCGCGATGAACAATGCAACTTGTCCCGTCTTACCACCCGGTAAACTAGTAGCTTTTTCGAGCCAGCCGATCGGAAGTTCGAAAGCTCCCCGAGTTTGAACCATAAGGTTTTGCATTGTTGTTTTGGTTGTTAAGTACCGAGTTGTTACACCAATGTTGCAGCGACGAAGCAGAAAAGTGATGCCGACTCACTAAGAAGCGAAAGCAAGTTGGGTAAAACATTGTCTATCCAGCTCTATCTGCTTAGTGCTCTGCTTAGTGCTCTGCTTAGGCTGTTAGACATTTTTGCTACTTTGTCGCCAACCCTCTTCGATTACCGCCTCGCTCGTTGCCACTTCGCTGGTGCGCGCCTCGCTGGCTTTAACGCTTTCAGTGCATTAACAACGGTTACGGCTTTACTAAATCGCTGAAAAGCTTGGATGCTCGTGCACCAAACACCATCTACTTTGACGGCCTCTAGTTTAATTCCATATGCGAGTCCGTTACGCCAACTGTAAATCGTCGAGACTGACGCGGGTTTTTTGCCGCTAATTTTTAGCTTCCGTGCGGCCAAGTCTTTAAACGGAAAAACCTGTTCTTTCTGAATATCAATAGCCATTGAATTCCTCTCAATACATACGGCGAAGGTAAATTTCTATCTGAAGGGTAACACTTCTACTTCTATATTTGTTTTTGCCGGCACCGGCATTCTTCAACGAGATCGCGACAGGTCATGCAAGACGCTGATTCATTTTACGGACCTGTGCTTTCTTTCTCGAACTTTTCCATTTTTAAGCTGCTCAATAATTTTGTCGGAAGGTCGAAATTTGACTTTGTCTCTTGGTCTCAACTCCCGAACAATTTGGCCCAGCGGTATAGCCAAGACCAACTCACCATTGTCCTCGCGAGCAATCAGCTGGCTAACTTCGACATCAGCAACAACAAAATTTGATTCAGTTGTCATGACGAATACTGGATTAAATCCTTTGGACGATAGTGTCAGTGCTTTTTCAAAGTGCTGCTGGCTGAAAGTACTGCAATCTGTGTTTCCCAAAAATTGCCGAGCTGTGTGCCTTACTTGACTCACGACAAAATCCTGCACCTTAAAATGCTCTCGCGCACAATCCATTTGCTCGGAGACTTTACTGAATCGGTACTTGCGTTTTGACTTTTTTGCTTCAGTTCCAACATCGGGCAGGAGCTGCTTGATTTCGTCGAGCGTCTTACCTGCCTTGACCAAACGCCTGATTTCGACGCAGCGTTCTAATACCGATTCAGGCCAAAACGCTTTTCGCCCCCTCCCAGTTTCAACTTGACGAACGCTTGGCTCCGGTATCAGCCCACTTCTTTTCCACTTTTGGATCGTCCCTACCGACGACAGCCCAAGATGCTCAAGTAACTGATTTGTGGTGACTTCTTGCATTGCTCCTCTTTTTTTCAGGTGCTTTTTGTATTAGAAATGACATCTGAAGTCAATACTGTTTTGGGTACTACTGCGTTTCGTAGAGCTGAGCAATGGCCAGAGAGAAAGCAACAGTCAATGTGAGCACCCTAGGGCAATCGCTGTATGCTTCGATTCGCAACCATCCACCGCTGAGCTTGATTGCTCATCGAGTTCAGTACGATCATGGCGTTGGGCAGAGTTACAAATCAGAGGATTTGTTAATGCCAGTAGAGCGCGTGCCGAATCTTGGCCTTTATTCAATTATCAAGCATTTGGCGGCAGAAAAGGGCATTGAGTTTACCGGCGGATTGAGCGCACGACCTGTCGCGGAATCCAGCTTTGCCGACCAGCGTCCGGCATTAACTCGCTATCTGAAAGAGAATAAGACCGGAGTTATCTCGGCGCGTGACACATCGGCGGTTTCAAAAGTCATCGCTTGCACGATACGAGCATTTCCAGGAGCGTCCACCACGGTCATCGGCAGTAAATACAGAAAGCTCCAGAATGCTGCCGATCGTGTTGCATCACTCGTAGATCAAGGTGTTAGGCACAAAATCGACGTCGTCCGAGCGGGACTGCCTCACCATTACGTCGGGGATGAAAAGCACTCAGGGGTAATCTTCAGCACCTTTCAGGAAACCGCCAATCTTGATTTTAGCCAATGTGATTTTGTCTTTTTTCTAGACGCTGTCGATTGCACTCACCAAGTCCCACAAAAACTGACGCTCGCAAACCCGGACCACCAATTCCGCTTGTTTGGTTTCCGAACAGCAGCCAAGAAGTGCTCGCCGTATGAGGAAGTGGTGATGATGAGTACTTTCGGCCCAAACAAACTTGGAGTCGATCACTCGCTGCGAATTCGCCGGCCTATTGCCACCAAGACCTATCAATTCAGATGTCGCCGTCGCAAACACGCCGGGATGCGAGAGCTTGTATGGGCGAACCGAGATCGCAACCGGTACATCACGGAATTCGCGACATCTGAACAGGTCGGCAACCGGAGTGTCGCAATCTTGGTGAATGACATAATGCAGGCGTCAAAAATTTCTGAGCTCCTGCCGAGCTGGGAAATCTACACGAGCCAAGATTTGAACCGGACCAACGGCGCTTTTCGCAATCGCGTGAAACGTCAGCGCAACCATTGGAAAACTGGCGAACGTTCTATCGTTGTTCTTGATGAGAGTGCCCACAAGTTCTCCGGACAGAACATCGACCTTGCGATCTGGGCAGGGGGTTCCCCCACAGCCCCTCGCATACCGAACAAGTGGCAATTCCAAGATGACGATGGGATCTTCCGGCCGTTGATCGTCGTTGACTTCGAAGATTCGTTCGGGAAAAGCCACAAAGGACGTAACGGCGCCAACCATTGGTCTCGCTGGCGTCGGCAGCAGTTCGAAGAGCAGGAGATTTTTAGCTGTGTTTGTCAAAAGGAAGGGGCTATTAGAGTCTTCCTGAAGTTACTGGAGCAACAGAGAAGAAAGGCCACGGCATGCCAAGCAATCTAATTTGGCCGTATCGGCCGCATCAACAACTTGAACCGGGCCGGCGAGCTCGGCGCGAACTGAATGCCTACCAAGTAAATCGTCTCTCTGAATTTGAGTTCGATCGGCTGGTTAGCCCAATGAACTTGGAGCGAGTGTACAACCACCTTAAATCGACTGGAGGCCAAGCACCGGGGTGCGATGGTGTCAGGTTTAGCGATATTGGCAACGTTCAATTTAAGCCTTCCATTGAGGGCTTGAGTCAATCGCTGAGCGACGGCAGTTACCGACCAAAGCAATTGAAGTCCGTTGCCCTCCCCAAGCCCAATGGAGGAGAGCGAGTACTGTCGATCCAAGCCATTGACGATCGCACTGTTGCCAAGGCAATGCAACTGTGCTTGGACGGCTACTGGCGCCAGAGGCTTCCATTCCCTTCGGTCAGCACATTGTTTAAGCGAATTGCGAAGTGCATCCGCGAGTACAACCACACTGCGCTGGTGGTTGACGATATTCGTAACTGTTACCCCAGTGTGCGCTGCACTGATGTTCTCGCTGTTCAGTTTGAGCACATTGAGAACAGAAAACTTCGCGACCTATTAAGAAGAGTCATTTTGGGCCATGAGGGCCTTTTGAATGAAACGGCTGGTGTAGGACAGGGCTCGCCCTATTCACCGGTTGCGGTAGAGGCGTTTCTCTACTACCGATTGGATCAAATCATGGAAAGACGATTTGGTCGGAAAGTATTACGGTACGTTGATAATATCATCGTACCTGTATCCAGCCTTGAATGTACGGATCTGGTTAAAAATCAACTCAGATCCGAATTGAGGAAATATCAACTGGAATTGAAAGGAGAAGATAAATGTATTGATTTGAGAGATCCAAATCATGGTGTTTCGTTACTTGGGTTAGTACCAACATGGCGAAACAATGCCTTTGAATTTAATGTCTCTGAGTCAACATTCTCTTCCCTGAATATGAAATTGTTGGAATCTGTTACTAGGGAATTACCTTTAAGAGCGATACGACATGTCATTTCGAGTTGGATCTCTACATACAAGATTGGAATTAAATCTAAAGCGCTGAAAAGAGATGCTTCAGATCAAATTCGATCAATGGCATCCTCTCAAGGTATCAATCTAGACTTCCATTGGATTTTAGGAGGTTTTGATGGATAGGTTACCTTTGGATACAGAGATAGTTCCCTTGATGGAATTAGTCTTACTGTTGGATCACTTATCTATAGGTGATGCTTTCAACGCTAACGCACCTAGCTGCCCCATTGTGGCAGAGCAGGCGTCAGGCACTGCATCTAACTGCGAGCTCAAACTCCAGCAGGGGTGGCCTATGTAGCATCTGTGAGCCAATTCCCGGCACTGCCAGCGAAAGCGTGGAGATCGGAGGTGCCATTTTTCGAGAGAACCAAGCAGATGACGACATGTCTCGCGAACGTGTACGCTGGCGCTCCCTCTCTGCGCTGGGCTTGCCGTGTAGATGAGTGTGGCGAAGGTTCGCCGTGTGCTTGTCGTGACCCGGCCGCGAGAGGACAGCAGCATCGAACCCCGAGAGGCTCCGACGGACGTCAATTTTATTGTGCGTCTGTGTCGCGTGGCTTCGGGGCTTTGTGTCTGTAGACTGTTGAAACATCAATACAAAGTTGATCTGCGATTTGCTTCGCACCACAACCTGCATCCGATAGTTTCTGAATCTGCCGCTTTGTTTTTGGCGAGAGATTCGACTTCCCTCCAAGCCTTCTTGGAGCATTAAACGGAGCGTCAACAGCATCCCAGAGAGGCTGTAGGTGCTTGTGCATCCGGTCAAGTGCTTCGAACAGCTGACCATAGGGCCGATCAGCGTACGCTTCCAAGTCCTTGTCGTCACCGAAGGGTTTGCCGTGCGCCAGGTAGATACTTGCGATTTCGGCGTTGGCAAGTTTGCGGATGATCGTGGCGCCGTAAGCGTCTCTGAGCACGGTTATTTAACTTGGGT
>CAYTPS010000370.1:0-4964 GCA_964439245.1 uncultured Pirellulaceae bacterium | reverse complement strand
CATCGGAATAGAATCCTGCCCTGTCAAAAATCTGGGTCCCGGAACAAGAGTACGAATATGTCACGTCGGTTTGTCAATGAATTCGCTGATGGAGAAACCATTGACCAGATCTTCATGGCCTCTGAGAAACAGCTCAGGACCAATCGAAATGGCAACCTTTACCTGCAGGTAAGGTTAAGTGACCGGACGGGTTCGGTAACCTCGATGCTGTGGAATGCCAACCAGTCTCACCACGACGCTTTTGAGAACGGAGATTACGTCCACGTCAAAGGGAATGCTCAGATTTACAACGGGGCGATGCAAGTGCTGGCCAAAGAGATCCGGCCGTCCTCGTCTGATAAGGTTGATGAATCTGACTTCATCACGCTGGGCCAAGCATCCATCGAGAAAATGGTTGCTCGGGTCAGCGAACTGTTACGTGGGATGTCCAACGAGCATTTGCGAAATCTCGCCGAGTGCATGCTGTTGGACGAATCGCTAATGAAAAAATTCCGCACCGCGCCCGCGGGAGTCAAAAACCATCATGCCTACCATGGTGGTCTGCTGGAACATGTGCTGTCCTTGATGGAGAGTGCTGCTCTGATTGGGCCGCGCTATGAAGGTCTGGATGTTGACCTACTGTTGTTCGGCGCGTTTATCCATGACATTGGGAAAATTCGCGAGCTTACCTATTCGCCAGATCTTGGATATTCAACCGAGGGACAACTGCTGGGGCATTTAGTCTTGGGCGTTTCGATTCTCGACGAAGCCATTGAGAACGCCGAAAAGCAGTCGGGGCAAAAAATTCCGACCGAACTGGCGAACCATTTGCGGCACATGATTGTCTCTCATCATGGAAGCCTTGAATTTGGCAGTCCCAAAGTCCCCATGTCGATGGAGGCCATTGCCTTACATCACCTGGACAATCTTGATGCCAAACTGCACAGCGTCCGTACGCTGATTGAAGAAGACGTCAACAAAAGCAGCGACTGGACGGTCTACTTCCCCAACATCGGGCGCAAGCTGTACAAGGGCTCAAAATAGCGAGCTCAGCTGTTCTCCAGCGCTACCCAAACGAAGCTTCAGCCACTTTGGCGACCATCAGTCCGCGCGGAAGCTCATTTTCAAGGTCGTCCAAATTCGTATGAATTTGGTTCCGCACCCGTTTCGTAGCCATCTTTTTTGGAAACCTTCGGGGATCAGTGTATTGAATCAATTTAAATTCAAGCAGATGACCACTAAACTCTCCTTATGAAAGAAGAAACAAACATTAAGCAACAAATTATTGAACTCGTCCTCGCTGACAACTACCAACCTCTCAAACCGCGCGCTATCGCGAAGAAACTTGGACTCTCCAGCGAACTGATTGAAGTTCGTCGAACCATCAAGAAACTGGTTCGCAAAGGGAAATTGGCCTTTGGCCCAAAGCACCTTGTCATTAAACCGAAGCGGAACGCGCCCTCGCAAGAGGATCGTAAAAAGCGAGGCGCCCAAAAGACATCACAGCCAGCGCCATCCGAACACAATGTGTCGGGGAAAAGTAAGGCGGGCAAATCAAACAAACCCAAATCGAATGAGGTCGTCGGTGTGTTCCGCAAGACGGCTGCCGGTTTCGGGTTTGTCACCCCAGAAGATTCGACCGCCACCGATCGGTCAGAAGACATCTTTATTCCCAAAACCAAAACACTTGACGCGGCCAACTTAGATACAGTCCGAATCAGATTTTCCCGTTCGCGCGACGACCGTGCCCGCGGCAAGAGAAAATCGACTCACAATCGACTCTCCGGCAGGATTATCGAAGTCGTCAAGCGGAAGACTCGGCAGTTCGTCGGCTCCTACCAAGAGACAGGCGAACTTGGATTTGTGGTCGTCGATCGGGGCGCGTTCGATTCGCATATTTTGGTCGGCGACGCTGGAGCGAAGCGATGCAAGATCGGCGACAAAGTCGTGATCGAGATGGTCAGCTTCCCTTCTGCCAACAGCGTCGGTGAAGGTGTCATCGTGGAAGTGCTGGGCGATCGCGGAACGCCGGGCGTCGACACCATGATGATCATCCGCGAATTTGGACTGCCAGAAGACTTTCCCGAAGCGGTCCTTGAAGACTCGCGCAAGCAGGCTGAGATTTTCGACGAAGCAATCTCGGAGAACCGGGTCGACTTCACCAAGAAAACCGTCATCACGATTGATCCCAAAACAGCACGTGACTTCGACGATGCGATCTCGTTGGAGAGACTCGAAAACGGACACTGGCAATTGGGCGTCCACATCGCCGACGTCTCTCACTTCGTTCCCTACCGCAGTGATCTTGATAACGAAGCGTTTGCCCGAGGTACCAGCGTCTACTTGCCCGACCGCGTGATTCCGATGTTGCCAGAGATTATCTCTAACAACCTCGCCAGCCTTCAGCCTAATCGCGTGCGTTACTGCATGACGGCGTTAATCGAGTTCAGCGACGAAGGCGTTCCGATCGCAACGGAGCTGCACCGCGGCGCGATCAAATCGGCTCATCGATTCAACTACGAAGAGATTGATGAGTATCTGGAAAACGATGAACCTTGGAAGAAGGAACTGACTCCCGAAGTATTCACGCTGGTGCGCGACATGCACACGCTGGCCATGAAACTGCGGAAACGGCGAATGGACAACGGATCGATCAATCTGGTCCTGCCAGAAATTGTGATCGACCTTGATGACGACGGAAAAGTCGCCGGTGCGCATACAGCGGAAAACACCGAAAGCCACCAAGTCATTGAAGAGTTTATGCTGGCCGCCAATGAAGCGGTGGCGCAGTATCTGGTCGATCAAAAGCTTTATCTTTTGCGGCGAATCCACGAAACACCAGACGAGGACCGCCTGAAAGAGCTGACCAAGTTTGTCCGACAGCTCGGTATCGAATGCGGCAGTTTGCAAGACCGTTTCGAGCTGAAGAAAGTTATCGAAGCGTCAGAGGGGCGACCCGAAAGCCATGCGATTCACTTCGCGATTTTGCGATCGATGCAAAAAGCCATCTACAGCCCCAAAGAGGCGGGCCATTTTGCGTTGGCCAGTAAAGCATATTGTCATTTTACGTCGCCGATTCGCCGCTACCCGGATCTGGTCATTCACCGCATGGTGGGAGATCTGATCGATGGCAAACGACCGCAAGCCGATTTCGACCGGCTGACGGCAACAGGAAAGCACTGCAGCGATCTTGAGAAACGCGCCGCTGACGCAGAGCGCGAGCTAAAGAAACTAAAGCTTCTGGGTTTCATGGAGAAACGCATCGGCGAAAAATTGGTCGCGGTGGTTACCGGTGTGGAGGCGTTTGGCTTGTTCGCCCAAGGCGTAGAGATTCCCGCTGAAGGGCTGATTCCAGTTTTGAAACTACCGAAAGATCGTTATCAGTTCGACAAAGCTTCGAAATGCTTGTCCGGTTTCCGCAGCGAAAACCAATTCCGCTTGGGCGACATGGTTGAGGTCCAAGTCGATCTGGTTGACATGGACAAGCGCATTATGGAATTCAAACTGATTCGGTCTCTCAGTCCGGAAGTCGATCGCTCGCCTGAAGAAAGCAAAACCGACAGCAAGCCACGTTCCAGAGGTGAAGCACCTTTTGAAGGTGCCCAAGTAGGCCCTTCTGGGAAGAAAAAAGACAAAACAAAAAAGAAGAAAAAAGCGAAGGCCAAGACAAAGTCGAAGAAGGACAAAAAGGCCAAGCAAAAGGATAAAGCCGCCCAACAAAAATCGGCAAAGAAGCCAAAAGATAAGACTAAAAAAGGCAAGAAGAAAAAGAAGCCTAAGACTGACAAGTCGAAAAAAGGTAAAGCCAAGAAGAAGAAAAGCGACTAGCTCCAAGCCCTCGGCTGCTTGGCGAGATCGATTGAAAATCGTTTTTCTTAGCGCTTTACCAAACCAGCCAAGTACTCTTTCACCGCTGCCGTTGAGATAAAGAGACTGGTGGTCGTCGGGACAACCATTCCCACCGACGGCGCGAGAAACTGTGTTCGATAGTCACTTGGAATTGGAACGGCTTCTATTCCACGGGCTTTCGCCAATCGCATCGCACGCGGAAGATGCCACGCACTTGTCAGAATGCCCAACCTCCGTGCCGTTTTTTGTGCATCAATCCATTCTTTTAGATGCTGCATTTCTTCATAAGTATTTGCTCCCGGCAACGTCGAAATATTCTCTTCGGCCACGCCCAGCGCAACCAAGCAGTTTTTGGATTCGTCTTTCGGATCCAAATCAGCCGGGTCTGAACGATAAACTTGAATCCCCGTACAGATAATCCGCGGTGCAACTCCGTCGTCAACACCCGCATGATAGATTCGTGCAGCGGCAGCAACGCGATCTCCGCTAAATGACAATTGCGAGTCACCTTGAATGTCAGAAATAGCACCGCCTCCCAACAGCACGATTGTGTCAATATCTTGTGGAAGTACAGGCGATTGCTCGAGGTAAGGCTGTTCCAGTGAATGGGTAAGCGCGTTGGCAACGTACTGATTTCCCAAAACAGTCAGTAAGACGAGGCTTGTCATCGTCAGCAGCGCCATGAACCGCTGCCGCGAGACCAATGTTCCGTACGATATGGCAATCAGTAAAAGCCACAACACCCCCAACGGCATGACCATTTCGGTAATCAATTTTTCTACCATCGTTCTGCCGAAAACACCGCCGGTGGCAATGAACGCCAGCGCCACCAGAGCACCGAAAATCGCGGTGTGGCTTATCCAATGAATTTTAGGGGAGTTTGTTGAGTTGAAATCATTCATCGTTAGCTCAGATGGCTGGCTCAGGGAAGGAGAATGGAATAGATTAACAGTTTGAATTGCACGTGCATCCAGACCACCAGTGAACCGAAAAACCTCATGCCGCCATACGACAACACCCAATCCGATTCCGCTCTTCCTGATTCGCATCGGTTGGCCAAGTACGAAGACTTGATTGACCAACTGCGGGAGTGTGGTCGGCTGTTTCACTCGCGCGGCTGGAGCGTCGGCACTAGC
>CAYTPS010000369.1:0-4976 GCA_964439245.1 uncultured Pirellulaceae bacterium | reverse complement strand
AATTTGATCGACCTTATGTCACCCAGCAGATTCCTCAACGCCGCCAGTGGTTGTATCGCCTCGTCGGTTGGCAATACGCCGATCGGCCATTCAAATAACGATGCTTCGAAACCAACATTTAGTGGTGCATCCTGTACCAAACTTTGGAAGCTATCGTTCGAAATTTCCCGCGCCCCTACGCAATGCGCAAGCTTTAGAAACACGGGTGATGGAGCGCTGGCGGAACCTGTCGACATCCAACTGGCGAGCTCCTTGAGCCGAAATGTCAAATCTAGCGCCAGATCCTCGGCCAATACGAGACGTTCTACCAGCTGTGCCTCAGGAGAGAGAGGTGCCGAGGACGCTTTCTTGCTCGTAGAGCCAGTTGATTCGGGTTCCTGATTTCTGCTGCCGCTGGAATCTGAAGTGGAGCATCCGCATATCAACGAAGCGAGCAAGCAAAGGAAGAGAGTACTTGAGGACCTCATGGCAGTTCTGTCTAAATTAGTAAACGCGGAAACGAGATTAGTGACGCGGATCAATTAACGTCGACATCTGAAAGGAATCTGGCAACTCTAACGCGCATTAAAAAAGCGCAAGCCGAATGGCTTGCGCTCTTTGTCTTGTCGACTGATTCGAATCAGTGAGACTACTTGCGGCGACGAACTGCCATCAAGCCGCCAGCCAGACCGATCAGAGCCAGAGATGTTGGCTCTGGAACTGTAACAACGGGAGCTGAACTGAACTGAACATCGAAAGTACGAACGCTGGTAGAACCACCGGTCTTTACTTCGTTGTCAAACACGACAGACGCTGTTGGAGCAAAGTCAACCTGACCTTGGCTGAAAACAAAACCGCCACCTGGGGTAGATACGGTAGAGGTGGTACCGTTAATGTCGATCGAAGCAGTTTGTGCTTGGCCGTGACCAAGACCAATACCGCCACCTGTGTAACCATCAAACGAGATGGTCTCTCCCAGTGAGGTAGTTGGAGCGCCTACGAGTGCACCGGTCAGAGTGATCGAGTTACCTGTTCCAATTCCGAACGAGGTGTTAGTTCCACCGCCGTTAGAAGTGTTTACGCCCTGGCCCCAGATCGAAACACCGTTGGCCGAACTTGCTGTCGCAGTCACGGTGAAAGAGAATGGGTCGGCTGTACCGTCACCGTCAAGATCTTGGTTGGCAACGTTGGCTGTCCAAGTCTGACTAGGAACAGAGCCGTGCGACGCGCCGGTAGTGCCGGTTACATCACCACCCACACCGTTGATGTTCGATTGAGTGATTGTGATAAAATCAAGGTTTACGATTCCGGCCTGCGCACCAGTGCTACAAAGTAGCATCGCTCCCGCTGCGGCCGCCGCCGCAAAATAATGCAGTGGAGATTTCATTGTTGTCTCGCCTTTGGAAGAATCTTTGGAAGTGTCAATGACCCGATGTAACTATACAACTTACTAAGAGCCGCTAACGTTAAAATGTTTAAGAGAGTATTGTGAATCAAAATTGTATGCAATTCAACGTATACAGCTATAAAAATCAAAATATTGCTGACAATTTATCTTAAGCGTATAGATTATGGGTCGCTATTACGACTTTGGCAAATCACTTACCACAAATAGTGAAAATGCAGTGTTTTTCTCGGTTAACGGTGCGATGGAAACCTTTAAGCTCGCTGGCTCAACTGATCAAGTCTTACGATGGGTCGGCTCAGGTTTGCCGGGGCGGAATGATTGGATGTTTTGAACCGATAGCGTAACGTTCAGTTCGCCGGCCGTAGTTTCGGCCACTTCTTTCACGATATCCGATAGCTGATCAGGGCTCGCGGCAACTCGGGCATTAACCAGAAGATCGGCTGACACGGTTTGGATCTCGCTGGCCAGGCTCAGGTCTGTCAGTGAGTTGGAGGCCACTCGGTTTGCTACCGCAGCGCTTTCCAGCGTTTGTCCCAACACTTTGAGATGGGCAATTTCGCATCGCGCCTCGTCAAAAAGTTCGCCTATTTTGGAAACCACTTGGACAACCAAATCGTCCAGTGAGAACGGTTCCGCGGCATCGGCCTTTATCTGGCAATTCAACCATCCTAGCTCTGCCTCGCCTTCTGCGTAGGTTGCGTAGTCTACGTCCATCATCGCTTCGCGTTGGCGGCGCGGTTGTTCTGTCGCTGCAACGACCGCTTCAAAATTGAATCGTGTTTTTGCACTAGCGCAGATCGCTGGGATGGCGGGAAAGCGTTCGGCGATTTGCTTCAGCAAGGTTTGTTGTTGTTCTTGAGAAAGCTTGTCGGATTTATTGACGACGATGGCATCGGCTTCTTCGAGCTGTTTGAGGAAGATGTACTCGGCCTTGGGGGAAAATCCCTTGCCACGAGTGTCAGAGAGGATCTTCTGTCCGTGTTCGGGTTTCAACAAAACCACCATCGGGCCAACTTCAAACCGGTCTCCGAAGATCTCTGCCATGGGTTCGGCGACCGTTGCCACCAAATCGGTGCAGCTGCCGACCGGTTCAGCAATAACGATGTCAGGAAGAAGATTTGGGTCGGGAGCCAGTTCGGAAATGGTCGCCACGAGATCGTCGAACTTACAGCAGAAACAAGCTCCGGGCACTTCACCGACATCGAAACCTTGGGCGCGTAGTGTGTGCGTATCAACCAGATCGTAGGCTTGATCGTTGGTGACCAGTGCGACATTTTTACCTTGGGCGACGTAGTGCGCGGCAAGTTTTCCAATGGTGGTAGTTTTCCCGGCGCCTAAGAAACCGCCAATCATCAGGAATCGAATCTTCTTCATATCAGAAACGTTGTCTTTGGGAGCTGAAGTCAGTCTACTTATGAGAGAGTATACTGGTTGGATCAAGGAAGTCGCGAGCGGTGGCCTGTTCGCTTCGCAAAATCGTGAAACGCAGTGCCTATTGCCGGTCTCAGCCCGATACTGCTCAAACGACTTGCGTCCATTGAGTTTTTATGGATTCCGTGTTTACGCGAAGAGTAAGGCATTCCCGTAATTCGACACAGTTAAACTGACGGAGCGGGTGCCATGGTAACGCGAAGCATGACCATGCGCAGTCGGAGTTTCGATCGAAATATCAAATTGGGGAAACAGCTGCCGCCTTTTACATGCTCACGCTGCGCGTAAAGCATGGCACCGAAACGAGATCTCAAATGAGCAGTATCTGGCTTCAGCCAGAAGGCCACGCAAATACGCTTGAGGACACTAGTACCAACTTTCCCAACCAATTATGCAATTCCCATATCGAGTCCCCCTATTTTGAAACCATTGCTGAAAATTGAGGGCGGCCAAGCAGCGTTTCCTGACGGCCCGCCGAAGTGGCCGGTTGCCAATGATGCCATTGTTGCATCGGTAAACGATGCGCTTTCCAGTGGCCAATGGGGAATGTATCAGGGGACGTTGCTTGAACAGACGCAATTAAGTCTGCAAGAAATGTGGGGACTGTCGCATTGCCTGTTGTGTTCCAGTGGAACGGTGGCTGTCGAACTGGCCTTACGTGCCGCTGGTGTCAAAGCCGATGATGAAGTGATTTTGGCTGCTTATGATTTTCCCGGAAACTTTCGCGCTATCGAGGCCATCGGAGCGCGGCCGGTACTTGTCGATGTCCTGCCGGATCGCTGGACCATCGATGCGCAGCATTTGAAATCAGCGATTTCGGACAAGACTCGCGCAGTGATCGTTTCGCATCTCCATGGTGAAACGGCTGACATTGAAACTTTGGTTGCCATTGCAGGGGCGGCGCGAATCAAAGTCGTTGAAGATGTTTGCCAGTCACCTGGTGCGATGCTCGGGGGACGCATGTTGGGCACTTTTGGTGATGTTGTCACCCTCAGCTTCGGTGGCAGCAAGCTCTTGTCTGCTGGTCGGGGGGGAGCAGTGTTGTGTAATGATGAATCAATGCTGCAACGAGCGCGGATTTTTGCTCACCGCGGCAACGATGCGTTCCCGTTTTCTCAGATACAAGCCGCACTGCTCCTGCCGCAGTTGTCTCAGCTTGAGGATTTGAATCAACGCCGCCTGTCGGCAGTTCGGAGAATCACTGCAGCACTTTCGGAATCGAAGTGGCTTCAGACACTGGAAGTCTCCACTTTTTCGGAGGGTAACATGCCGGCTTTTTACAAGCTTCCGATTCGCATCAAAGCGAACGCTCCGTTTGATCGAGCCTCGTTCATTGGCATCATTCAGGAAGAGGGGATCATGTTGGCAGAGGGGTTTCGAGGGTTTGCCAAACGTAGTTCCCGGCGATGTCGGAGCATTGGCGATTTGCAACATTCTCGGTCTGCCGCTGCGACGACGATGTTGTTGCATCATCCAATTTTGCTCTCGAGACGCACCGATATTGACCGATTGATCGAAACGCTCGGTCGTGCGGAGAGTTACCTCATCGGGTAGAATGCCGGCCCTACCTGCTCTGCCCCGGAAACCCATGTCTGTCGCAAAAAAATCCTCAAACCTTGCCGCAATTGCATTCGCAATGTTCTTTCCGACGGTTTTGACGTGGGTTTATTTTGTGTTCCTGGCGACTTGGGCGGCGTCGGCACAACAAACCGCATATGCAGTTTTGAAACTGGTTCAGTTCGGTTTCCCCGCATATTGGAGCTGGCGGTGGTTTCGGGAAACGCTCCCAGCGCTGTTGCCCGGGAGACAGCATCCGGATTTATCTGAAATCACCGAACGGGATCATTCAAGGATCCCGGGAACGGGTTGGCTGGTATCGGTTTGGTTTGGATTATTCGTCGCAGCCAGCATATTTGCCGGTTACTGGTTTCTCAGCCGGACGGGTTGGATTGAGGCGTCGTTTTTGGAAACTGTCCGCTTGAAAGTTTCGGGGATGAATCTTGATACACCCCTTCGATTTGCGGCGTTGGGATTGTTCTATTCATTGATTCATAGCTATTTAGAGGAATACTATTGGCGATGGTTTGTGTTTGTGAGGCTGCGAGATTATTTGACTGATGGCCAAGCGATGCTCTTGTCGAGTCTTGGATTTATGGCT